>JAAEOI010000128.1 GCA_024244665.1 Bacteroidota bacterium | reverse complement strand
TGGTAAAATCTGGGATGCAACCAACAAAGCGTATCTGTCCAATTTGTTTGGCTACCCAACCGATTGTCCGCATCGCGAAAAAAACGGGTGGACAGGTGACGGCCACATTGCCATAGAAACCGGCCTGTTCAACTATGACGGTATTATGGTTTACGAAAAATGGATGGACGACCACCGCGATGAGCAACAGGGCGATGGGACACTTCCGGCCATTATCCCCACATCCGGTTGGGGATACACCTGGGCCAATGGTCCGGACTGGACAAGTTCCATGGTGCTGGTTCCCTGGAATGTATACAAGTTTTATGGCGACAGACGCATTCTGGAAGAGAATTACGAAAGTATGAAGCGCTATGTCAACAAAATAGAGAGTGTTGCGATAGAGGGTCTTACGGATTGGGGCCTGGGCGATTGGATCCCCATTAAGTCAGAATCTAATCTGGAATTCACCTCGTCCATCTTTTACTATACCGATGCACTAATCCTTTCAAAGGTTGCGAAATTACTTGGTAATGAGGAAGATGTCCTGGCGTACAAGGGCCTGTCAGAGGAGATAAAATCTGCTATCAACAATAAATATTTTGATTCCGAGAAGAGCATCTACGCATCAGGTACGCAAACCGAAATGAGTATGGCTCTATTCAGAGGAGTCGTTCCGGAGGGAAATATTCCACAGGTCGCGGCAAATCTTGCTCAATCAATAGTAGAGAATGATTCAAAACTGGATGTTGGCCTCCTGGGATCAAAAACCATTCTCAATGCCTTAAGTCAGAACGGGTACGCCGATCTGGCCTATACTCTGGTGTCATCCGAAGAATATCCATCCTGGGGTTACTGGGTCGCCAACGGGGCCACAACCCTTTATGAGGCCTGGGGTCTGGCGACAGATGGTGACTTCTCGCTGAATCATATTATGTTCGGGGAAATTGGTGCCTGGTATTACAAAGCCCTTGGCGGGATTAACATCGATGAAAGCAGGCCTGGATTTAAGAACATCATCCTGAAGCCTCATTTTGTAGCCGGATTGAAGGATATAAAAGTCACTCACAAAGGGCCATACGGGGATATTGTTACGGAGTGGAAAAGGGAAGGCAAAGAGGTGAGTTATACCGTGGTAATTCCTCCCAACAGCACGGCTGAACTCCATCCTGATGCCTCTGTAAAACAGGTAAGGTTGAAAGGCCAGGACGAGGTTCTGGATTTTAACACAGCTATTATACTGGATGCAGGTAAATATGAGTTTACTATAAATACAATATGAAAAAAGTCTTATTGATATGCCTCGTAGCCCTTACTATGGGCAACTACAGCAGCGCACAAATATACCCGATTTATTTTGCTGATGTGATCCGGGAAGGGAATAAGGAGATTCTCCATTTTGAGTGGCGATCCGATTATGAGACCTATGATAAAGCGATCATCAGCGATGCCGGGGGTAACACCCTGGGGGAAGTGGACTATCCCGGAACCGCCTTCAATATTATAAACATGGGGGAACAGAAGCATTTGTATATAACTGCTGTGGGTTCAGACGGTGAGATGTCAGATTCTGTGCATGTTGATCTGGAAGCGGACTACAACGGCCTCTATCATCACGCTTCGGTAGCAGAGCAAATTATTGTGGATCAGCAGACAGGTGGGAAAGCATCATTTATCAAGTCAGGCAGCGGGGAAGAGTTCATTGCAAAAGGTGTGAACTTCTGTGGTATCCGGGTGGGTGACCATGATACATTTGAACCCGATCTCATCGCTACATCCTACCACGCCAATCGCATTCAGCAGCTGGAGAACAATCCACATTTTGCCGGACACGATCTTATAGCCGGAGATACCATCCCTTTTTACGATCCGTACCGGACCGAGGTGCTTATGAGGACATTAAAGAGCCATGGCTATAACCTGGTGCGTGTTTTCATAAAAACAGGCGGAAGGGGATCGGCTTTCAGTAATATCAGGGGGATGTCAGGCCCCAGTGATACAGAGGGCCTTAGTGTGCCGTACATGGATAATTTCATTGACTTCCTGATCCGTGCCCAACGCTATGGGATCTATGTGATGCCCTGCTTCACCGAGAATGAAATGATGGACAATAACTATTTCAAAGAGCTCTCCGGAGGGGCTGACAGGCAGGCCATCCTTTTTTCGGAAGCTGGAATACAGGCCAAGCAACATTATATTGAGTTATTCCTGGAATATATCAAGGATGTAAACCCAGATCTGATCTCTACCCTGTTTGCGCTTACCATGCAAAATGAATTTGCCTTTCACAGCGATGAAGCTCCTTTTGATCAGCTTTCAGGCTCCTACACTTTTGTTGATGGGAATAGCTATGATATGACGGATGATGACGCAAGGCGTGCCCTTGCCAATGCCGCCATTCAGAATTATTATGCTGCAATGAAAGAGGCAATCAATACGCATGCACCCGGATTGCTCATGGGCGAAGGCACCTTTGCCTTGGGTGCCGTTGGTAAAACCTACGATAATTCTATGGGAATTCGTCCAATTGTCGGAGTTAATGATTTACGATTCCCGATGACAGCCCTTGAGTTGCTTAATACCGATCTGGATTTCCTGGATTTCCATATTTACAGATGGGGAGTAAGCGGTACCGGAGCAGATGTGTTTAACCACTTTGCCGATAACATGAAACTCTTTACCCCCGAATGCGAGGTATTGATGCAAAGCAAGCCTGTGATGATGGGCGAGTATGGTTCTTTCAAAGAGAATGAATCAAGCATAGGGGAGGCCCTGGATTTTACCAGGGAGCTTCGGGAGGCAGCCCTGGAATATGGTTTCAAAGGAAGCTGCTTCTGGACCATCAACACATTTGAACAGACCAGGTTGTGGAACATGATGTGGAAAAACGGAGCGATCATGGAAGCTCCTGATTTAAACTTCCCTCGGCCAATCAACGATGATTTTCTACTGGAATTCGATGCTGTACTTCCTGCCAATGCTTCCGATTTCTATATTATGCCACCCCTTGGTGACCTGCATCAGGACGATTATTCCCAATTATGGTTAAAATTTGAAGAGGGTGAAATCGTCCTGTTCAACCAGGAGTACCCTGCACCTGCCGGCCTGGTTGCTGTAGATACTTATGCGGTAAATCAAGGCTACAAGTTCAGGATATATATGGATTCAAGCGCAATGAGCCAAAGGATAATGTTCAAAGCTGAAGCAGGAACAGAATGGAGTGTGTTGTTTGATGAGGTATCATGGGCCTATGGCTATACCCCGCTTGGCAGGATCGTATTGCCCCAGGAAAATCTCTCGCTTTCCAATATCAGGACGAGTGATATCTATTCACTTGCCTTCATGGTAAATGATGGTGAAAATGCCCAGGAAGGAGCAGCTGTTATCCTGGATGGAGACACGCTTTATTCGGATGCTTCAGGAAATGTACTCTTCGCCGGCAAAACGGCCGGATCATACAACTACACTGTTGCAGCAGATGGATCTGGACAAACCAGCAGCAGCGTATTTGTTGATGGTAATCTCTCTGATACAATTTCACTTGATGGGAACACCAACTATGCCTTTCCAGAAATGATGGACGATTTTGTCCTGGAATTTGACGCGATTGCTTATGACAACGGGTCTGATTTTTACATTAAACCCCCAAAGGGTGACCCTCACCAGGATGATTTTTATCAGATGCAACTCCTGTTCGGAGGGGGTGACATTACCCTTTTCAATGGCAATTTCCAGTCCGGATTAATTGCCGATGGAGGCTATGCATTAAACCAGCCTTATAACTTCAGGATATACATGGATTCAGGCTCCATGAAACAAACCGTATTGTACAAAAAAGATACAGATATGGATTGGACAGTTTTGTTTGATGATGTCGGTTGGGCGTATGGATATACTCCTGTTGGCAGAATCGTTTTACCGCAAAGCAATCTCTCGCTTTCAAATATCAAAACAAGCAGAATTTACTCCGTTTCTTTCTCAATAGATGATAAAAGCGATCCCCTGGCAGGGGCATCTGTCATTCTGGAGGGAGACACCCTCACCACTGATAGCACTGGGACCGTAGTATTTGCCGGCAAAGATTTTGGAACATACAACTATGTGGTCATTGCTGAAGGATTTGAAGGTGCATTAGGTCGGGTGACTGTTTATAATGATGATATTTCCAAAACAGTCTCTTTAGTTGAAATCATCCGTTATGATTTCACACCCATGACTACGGCATTTCTCCTGGAATTTGATTTGATCCCCCTTATCAATGGTTCTGATTTCTATGTGAAACCGCCACTGGGAGACCCACATCAGGACGATTATTTTCAAACCTGGTTGAGATTTTTGAATGGAAATATTATCCTGTTCAACGGAGAACATCAACCCCCGGGTGGATTGGTGGCTTCAGGCGGATATGAATTGTCCCAACAATACAATTTCAGAATTTACTTCTATCCGAGACAGAAGATCCTTACTGTGATGTATAAGGAGGATTCAGATGAGCAGTGGACCGAATTGTTTGTGGATGAGATCTGGTCCTATGGATATACACCTGTCGGGAGGATTTTATTACTCAACGGGGGACTGGAAGTTAGGGGGATCACCGTAACAACCATTGAGGAGCCGGAGGAACCAGAGGAGCCGGAGGAACCAGAGGAGCCAGAGGAGCCGGAGGAACCAGAGGAGCCCACCGGAACGGGCCAGGTCAGCGAAACGGGAGCCATTGGGATCTATCCCAATCCCGTTGAAGAGGAGTTGCATATTTCTTCTGTCTCTGAGTTCGTATCAATCAAAGTATATTCCGTTAGCGGAACCCTGATGATAGACAACGCCGCTCCTTTAGGTACTGGGGCAGCTGTAAATACTTCAGCACTTGAAAGCGGTATGTATTTTCTCCAGGTCGCTACAAACGACGGAGTCGTGGTAAAACAGTTTGTAAAGAAATAGTGACTAAATACTGAAAAAAAATGTTAAAAAGAACGCTTATCCTTATGACATGCATTGTCATGCATGTTTACACCAGTGCCCAGGTGTTTCCGGTATATTTTGCCGATGTGATCAACGAAGAAGGTAGGGATATCCTGCATTTTGAATGGCGGCCTGATTATGAATCCTATGACAGGGCCATCATAAGGGATCAACAGGGAGCCATGGTGGCGGAGCTCAGTTACCCTCTTAATAGTTTGGATGTTACGCATTTTAAGGGGCATAAAACCTTATCTGTATATGCTGTGGACAAAAAAGGTGAAAGTTCGGAAGCGATACAGGTGGTGCTCCATGAAGATTACAGCCATTTGTATGCTGATGCACCGGAAAGAATCCTCATTGAAAAGCAAAGGGGCGGGAATGCGAAGTTTGTCGGTGTCCAAAGCGGAAAGGAATTTATTGCAAAGGGCGTAAACTTTTGCGGGATTCGCCTGGCCGATCATGACACTTTTGAGCCGGATATTATTGCCAGCCAGACCCATGTGAAACTGTCAGAATATGTAAACAGTAATCCCCAAAGATCCCAGGTGCATAAGGTAAATATGGGAGACCGGATACAGTTCTACGATCCCCACCGAAGTGAGATCCTGATGCGGATACTCAAATCCAATGGATATAACATGATACGGGTTTTTGTGAAAACGGGCGGACGGCGATCCGGGATAACAAACATCAGGGGCATGTCCGGCCCTTCAGACACTCAGGGGCTTTCTGTCCCTTATATGGAAAATTTCCTGGACTTCCTGACCCGGGCCCGGAAGTATGGCATCTATGTGATGCCCTGCTTTACAGAGAACGAAATGATGGATAATGACTATTTCAAAAAGCTCTCCAAAGGGGCCTCCAAACAGATCCTCCTTTTCTCGGAAGACGGTATCAAAGCCAAGCAGCACTACATGGAATTGTTCCTTCAGTACATCAAGGATACAGAACCTGGACTGATCCATTCCCTGCTTGGCCTGACCATGCAGAATGAGTTTGCCTTTCACAGTTATGAAGCCCCGTTTAACCAGCTTTCTGGCACTTACACCTTTATGGATGGAAGCAGCTATGATATGGCGGATGATGAGCAGCGCCGTGCACTGGCCAATGCCGCCATCCAGAATTACTATGCAAAGATGAAGGAGGCAGTTGAGGCAAATGCTCCTGGTCTGCCCGTTGGTGAGGGGACTTTTTCCATGGGAGCCGTTGGTAAAACCTATGATAATTCCAAAGGCATCAGAACCATAGAAGGTAATAAGGACAAGCGTTTTCCCATGACGGCTGTGGAGCTGCTGAACACGGACATCGATTTCCTGGATTTTCATGTGTACCGCTGGGGAGCGGAAGGTACGGGTAAGGATGTATTCATGCACTTTGCTGAAAACATGAAGCTAACCACACCTGAAGCAAAGAAGTTAATGAAAAGCAAGCCCATCCTCATGGGGGAGTTTGGTTCTTTTATAGAGGATGAAGCCACCATGGATGAGGCCATCGTTTTTGTAAAAGAGCTGGAAGCAGCTGCTCTCGATTTTGGATTCAAAGGAAGCGGGTACTGGACCATGGATACTTTTGTGCAAACCAGGATCTGGAACCTCACGTGGGAGAATGGAAAGATGTTGAAGGCATTTAGTAATAAATAATTGCAGCAAAGAACAGGACAGTCAAAGCGCTGATCGTTGACATTACATGAATTGAAGGATCAGAAAGTGCAAATTGAAGCACATTCTGTGCATTGATCCTCAAAACATTCCGGGGTATCTTTCAGCTGACTAATTCTTCATGTAAAAGGAAGTTTGATGAACAGGATTTCTTTGCTTCCCCTTGCAATTATACTGCTTGCCCCGGGATGCTCCCGTGCAGATCAGCAGCAAGAAAAGATGCAGGCGACGGTTAGTATCCATATGGATCGGGTGGCAAAACCTTATGATTCAATGATCTTCGGCGGCTTCATAGAGCATTTCGGAAGGCAAATCTATGGTGGCTTTTTTGAGCCCGGGTCGCCACTTGCCGATGAAGAGGGTTTCCGACTGGATGTAATAGAGGCATTAAAGGAGCTTAAGGTGCCGGTAATTCGCTGGCCCGGAGGATGTTTCGTGGACTGTTATCACTGGCAGAAGGGGGTGGGCCCCCAACGGGAAGGCTATGGCGATCCCCGCTGGGGAGTGATTGAGCCCAACACTTTTGGAACCCATGAATTCATAGCGCTTTGCAGCCGCCTTGGCGCAGAACCATATATCTGCCACAATGGACTGGCGGATGTGAAGGAGATGGCCGCCTGGGTGGAGTATTGCAATGCCACCGAAGGGAAATATGCTGAATTGCGTAAAGAGAATGGCCATCCGGAGCCTTTCCATGTAAAATTCTGGAGTGTGGGGAATGAACGTTATGATACGGCCTATATTCAACGGGTCCGTGAAGCGGCAAAGATCATGAAGGAGATCGATCCCCGTATTCAAACCACCTGTTCCGGATCACAGGGAGGGATGAAGAAAACCGGGTTTAAGGTATCGCCCTTTCTCCTGGAAACTGCTGGTCAGTACCTGGACTACATCTCAGTGCATAACTACTGGTTGGCCCGGGCCAATGAACTGCCCGAATATGACTATCTGACTGCCATTTTGAAATCGGAATATCCGGAGGCTTATATTGAGCTCGTGATTGAGTCGCTTGAGGAATCCGGCATGAGGGATCAGCTTAAAATTGCCTTTGACGAATGGAACCTGCGTGCCTGGCAGCACCCGGGATTTCCGCGGGATCACGTGGATGAGTATGAAGATCCTGAAATACTCGATCTCGTGCAAAGAAGAATCAAAGGGAACGACCTTAACAGCCAGTACACCATGGCAGATGCCCTCTTCGCGGCTTCCTTCTTCAATGCTTGCCTTCGACACTCAGACGATGTGGCCATGGCAAACATTGCCCCACTGGTGAATACACGGGGACCGCTTTATGTCCATCCGCAGGGGATTGTCAAACGCACCCATTTTCACACCATGGCCATGTATAGCAGCCTGCTTGAGGACCGGGTGGCAGAAGTGGAGACCCTTTCGGCTAAACTTATCCATGAGGATGATTCAGTGGCAGTGGTGGAAGCATTGGCTACCGTGGATGAGGGGGGAGAGACCTGGGCCATTTCCCTGGTAAACCGGCATCCTTCCGACCCTGTAAGCTGCAGGGTTACTATGGGTGATAAGCTGCTTGATGGTAAATTTCCTGCTACGGTTCTCACCGGCGATTCGCCCGACTCCTTTAACGACATAGAGCATCCTGAACGGGTTTCACCTCAGGAGCTTGAAATTGTCTTTGAAAAAGGAATTACCCGCCTACCCCCTCATTCGTTGATCATTATGCGGATAGTACCGATCAGGTAAGCGAAATACCTTATGGAATAGTTGGAACTCGATTCAGTGAAGAAATCTCATATTGGCAATTGAAATGTGTGGTCCGAAGGCTATATTTGACATGTATTACTAAATTTTAAGCAAATGAAGATGATAAAACGGAAATCAATTTACACAGGAAGCATTTTCAGGCTCTCTATCTTGCTAACAATAGCCCTGGCCTTTTCATTCTGTACCCGCCCGGTACAGATATCTCAGGAGGTTTATGATAATATCCAGGAGGGATTTATCACCCCGGCTGATACCAATAAACCCTGGTGCTATTATTACTGGATAGGGGATGATATCTCCAAAGAGGGCATCACCAAGGACCTGGAGGCCATGAAGGAATTTGGCCTTGGGGCCGTTCTGATTGGGAACATCAATCCCGATGAAGTAGATGGTCCTGTACCCCTGTTCAGCGACGAGTGGTGGGATGCCATGGTTCATGTTGTTAATGAGGGCCATCGAATTGGTATAGATATTGGTATGTTTAACTGTCCCGGATGGAGCCAGAGTGGCGGTCCCTGGGTTACCCATGACAAGGCCATGCGTCACCTGGTTTACTCCGAAACAACCGTTCAGGGAGGCGGTACCGTTTCTGTTAAGCTTCCAAAACCAGCGGAGGAATTCCAGGATACCTATGTGCTTGGATTTCAGAAAATTGCTTCCGAAGATAATTATATTGTAAAGCGGAACTCAATTTTTACGGATACTGAGAAAGAATATGTGATAGATCTCTCAGCCGCTGAGGCCGTGACTGCACGTAGCATTTTGCTTAGCCCTGCAGGCTATGCATTCAGATGTGATGTGGAGCTGCAGGCCAGCGTGGATGGAAGTTATAAAACCATCAAATCATTTGTATTTGACCGAAGCAACACGGGAGTGAATGTGGGACCGGTAACCCATGGACCTGTATCCCTTTCTATTCCGGAAACGGAAGCGAAGCAATTCAGACTGCTGATTAACAACACAAGCAGTGTGAGCGGGGACCCGGCTTTACTGGATAAAGGTGTTTTACCTGCAGCCGGTTTTGCAGAGATACTGATCACCGAAGCACAGTTGCTGGAAAACTACATCGAAAAATCACTGGGAAAAATGCACCCCACACCTTTCCCCGAGTTCAATACCTACCTGTGGGATTCCCAGGAAGCCATTACAGATCGGAACAGCTTAATTTCAGAGGTACATGACATTAGCGATCGGATGGATGCCAACGGTTTATTGACCGTGGAAGATGCGCCTGAGGGAGAATGGACCGTATTGCGGATTGGAATGACACCTACAGGGACAAAAAATTCACCGGCTGCCCCACAGGGTAAAGGTTATGAGTTGGACAAAGCCAGTGCTGAGCTGGCCCGGTTCCACTTCGAACAATACATGGCCGAGATCATTAAAAGGATTCCTGAAGAGAGCCGGCCGGCTCTGAAATACCTGATCGCCGACAGTTATGAGATGGGTTCACAGAACTGGACCGATGGGTATGCTGCAAAGTTCCAGAAGAAGTTTGGATATGATCCGGTTAAATACCTGCCAGTAATTTCTGGCCGTGTGGTGGGTAGCGTGGAGAAGTCGGATCGCTTCCTCTGGGACCTTCGTCGTTCCGTAGCCGATGATGTGGCCTACGAATATGTGGGAGGATTGCGTGAAGTGGCCAATGAATATGGACTTAAGACCTGGCTGGAGCCTTACGGGCACTGGGGATATCCCGGTGAATTCCTGATGTATGGAGGTCAGAGTGACCTGGTAGGCGGCGAGTTCTGGAACGAAGGAAGCCTGGGCGATATAGAGTGCAAGTCAGGATCCTCTGCGGCACACATGTACGGTAAGCCCATTACCTCAGCAGAAGCTTTTACTGCGGGACAGCAATCCTATAAGCGCCATCCGGCCCAGTTGAAAAAGCGGGGTGACTGGAGCTGGACAGAAGGAATTAACCATTACGTTTATCACCTTTATATTCAGCAGCCACGCGAAGAGGCTCCCGGGATCAATGCCTGGTTCTCCACCGAGTTTAACCGTCTGAATACCTGGTTTGACCAGGGATCGTCTTGGGTGGATTACACAAGACGCTGTCAGCACCTGCTACAGCAGGGAAAATATGCAGCTGATGTGCTCTACTTTATCGGAGAAGATGTGCCTAAAATGACCGGGACCAAAGATCCGGAACTTCCTGTGGGATACTCCTATGACTACATCAATGCAGAGGTGATCCTCGATAGACTGTCTGTTGAAGATGGCAAATTTGTTCTGCCAGACGGCTTGACCTACTCCATTCTTGTTCTGCCCGATAATTCAAATATGAGGCCCAATGTCCTGGCTAAAATGGAGGAGTTGGTTCAGGCAGGCGGAACAATCCTCGGAGGCAAAGTACTCAAGTCGCCAAGCCTTCAAAACTATCCTCAATGCGACAAGGATATCCTGGATATTGCCAACCGCATGTGGGGCGAATCTCATTCAGGTGGAAAGCTTGAGAATACTGTAGGAGAGGGTTATGTGCTGGATGGCATGGGTCTTCAGGATGCGCTTGATTATATCCAGATACCGGGTGACCTGGTCTATCCCGCTGATGCACCGTTTTTATGGACCCATCGCACCATGCCGGGTATGGAGATCTACTTCCTGACCAATCAGGGAGATGATGTATTGAGTTTTGAGCCTTCATTCAGGGTATCCGGACAACAGCCTCAATTGTGGGATGCAGTCACCGGAGAGATCCGCAGACTCAATGACTACACAGATGATGGATCCAGAACCACAATTCCAATAGAAATGCAGAAGCATGAAAGTTGCTTTATTGTCTTTTCTTCGGGTAGCAATGAGAAGACCGGGGCAGGATATGGAGAAAACTCACCAAAGCCCGAATTTGTAGCCTCCATTAATAGCGAATGGGTAGTGGAGTTTGAGAACAAGGATTTCGGTCCAGCTGATCCTGTGAAGTTTTCAAACCTCTCCAGCTGGAGTGAGTCGTCCGACTGGAGGATGAAGTATTATTCCGGAACAGCCACTTATACAACGGAATTTACACTGGAGGAGATTCCGGAAGGGGACCTCTTTCTGAACCTGGGAGAAGTGGGTGTGATGGCCCGTGTTAAACTCAATGGAACCGATCTGGGTGTAAGTTGGATGGCACCCTATCGCGTGAGTGCAAAAGATTTGGCTGTAGCCGGAAAGAACCATCTGGAGGTAGAAGTGGTGAATGTCTGGAGGAACCGCATGGTGGGGGATATGGACCTTCCTGAAAAGGAGCGCTTCACCACCTATACCGTAGCTGATTTGAAGAAGGGAGAAGCACTTACCCTATCCGGCCTGATGGGCCCGGTGAGCATTGAGGTGATTAGGTAAGAAAATAAGTAAGAAAGGACCTATTTATGTGGATTAAAAGAGTGAGTATAGTGCTGAGTGTGTTTGCTGTAACAGCATCACTTATAGCACAATCAGGAGAGAATAAGACTCAGGAAGGCAGTGTGTATCGCGACGGAAGACCGGAGGCCACATTGAGAATGGATGCAAAGGACCATGGAATTGTACTCAGGTACGGGGATGGTCCGGACCAATGCGATCTACTTGGCGCCCGCGATGTGTGGGTTTTCGAGTCCGATGGCACCTACTACCTGCACTACGATGCGGCAGGGCCTGATGGATGGCTCTGTTCTCAGGCCGTAAGTAAGGATCTTCTGAGCTGGGAAAAAAAAGGTCCGATCCTCGATTTCGGTGAACCGGATGAAGAGGACTCGAAGTCTGCCTCCTACGGTGTTACCTATTTTGATGGACAGGAGTGGCACATGTTCTACCTGGGAACACCCAATGTGTCGCCTCCGCCCGATCTGGTTCCCTCTTTTCCCTATCTCACCATGAAGGCCAAAGGAAAAAGTGCGGCAGGTCCATGGATCAAACAAAAGGATGTGGTCCCTTTCCGAACCAGTCCAAACACCTACTATTCCATCACCGCCAGTCCGGGTATGGTCGTCAAAAACGGAGATGAGTATCTTCAGTTCTTCAGTGCTACCACTGATAAGCCAGGAAATCCATCCCCTCAGCGCACCCTGGGTATTGCGAGGACAAAGGACCTGGATGGCCCCTGGGTTCCCGACATGCAACCCATGGTACCCATCGAAGAGCAGATCGAGAACTCCACCTTGTACTACGAGGAGAGCATTGCGACCTGGTTCCTGTTTACCAACCACATTGGCATCGATGAAGGAGAATACACCGATGCCATTTGGGTTTACTGGAGCAAGGACCTGAACCAGTGGGATCCGGAGAATAAAGCTGTCGTTTTAGATGGTCAGAATTGTATATGGTCAGATAAGTGCATCGGGCTGCCGTCTCTTGTTAAAATAGGTCAACGCCTGGCTCTGTTTTACGATTCCCCTGGTGGAACCAGCACAAGCCATATGAAAAGAGATGTGGGTCTGGCGTGGCTGGATCTGCCACTCTCTGTTCCACATTGAAAACAGGCTTTAACAGGCTGTCTGCAAAAATAAAACTGAAATGAAAAAGATCGAGAGAAGGACCATGCTCAAATCCATGGGGGCATTGTCTCTGGGTGTGTCTGCACCATCAATAGGCAGGGGAGAAAAATTGGTGGAACCCTATGAGACCCAACATAAGCAGATTAGCACCGACATCCTGGTGGTGGGAGGAGGCACCGCAGGCACAGTGGCCGCCATCCAGGCAGCGAGAGCCGGGGCGAAGACAGTCCTGCTTGAATTTGGAAGTCAGCTGGGAGGTACCATCACCACAGGGGGTGTGTCGTTTCCAGGGATTTTTCATGCCTGGGGGAAGCAGGTCATTGGAGGAATCGGATGGGAGCTGGTACGGGAATGTGTGGCCCTTAATGACGATGAATTGCCCAATTATTCAATCCCTCATGGCAGAAGTCATCCCAAACACCAGGTATTGATTAATGGCCCGCTGTACACCCTTCTGGCCGAAGACAAATGCCTGGAAGCAGGTGTGGAACTGAGGTATTACGAGACTCCTTATAAAATCAGATTCAAGAAGGACAAGTGGCTTGTGGAGACGGTGGGAAAAGGGACCCACACACAGATAACCTGCAATCAGATTATTGATTGTACAGGTAATGCACTGGTCACATCCATGGCCGGATTTGATGTGCTAAGGGAGGCTGTGACCCAACCCGGCACCCTGTTATTTAAGCTGGAAGGCTACGACAAGTCTCAACTGGACATGGACCAACTTGAACAGCTCTATAGTGAAGAGTTGAAAAAAGGGGATATGGTCAGGAGAGATTTCCGCAGCATCAGGGGAGTGCTTAACAGCAATGGGTATACCTTCAGCGGCCATGTTTTCGGAGCGGATTCTACCACTTCCGAAACCCATTCCATGACCAATATTAAGGGGCGAAAGGCTTTATTCAAGATGCTGAAGTTTCTGAGAACACTGCCTGGCTGTGAACATACCCGGGTGGTGAAAGTTCAGACAGAGAC
>JAAEOI010000127.1 GCA_024244665.1 Bacteroidota bacterium | reverse complement strand
TTTAACATGTATTTTGATTCAAACATCAAGCTTCTGCGCAAGCGCAGGAAACGCACACAGGATGAGGTGGCAGAACAGCTGCAGATGAAACGTTCCACCCTGAGCGGTTACGAGAACAGGGTAGCACAACCGGGGGTAGAGGTGCTGCTTCTTTTTGCTGATTTTTACCAGATTGCGGTGGACACACTGCTGAAGGTGGACCTTTCAAAACTGAGTGAAACACAGCTCCGGCAGCTGGAGCATGGTGAGGATGTTTTTTTGCGCGGTGGCAACCTGAGGGTGCTGGCATCAACGGTTAACAACGAAAACCGGGAGAATATTGAACTGGTTCCGGTGAAGGCTCAGGCAGGATATACCAATGGTTTTTCCGATCCGGAGTATATCAGTGATCTGCAGGTCTTTCAGCTTCCTTTCCTCTCAGAGGAGAAAAAGTACAGGACTTTCCAGTTACAGGGAGACTCCATGCTTCCCATCCCTGAAAAGGCATGGGTAACCGGGGAGTACGTGCTGGACTGGAATACCCTGAAAACAGGGGAGGCCTGCGTGATCCTGACGGTAAATGACGGGATTGTCTTCAAAATTGTTGAAAACAGGATAGGGGATGAGGGGAAGCTCATGCTCTACTCACTGAATCCCTTGTATGAGCCATATGAGATCGCGGTGGGAGGGATCCGGGAGATCTGGAGGTTCATTCATTTCATCAGCCACGAGATCCCCGAGCCGATTATTCCCGAAAACCAGCTTGTAAGAACCGTGGCCACATTAAAGCAGGACCTTGACCGGTTGAAAATGAATATGCAGGGGAAGGAGGGTAGAAGCTAGTTTTGTCCGAAATCATTACCCAGCATTGTCTCCTGGCGGCGGATCATATTCAGGTACCTGAGCTGTCCCGTTAGGTATCCCTCTTTCTGTATTCCATCCGGCAGGCAAACAAAGTGATATTTATCATCAGAAGGAAGATTCAGTGCCTTCATGACATCCTGCCGGGTAATATGGGTATCATCGCTGCAGCTGAGAAAGTCCTTATCAAATGTATCGGTATAATTCCTGACCAGTCCTTTCAGCTCCCTGCTCTCCAGTGGTTCAGAGCCGGGCATCTTCCTGATAGTTCCTCCTGGGTAGAGCTTTCCATCAAACTGCTTGCAGTAACTGATGATCTGTACAATGGCGAGGGACTCAACCTTTACCACCATCCTGCCACCAGGATTCTCGGCAACAATCTCCTTAAGACCAACCTCACAACCAAACTCCTGGATCTCCTGGTTAATTACAAAAGGAATTACAAAGGTGATCCCGGAGCTTCGTGCATCTTCAATCAGTTGCAGGTACCGGGGCTCAAAAATCCTGAGGGGCATATCCTCCCCGGGGAAGAGAAATACGCTTAATGGAAAACAGGGAAAAGTCTCAGATTTTTGTTTCATTCCTTTCATATATGAATTCTAAACAAATCATCTTTCCATATTGTTTAACTTACCTCATTAAAAAACTACTAACCTTACTAACCCCTTTGCCCATTTATCCAAATGACTTTTACCAATTACCATTTACTAACTACCTATGTGCTTTACAATTGAAGTCCATCTTACCAGGAAATCCATTGAAAAGAGATTTTCTGTGGATACATCGGCGCTGTACGATTTTGATTTCAACTATTTCTACAGGGCTTTCAGCAATCCCTCAATACCGGTAATTGCCGGTAATGGTACTGACAAAGCGAGGCTCATGCAGTGGGGATTGATCCCTTCCTGGGCAAAGGACCGTCAAAAGGCAGAAAAGATCAGGAAGGGCACTTACAATGCCAGGGCAGAATCCCTGCATGAGAAGCCCTCTTTCAGGGAGCCCTTACTGAGAGGTCGTTGCTTGGTGCTGGCACATGGTTTCTTTGAATGGCAGCATGTCATGGGGGCGAAAATCCCCTGGTACATAAGGCTTAAAAATAACGCTCCCTTTGCCTTTGCGGGCTTATATGACAGCTGGCATGATCCGGATGAAGGTCAAACCATCCACTCATGTTCGATTATTACCACCGGGGCTAATCCCTTGATGGAGAGGATCCACAATACAAAGAAACGAATGCCTGTGATCCTTACACCCGGTGGTGAGAAGGAGTGGATTACTGGAGATATTTCGCTACACAAGGCCCGGCAACTACTCCTTCCGCTGGATGAAAATGAGATGTATGCGCACACAATATCACACTCAATTTCAAAGAATGATGCAGATCCTTCTGATCCCGCCATAATCAAACCTTTTGATTCCCAGGAGCCCGGCACCCTGTTCTGAAGGTTATCAACTAATTGTTAATAAAGCCTGTTCATTCAATGTGAAATTCTTCGACTTGTTTTATTTGGTTCGATCCCGATTAGCTCATACATTTGGTATTACCAAGTGAGCGATAAAAGGCCACTCAGTTCTTTAAATGATGAAAATCACAAGCAAACGGGGCAACCCGGATGCATGAACAGAGTCACTAGGACAGATAAACAGGTATTGAAACTGTCCCGCCGGTTTTCGGACCGGACTGTTGACTGGAGTACCTGATGCGCTGTAACAGGCAAATCAGGAGATTCAAAACGGAAACCGTAGAGTACCTGAAAACGCGGAGGAAGTTGTTAGCAGTTGAGCACGGGAAACTATCTTCGGATAGCAAACGTGCAAGTTATCCGATTCGTCGGATGGCAAGAGGGAATTCAGGACTTCGGTCTTGTCTTCCAGCAAAATAACCGTAGCTTGGCGCAACTTAGCGACTACGGTAGCTAACGAGTGGAATGGGAACCAGATGCAAATTTGGCTCCCATTCG
>JAAEOI010000126.1 GCA_024244665.1 Bacteroidota bacterium | reverse complement strand
GGTCTGGAATCATCTTACGACTCTTCCTCCTGTTGATATATTGGTCAGCGTCAAACGGTGGCATTTCGACTCACCTAAGCCTTCCGCCATATCAACTTACCCGCCTATCCCACTTTGCCCTGTGAACGGCGTTACCGTCTCCCTGGATGGACGTAACCCCATCGACTACTATTGGGACTCCGTGACCGTAGGACTCGCGTCCCGTAGGCCATCCCGCATTCCGTACAAAAGAAACGTCATAGACCAACGTAGGTGCTCCACTTATATCCTTACTTCTGCTCGTTGCAGAATGTCCTGAACAGCTACCATTTGGAGGAGCCACTTGACAATCTCCTCTTACTTTTCAGGATGACGAGGCGACAATTCATCCCTACTATTCAGGCAAAGGGTCATCAACAATGCCGTCCAGCTTGGTGGGCCATTACCCCGCCAACTACCTTCTGGTAGGCTTTCCCTCTGGAATAAAATTAATCCCCTGGATATTAAAGTTCAAGCAATCCAGCTTTCACCATATTGGTCAGGTCTCGCGGAGCCGCCTAGACGACAGCCTATTTAGTCCGATCTCCGCTTTCATCTCCCCGGCTATGTGTCCCCTTTATCTTTCGACTCTAGGTTAGGGAGTTGACCTTTGGGGTATTGCATGGTAGCTTCCCCAAGTATCCTTAGAATACTATTTCATTTTGC
>JAAEOI010000125.1 GCA_024244665.1 Bacteroidota bacterium | reverse complement strand
TGCCGATTTGTGTGTTGAAGCAGAAGCTATTGGTTGTGAACTGGAATTTCCGGAGAACAATTATCCGTATGTAAAACAACCGGCCATGCATTCAATTAGTGATTTATCCCGGTTGCCAGTGCCTGATCCCAATGTAAGCGGCAGAATGCCAGAAGTGCTAAAGGCTGTTGGAATTTTGAAAGAAAACCTGGGTGGCCAGGTGCCGATCGTAGCGCATGCTCTTGCGCCTCTGACAATTGCCTCCCGGATCATGGATATTGAAAAGATGCTCTATATGATCGTTGATGAACCTGATCATTTCAGGGAACTGCTGAATTATACAACTGAGGTGGCTCTTGCCTTCATCAAATCTCTCCTCAATGCGGGCGTAGATTGTATTATAATGTTTGATCCATCCTGCTCTCCAGCTGTACTGCCCATATCCATATTCAGGGAATTCGAACTTCCAAACCTGATAAAAATCTGTAATTTCACGAAGGATTATAATCCGAATATCATTAACTGGCTCACTGT
>JAAEOI010000124.1 GCA_024244665.1 Bacteroidota bacterium | reverse complement strand
CCTTTTCAAGTAACAGAGTGAGGATTTCATTAATGCTTTGTAAAGGATAACCTAGTAGTTTTGAAAATGGTTTATCGCCATATATTTGAGACAGGTAAACTGCCAATCCTTCATCTATTAATGCTGGGGGTTTTGACAGGGTATATCCTAAAATATGGACTAACTCATGGTAAGGGTCAACTTTAATTGAGTCATTATAGACTTCCACTATATTATTATCAAATCCCCACCCATAACCTTCGTGACCAGTCACATCATACTTTAATTGCCCATTCTGGAAAAGAAAAATATTAATTTCTATATTTATATTAATTCCTAAAAAATCGGATATCTGCTTATAAGCTAATTCTCTTTCATCTAGAATTTTTTTCTGAATTTTAGTTGAGATATGACCATGTACAGAGTATAATTTAAAATGCTTTGAAGTAGTTGAGGTATAAATGGAATCCTTATTTAAAATCCATTCTTTCTCTTGACCATTAATTTCAAATGGAAGAACAATAAATAAGATAATAATTAGTATTCCTATTCGCATTTCTTCTTACTATTACCAACAAGTGAATATAAACACCAGTTGGATTTAGTACTCCAAAATTAATGAATATATACACCCTGACCAACAGAATCACTCATCGTCCAGACCTAACTAACCGATATCCCCACCCTTCATCACATTAACCCCTGTAACCAAATCTTAAGCATTATGAAATACGGAGTAAACAGGGTGACCCTCGTCGGAAACGTGGGTGAGGTACCAAGGGTAACAGAACGTGACGGGGAGGCTTTTGTGGCCAATTTTCCGCTGGCAACCAATGAAGTCTGGAAGGATAAGGAGGGGGAGGAGGTAAGGCGGACCGAATGGCACAGGATCGTCGTGTGGAACAAAGCGGCTGAAATTGTAAAGCAGCATGTGGACAAAGGGGATGCCCTCTACGTTGAGGGGAAGATATCAACCAATTCGTGGGACGATAAGGAGGGGATCAAGCACTACAGTACAGAGATTATCTGTGACAACTTCCTGTTTCTCTCCCAACGGAATAGCGGAGAGGAGCCAAAAACGGAGGTGAAGTCGAAATCGAAGGAGAAGAGCGGGGCTGAGGCCTAGTCTTTTGCTCGAGGCTGACCAGGGCTTTTTGCATGAGGCTCATCACCTCGCTGAGGCTGGAGAGATCTTTAGCTGGATAGAGATCAGTGTCCTGCTTTTTTGTCTCCTTGAATAGTAAATTGAGATACCAGGTGAAATAGCAGCGATAAACATCAGGGCGATGATGCGGTATCCAAGATTGATGTTGGAAAGATCAATTCTGTCCGGATTTCCAACCTCTGTTTTTTCCAGTTTAGAATTCTGGCTGTTACCAGCGCTAACGGTGCGAAGGGAAAGTTGACTGTGTTTAAAGGATCTGTTGTAAAAACATAGGTGACCAGCAATGATAGTTTTCAACCCTGCCGGGAATGTGAGAGTACTTTACCCTGGACCTGGATGCCGGAGTAAAGTCAGTGCTCAGGGACCTTTTGTAGTTATTCCCTGTAAGACTCCAGAGGTTCACAGGAGCAGACCAGGTTACGGTCGCCATACACGTCATTAATACGGCTCACCGGGGGCCAGAACTTGTTCTCCCTTACCCACGGCAGGGGGAAAGCCGCCTGCTCTCGTGAATATCCTCTGTCCCAGTTTTCAGCCAGGAGTATTTCGGCGGTGTGTGGAGCATTGCGCAACACACTTCCTTCGACTTCCTGTTTACCTTCGGCAATCTCCATGATATTTCTATGGATATCGATCATGGCCTGGATGAAACGGTCAAGCTCAGCTTTTGATTCGCTTTCGGTGGGTTCCATCATCAGTGTACCGTGTACCGGGAAGGAGAGAGTGGGGGCATGGAAGCCGTAATCCATAAGCCTTTTGGCAATATCCGCCTCAGTAATATCTGCCATGGTTTTAAATTTCCTGCAATCGAGGATCATCTCATGTGCCACGAAACCTTCGGTTCCGCGATAGAGGATATCATAGTGATCCTTCAGGGAGGCGGCCACATAGTTTGCATTCAGAATAGCAATGCGGGTGGATTCGGTGAGGCCGGCAGCCCCGAGCATTTTGATATAGCTATGGGAGATGCCCAATACTCCTGCGCTTCCGTAAGGGGCTGCAGCCACTGCGCTGATTCCATTAATCCCGCCGGTTTCTACCAGGGGGTGGGTGGGGAGGAACTCAACCAGGTGGTTGGCTACCCCGATGGGGCCCACGCCGGGTCCGCCTCCGCCATGTGGTATGGCAAAGGTCTTGTGCAGGTTGAGGTGGCACACATCGGCCCCGATAAATGCCGGGCTGGTCAGACCAACCTGGGCATTCATGTTGGCCCCGTCCATGTATACCTGTCCACCGTTCTCATGTACAATATCGATGATCTCACGAATGTTGTCCTCAAATACCCCGTGCGTCGAGGGGTAAGTGATCATGATGGAAGAGAGTTCATCCTTATGGATTTCAGCAAGCTCCTTCAGATGGGCTGTATCAATGTTGCCGCGATCGTCGCAATTGACCACCTTTACTGTGAGCCCTGCCATCACTGCACTGGCAGGGTTGGTGCCATGTGCCGAGGCGGGAATTAAAACGATGTTGCGATGAGCATCCCCCCGACTCTCGTGGTAGGCCTGGATCACCATCAATCCGGCATATTCGCCGGAAGCTCCAGAATTGGACTGGAAAGAAATGGTCTCAAAACCGGTGATCTCTTTCAGGCCGGCTTCAAGTTCGTTGATCAACTGGTGTGTTCCTTCAGTCTGGTTGATAGGCACAAAGGGGTGCAGTGAGGCAAATTCGGGCCAGCTCACTGGCATCAACTGGGTGGCCGCATTGAGTTTCATGGTACAGGAGCCCAGGGAGATCATCGACTGGGTCAGGGAGATATCCTTTTTCTCAAGCATCCTGATATAACGCATCAGGTCGGTTTCAGACCTGTATTTGTGGAAAACATCCTGGGTCAGGATATCCGATTTTCGAGCAAAAGTATCGTCAAATGCGGTGACAGACTTGATGGAATCCTGGTACTGAACCGATTTTTTGACAACAACAGAGAAAATTTCCAGGAGCTCATTAAGCTCCTCTTCGCGAGTCGATTCATCGGTGGAGAACTGAAGCAGTTTTTCATCGTGGTAGTGGAGGTTGATCTCCTTCTCAACAGCAAGTTCACGAATGGCTTCGGTATTTACCGATCCGGGGATCTCCACCAGGAGGGTATCAAAGTAGTTCTCATGGATCACCCGGTATCCCAGCTTCTTCAGTTGTGAGGCCATGTATGCTGCCCCGGAGTGGATATTCGAAGCGATCCTTTGCAGTCCATCAGGTCCATGATATACCCCGTACATACCGGCCATGCTTGCCAGCAATGCCTGTGCAGTACAAATGTTGGAGGTGGCCCGTTCTCTCTTGATGTGCTGTTCCCTGGTCTGAAGGGCCATTCTCAGGGCCGGTTTTTCATTCACATCGATGGATATCCCGATGATCCTTCCCGGCATACTCCTTTTGAAGGATTCCTTTGTGGCAAAATAGGCAGCATGGGGTCCACCATAGAACATGGGGATCCCGAAACGTTGTGTGGAACCCACTACCACATCTGCATCCCATTCACCGGGAGGGGTGATCAGGACCAGACTCATGAGATCGGCAGCAACTGCCACTGAGATCTCTTTTTCGTGGGCAGCTTTGGTAATACCGCTGTAATCCCTTATGGCTCCGTCTGCCGCAGGGTATTGTAACAGGCAGCCAAACATGTTGTCGTTCAGGGGTGCATCCGCGTAGCTTCCGAATATGAGTTCGATGCCGAGGGGCCGGGAGCGGGTAACCAGTACGGCTTTTGTCTGCGGGAAGATATTCTCGTCAACAAAGAAGCTCTTTTTTTCCGCTTTCACTACAGCCCTGCTGCGGGCGTTGTAGAGCATGATCATCGCCTCTGAGGCGGCAGTGGCTTCATCCAGGAGGGATGCATTGGCAATCTCCATCCCGGTGAGATCCATCACCATGGTCTGGAAATTAAGCAGGGCTTCCAGCCGGCCCTGGGAGATCTCAGCCTGATAAGGGGTATAGGAAGTATACCAGTTAGGATTTTCAAGGATGTTTCTCTGAATTGCCGATGGGAGCAGGGTGTTATAGTAGCCAAGTCCTATATAGGATTTGAAGAGCCTGTTTTTTGCAGCAATCTCCCTCATTCTCTGCAGGTAGGAGTGCTCGTCGGTCTCTTCCGGAAGGTTCAGGGCCTGTTTGTTAAAGATGGAGGCTGGGATGGTTTTCTCCACCAGTTCGTCCAGGGAACCGCTACCGATTTTTTGCAGCATTTTTCCGATTTCGGTCTTGTCCGGGCCAAGGTGGCGTTGGCGAAAGCTATCTGATTTCATGCAAAGAGATATTGAAAAATAAGATTTGAACAGAAGCCCAAATATAGTTAAAAGGGTCTTCAAAATCCATTTGCGAAATGATGTTGTTTAATCTATTTCAGGAAGGGATTTTCGTCCCTCTCATGCCCTATGGTTGAGGAGGGTCCGTGTCCCGGGAATACCGTGGTTCCGGGGGGCAGTGTGAGCAATTTTTCCTTGATGGATCTGATCAGTGTATCGTAGTCTCCGCCAGGCAAATCGGTCCGGCCGATACTGCCCTGGAAGAGTGCATCGCCAGTGATCACAAATCCGCCCTCTTCTGAGTAGATTGCCACGCTCCCGGGGGAGTGGCCGGGAACATGTATTATTCTGAGCATGTGATTTCCTACGGTAAGATCTTTCTCCTCCTCCAGGAAGTCATCAATGACATCAATGGGCTCAACACTCCATCCGAAGATGTCGCCCATATGGGGAGCATTCGCGATGATTTTCAACTCCTCCCGGTGCGCCCTCACCGGGCAGTTCAATTCCGATTTCATGAAATCCACGCCGAGAATATGGTCCACGTGACAGTGAGTGTTGAGTTGCCCGGTGACCTTCAATCCTTTTTCCCGGAGGACCGATTTAAAATAGTCCCGTTCCTCATCTGAATAGAATGCCGGATCGATCACCAGGCAATCCCCGGTCTCATCCCATACAAGGTGTGTGTTTACCTGGAAGTCATTGAATACGATTGCTTCTGTCTGAATCATCCTAGCTGTTTTTTCCCGGTAAAAGCGGAACAAACGAAAAGTAGCCGTGTTCGCTCTTTTTATACTCTTTTTCCGATACCCGTTCAATCCTGATCATTTTTTGTCCGGCCGAGCCCCCTTCAGGGATCACGAGGATTCCGCCTGTGTTAAGCTGCTCCAGAAGTTTTTTAGGAATTTCGGGTGCGGCTGCTGTGACCAGGATCCTGTCGTAAGGAGCATAGGCCAGCACCCCTTCATAACCGTCTCCATAGAAATAGACGGGCTTATAGTTGAGAGGGGAAAGCGTTTTCTGTGCCTCCAGAAATAGCTGCCTTTGCCGCTCAATGGTATATACCCGGGCCCCCAGTTCCAGCAAAACGGCAGTCTGATACCCCGACCCCGTACCCACCTCCAGCACTTTGAGGTGCTTTCTAACCTCCAGTAATTCTGTCTGGAAAGCCACGGTGTATGGTTGAGAAATTGTTTGTCCGGCCGATATGGGGAAGGCCTTGTCCGTATAAGAGAAGTTGATAAAACTGCTGTCCATGAAGAGATGCCTGGGAACAAGGCTCATTGCATCCAGTACATCCTCATTGAGGATCCCCTTTTTACGAAGACCCTCTATAAGCTTACTTCTCAGTCCTTTATGACGAAAATTATCCATCCCCCAATTTTGAAACCATAAATATAGTCTATATTATTGAACATGTATAGCCATTTTTTTTGGCAGTCATGCAATTATTTTGGTCGAATTGCAGTTATAAAATTATAGAGGTCTGTAATTGAATGAAGAACCACAGGAACCAACGCCTGCAATATGTCTTTTTTGATTTCCTTACTGCTTCCGCGGCCTGGATTATGTTTTATATTTTCCGAAAACTGCAGATTGAACCCCAGGTTTTCGGGATTGATGTTCCCATAGCCCTGGGATCCCGTTTCTGGGCCGGCGCCATTGGCCTCCCTTTTGCATGGACTATTTTCTACTACTTCACCGGGTTTTACAACAATATCTTCAGGCGTTCCCGGCTTGATGATTTTACCAGGACATTTACAACTTCTTTACTTGGGGTTCTGCTGATTTTTTTCCTGCTGATCCTGGACGATACCATTGTGGATTATACCAATTACTACAGCCTTTTCTTTACCCTGTTCCTGCTGCATCTGACACTGACCATGATTCCCAGGATGATCCTGACCAGCCGTACCGTGAGCAGGGTGCACAAGCGAAAAATTGGGTTCAAAACCGTAATGATCGGGAGCAACGAGAATGCCGTAGATGTTTATATGGATATCCTGGACCAGAAGAAGTCCAGCGGACACGAGATTCTCGGGTTTATCAATATACATCAGAAAGAGCACTACCAGTTGCAGGATCACATCGCCCACCTGGGTGGCCATGAGAACATGGAGCAAATCCTGCGTGACCTGAACATTGAAGAGGCGATCATTGCCCTGGAGCCATCGGAGCATGGAAAAATCGGAGATATTGTGAACCGGCTTTCCCTTTTCGATTTAAGGGTGAGTGCAATTCCCAGCATGACTGATATACTCACCGGGAAGGTAAAGAGCACCACCATTTTCGGAACCCCCCTTCAGGAGGTGACCCATGATGTGATGCCCACATGGCAGCAAAATGTGAAACAGCTGATGGATGTGGTTGTCTCGGTCATTGCTTTGATCATTCTCTCTCCTTTGATTATAGCACTCGGGATTTCTGTTAAACTCTCATCCCCGGGCCCTGTCTTTTATAGGCAGCCCCGCGTTGGAAAGTATGGAGAAGAGTTCCAGATTTATAAGTTCCGATCGATGTATCACAATGCTGAAGAAAACGGGCCTGAGCTCTCCTCGAAGCATGATCCCCGTGTGACCCGTTTCGGGCAGTTCATGCGAAAGCACAGGCTGGATGAGATCCCCAACTTTTTTAATGTGTTGAGGGGTGATATGGCACTGGTGGGGCCTCGGCCCGAAAGAGAGTACTTCATTAAGAAGATTACCGAGCAGGCTCCCCATTACGTACACCTTCATAAGGTGAAACCTGGCATTACTTCATGGGGTCAGGTTAAATATGGTTATGCCGAAAACGTGGAGGAGATGGTCAAACGACTCAGGTTCGACATCCTCTATATTGAAAACAGGTCTCTCTTCGTCGATATGAAAATCCTGTTCTACACTGCCATTACCATTATTAAGGGGAAGGGTGTATAAAAAAGCTGCAGACATTTTTATGTGTCCGCAGCTATTAAACTTAAAATTAAGAAAAGCTTGTTTATTTATTCAGACCTCTTCCCTCCAGCATTGCATTGATGGTGGGTTCCTGTCCGCGGAAGTTCAGATACATTTGCATCTCTTCAACCGATCCTCCCTTTTCAAGAATGTTCTGCCTGAATGACAATGCGGTTTCGCTGTCGAACAGACTGCTTTCCAGGAAAGCGTTGAATGCATCCTTATCAAGCACCTCAGCCCAGATGTAGCTGTAGTAGCCTGCCGAATACCCCCCCGCAAAGATATGGGAGAAGTAGGTGGAACGATATCGGGGAATAATGTCATCATGGAGGCCAATGCGATCCATTGACTTCTTCTCAAAGGCTTCAACGTCCAGTCCGTCGGCATTCTTAAGGGTATGGTAATCCATATCCAGGAGTGATGCAGCAACATATTCAACAGTGGTGAAACCCTGGTTGAATTTTCCTGTGGCTTCCAGTTTTGCAATCAGTTCGTCGGGAATCATCTCACCACTTTCGTAATGCTTCGCATAGCTTTTCATCACATCAGGATGGGCTGCCCAGTTCTCCATCACCTGCGATGGGAGTTCAACAAAATCCTGGGCGACAGCTGTACCGGATGTAGTCAGGTACTCACATTTGGTCAGCATGGAATGAAGCGCATGGCCAAACTCATGAAAGAATGTGAGGGTCTCATCAAAACTCAACAGGGCGGGTTTGCTGCCTGTGGGCCTGGTGAAGTTCATTACTATCAAGTGGACCGGGGCAACCCATTTCCCATCCTCCATGTGTGCCTGACGAATTGAGGTGCTCCACGCACCACCCTTCTTACCGGGCCTTGGGTGGAAGTCCATATAGATAATGCCCAGGTGTGATCCGTCGCTCTCTTTTACCTCGTACGACATCGCCTCGTCGTGGTAACGGGGGAGGTCTGCGCGCTCCTCTAAAGTCAATCCGAAGAGATTGTTAACCACACTGAAGAGCCCATCCATTACAGCTTCCAGGCTGAAATAGGGACGAAGCTCTTCCTCATCCAGATCATACATCTCTTTCCTGATCTTCTCAGCATAGTACCACCAGTCCCACGACTCAAGTTTGAAGCTGTCCCCCTCTTTTTGAATCATCTTCTGCATCATGGCGGCTTCATTACCGGCCTTCTCAAGAGCAGGCTCCCAGATGGTCTTCAGCAGATCGTAAACATTGGCAGGCTCCTTGGACATGCGGTTAACCAGCATGTAATCGGCATGGGTTTCATATCCCAGGAGGTTGGCTCGCTCAATGCGCAGGGAGAGGATCTCTCCGATGATCTCCTTGTTGTCATACTCATTACCGTTGTTGCTACGCATGAACATGGCACTGTAGATCTCTTCGCGGAGCTCTCTCTTCTCTGAATACTGCAGAAAAGGATTCCAGCTCGGCTTGTGCAGGGTGATGATCCATTTCCCCTCCATTCCTGCTGCGGCAGCTGCATCGGCTGCGGCCATACGAACCGATTGGGGTAGTCCTGCCAGGTCGGATTCCTTGTCAATGACCATCTGGTAACCGTTAGTCTCAGCAAGCATGTTGTTCCCGAACTGAAGGGTGAGCATAGATAGTTTCTCATCTATCTTCCTGATCTTTGCTTTTCCCTCCTCATCAAGGTTGGCGCCACCCCGCTCAAATTTTTGATAGATCTTCTCAAGAACCCTGGTTTGTTCAGCTGACAGGTTCATACCCTCCTGGTCCTCATAGACAGCCTTCACCTTAAGGAACAGTATATCATTCAGCATCATGTTACTCTTGTGTGCAGAGGTGAGCGGGACAAGCTCCTTTGCAATGGAGTCGATTACCTCACTGGTCTCTGCAGAGAGGAGCTTGTAGAATACTCCCCCCACTTTGCGGAGTACCTCTCCGCTAAGGACGTAGGGGGTGATGGTATTCTCAAAGCTTGGTGCTTCACTGTTGGCAACGATGGCATTTATTTCAGCTTCCTGCTGACTGATCCCCTCTTTGAAGGCAGGCAGGAAATGATCATTTTCGATAATATCAAAAGGGGGGACACCAAAAGGCGTATCATACCCGGTAAGGAATGGATTCATGGTCTCCAAGTTGTTTGTTTGGCATCCTGAAAGAAGGATGACTGATAGTGCAATTGGTATTATGAAGTATTTCACGCAAAATGATTTATTGTTTTAAGGCGCCAAATATAGCCAAAAAAAAGAAGGACTGTTGTGTTGGGCAACAGACCTTCAGGCAGATGAAGCCACATTAATCTCCCGGCAGGAGATATGGTGGCTGTCCAGATGTGTCTTCAGCGTTGTGCACCACGAGCAGGTGAGAGTGGAGTAGACGGTTACCAGTTTCGCTTTTCCTTCACCAAAGGCGGTAAGGCCTGACTCCCTTCCCGAGATTAGAGAATTACAGGATGATTCGTTTCAGTGCACAATCACTCTGTTCGCCCCCCCCCTATATAAATAAGGTGGAGGAATTGGACAATAACTTCAGTCACACAAGGGGGAGTAATCGATGCGCCCCCTGGAGAGGACCACCATTCCCTTTTTTTCCATCTGTTTTAAGAGGCGGGAAATGACTTCCCGGGAGCTGTTCATGGCCAGGGCCACATCCTGGTGGGAGCCTTCGAACAGTGTTGTCCCGGTTATTCGGTGCCGGTCGGTGAAAAATTTTTCAAGGCGCTCGTCCATTTTCAGGAAAGCGATGCTGTCAATTGCATCCAGCAGCTCGTCGAAGCGCTTCTGCATGGATCGCATGACATACTCCTTCCAGGTCTGGTAATCTGACATCCAGTTGTCGAGCAACTCTACCGGAACAAGTATTGCAGTTGTTTCCTCTTCGGTCAATGCCTTGACTCGGCTCCGGGTGCGGTCCATACAGCAGGTCAGGGAGACTGTGCAAACCTCCCCTGGACGCAGGTAGTAAAGGAGCAGTTCATTGCCGGCATCATCGGTCCGGCATACTTTGATCAGCCCAGAAATGACAATGGGAAAGGAGCGAATGAACTGGTCCTCGCGAATCAGCTCCTCACTGGCAGCAAACTCACGGTAAGTACCTTCTTTCAGGATTGCATCCCTTAGCCCCGATTCAAAAAAGGGGAATCTCTTTTTGACAATCTCTTCTATCATGTTACCTTATCTTTCCCGGACGCAACTCAAATCACAATTAGTCTTTACGTTTGAGGCACATTTTCTTTGTCCGTAATGATTATGAAGTAGCCCCCTTTTTGCAGCCCGGAGACATCAAAAACCAACTCATCTTCAACATCTAAACTATTTTCCAATACATAGTTAAAATCCTTTTCATAAATGAAGGGATTATTTGTATGGCCTTTTTTTACGAATGGGCCCCGGACCCTCTTTTTCCTTTTCAGGCTGACGACGTTGCATCATCCTTCCATAGAACATCAGGAGGATTCCGGCTATAAAAACTGAATATACTGCAAGTGGAAGAAGGGTTTGCAGGATTAGTCCGATATTATATGCAATGGTAATAAGCATTCCTGCAACAGCAAGTACCAGACCTGCCCGGTACAACTGTCTTGCTTTATCAGGCTTTCCTGCCGATACAGCTTCCTCCAGCACCTTCTCATCCACCTCTCTCAGGAGTGTGCTGATCTCTTCGGGCGGCATCCCCGACTCCTTCAGATCAGCCCTGATTTCGGAATAGCTCTTCCCATCCAGCTTCTGCCTTACCAGCTCCCCGATCTTATCGCCTGACTCCTGTTCCATGTTTTTGGTATGAAAACACAAAGGTAATACAGGGACCCTGAAATTCAAACGTAAGAAAAAACCCCAACCTGTTAAGATCGGGGGATCAAAATACTCTGTAAGCTTAATGTTTGACTATTTTCTCAACTGTCACACGGTCTTCTGACCTGATTGTAATGAAATAGATACCGGTTCCAGGCAATTCAATGTAGGATCCGCAGTCCGGAGCAAAGCTTCAATAGCCTTAATTGAGGATTAACTCAGTTTCCGTAGTGATGGAAGCAGACTATTCAATATCTTTGCCCTGATGAACGAGATTATACCCAAACAGGTTTTTTTTCATGTTGGTTTAGGGAAAACCGGAACCACCTACCTGCAATACAGAGTATTTCCTAAATTGCAGGGGATTAAGTATATACAACGCACTAATTATCGGGATTTCAAATATGTAAAACTGATTACAAATGCATCAGATCAGAAATTCCTGGTCTCAAACGAATTCGACATACAATTGGAAAGTGAGGCCCGTAAAATTGCATCCAAATACCCCCGGGCCAAAATAATTATTGTTTTACGCAGGCACGATTCCTGGATTGCCAGCCAGTACAGGAGAAATGTAAAAAATGGTTATCCTGAGTCATTTGATAAATTTATTGATGTTGAAAATGATAAGGGGAAGTGGAAGAAGGCAGAGTTGTATTATTATCCAAAGCTCATGATGCTGGAACAATTATTCAGGAGTAAACCCCTGGTTCTGTTTCACGATGAACTGCTTAACAATCCGCACTCATTCATTGGAAAGATCTGTGCCTTTACAGGGTCTGACTTCAATAAAGAGTCGATTAGTTTAAGAAGAAAACATACTTCCTATAACGAAAAACAGTTAAAGGTAAGAAGGCAGCTAAGTAAAAAACAAAACAGAAACCAGCCAGTCCGTTCAAAAATATACTGGATTAGAAAAATCCAAAACATTCTCAGGATGCCGGAGCGTTACCTTTCTCTTTACATTGCCTACCTGGTACCGTCCCGCTGGCTCTCTGATGAACCATTAATTTCCACGGAGAGCATGGCCAGGGTCAGGACATACTTCGAGGAGGACTGGAAGAAATGTGAGGAATACTCAGTTTAAAGCAGATCCTCCATATCGGGCAGTTTTCATGGCTGCTTTATCTCCTGGAGGTTGTGCTCAATACTCCGGAGGGATTCCTGCAGGGTGGATTCCGGCTGTATGGTGTTGTATATACCCCAGTAGATTGGATCAAATTCGAAGGGTTGGTCGGAGAGGATCGTGTTGGGTTTTACTCTTTCGGAGTGACTTATCCGGGTACGTTCCCCGGGAACCACATTTGTGATAGCCATTTCCAGGGCGATCCGGTATTTTGACCCGATCCACTGCCGCCGTTTCCTTACCTTCAGTTCCACCTCGGCTCTCACCTGGCTCACATGATACTTTCCGTTAAGCGGCCGGTAATCCACATGGTATTTTGCCTGTGTGGGCCTGATATGCACATGGGGCGAACTACTCACAAGGAAGACCCCCGGTTCCTTGTGGATCAGGTCAGGGTTGAATTCGAAGTCCACTGCCAGGATGGCCAGGTTTTCACGGTCGATGTATATGGAGCCCCTGAACATCAGGTCGGTGATGTGACTTTTCTGGCGGAAGCTGATCACGTAAACCAGGCGTTCCCCATAGGTCAT
>JAAEOI010000123.1 GCA_024244665.1 Bacteroidota bacterium | reverse complement strand
TTCGTGAAAAACAGTATCCGCGATTTCAATGTGCAAATCACAGGTGTTCAGGTAATTGATGTTGAGGCCAGGAAGCAGGCTGAACTGGTGCTGGAAGTGGGATTGAACAATGCACCCGTATGGATCCTGGAATTCAGGTACAACCAACAGGTGATTCGCTCAGACAGTAGGATAAGGAGGTTTGTTAACTATATAGGGAGGGAGAATTCCCACAGTTTTGAAAGGTTTCTGCGCGATCCGCAATGGGAGGAGCAGGTGTTGAACCTGGTAAAGGAGCTTGGTCTGAAATCCCGTGACGATATAAATTTCTACTTAAATGATAACTTTAACAGAGGCACTGCAAGTGATATATATTCAGGCATTCAATTCGTAAACGAGCATGGCCATTATCTGCTTGAATCGGGCATCTCCCTGAGGCATCGTCTGAAAGGGGAGTACTACCTGGGAGAGATCAACCTTGAACTGGAGTCGGAGGAGAAGGAGGACTGGTTTGATGTGAGGGCTGTGGTTCGTTTCGGAGATTATACCATCCCTTTTTTGCAATTGAAGGATCATCTTCTGAATGGGACCAGGGAGTTTGAGCTCCCCAACGGAGAGGTAGCCATTCTTCCGAATGAGTGGTTTGCCCGATACCGCTCTATGTTCGAGTTTGGAAAGGCGAAAGGGGAGAGAATACTGATTCACAAGCAGCACTTCTCAATGATGGACGGATCGGTCAGGGAGTTTCATCCGGACACACTGGAGCGGCTTGAAAAACTGAAAGAGGCGGAATCCATTCCTTCGGTACTCATCCCGAAAGGATTGAATGCAAAGATGCGTTCGTACCAGGAGGAGGGTTTTACCTGGCTTTGTTTCCTGCAGCAAAACGGATTTGGCGGGTGTCTGGCCGATGACATGGGACTGGGAAAGACCCTGCAGGCCATTGCTGTCCTGGTAAGATCCAAGGAGACGGAGGGGCCGCCCCAGCCACTTCCCTCTGCCCCAAAAACCCAGGGACAGCTCTCCATCTTTTCGGAGGAGGGGAGAAAACCTACCTCCCTTGTGGTTGTTCCGGCCTCCCTGCTTCACAACTGGATGAGTGAGTGTAATCGCTTCGCCCCGGGATTTAAGGTTTGTGCCCATGTGGGTATGCAGCGAAACAGGGCTCTGTCCAATTTTGAATATTACGATGTGATCCTCTCTACCTACCATACGGTACGTCAGGATATTGAACAGCTGTCTGACTTCCATTTTCACTATGTGATCCTGGATGAAAGTCAGATGATCAAAAACCCCTCTTCCAAGCTTTACCAGGCAATTATCGATCTCCAGTCCGATCACAGGATTGTTTTAACCGGAACCCCCATTGAAAACTCACTTACCGATCTCTGGTCACAGATAAATTTTGTGAATCCCGGCTTACTGGGGAGCCTCAGCTTTTTTAAGAGGGGCTTTGTCCACCCCATCGAACGTAAAAACGATGAGCAGCGGGAGGAGAAGCTGAAAGAGCTTATCAGGCCTTTTATTTTACGGCGGACCAAGCAGGAGGTGGCTAGCGAGTTGCCCCCGGTTTCTGAACAGGTGAGGTATTGCAGCATGACAGAATCTCAGAGGAGGATATACGAGGAGGAGAAGTCCCTTGCCCGGAACTCCATACTTGAAAATATGGAAGAACCGGGGATGGAGAGCTCGTCCATTATGGTGCTACAGGCATTGACCCGCTTGCGGCAGATTGCCAACCACCCGGATATGACTGAGGATCATGAAGGGATCGATTCGGGGAAATTTGCCGAGGTGTGTCGTGACGTGGAGAGTGTTATATCTGAAGGACACAAGATACTGATGTTCTCCTCCTTTGTAAAGCACCTGGATCTGTTCAGGGAACACTTTGATTCACAAGGGATAAACTATGCCTGGCTCACTGGTTCCCAGACACAGCAGCAGCGGAAGGAGGCAGTTCAGACTTTTCAGAAAAAGAGCAGTTGCTCCCTGTTTCTTATCTCCATGAAGGCGGGCGGAGTTGGCTTGAACCTGACAGCGGCAGACTATGTGTTTATTCTTGATCCATGGTGGAATCCTGCAGCCGAGTTGCAGGCGCTGAACAGGGCACACCGGATCGGGCAGGATAAAAGTGTATTTGTTTACAGGTTTATATCAAGTGATACCATCGAGGAGAAGATACAACGCTTGCAAATTCGAAAAAGAGAGCTGGCAGATACCTTTGTAAGTTCCAATAATCCCCTGAAGGAGCTCTCTGAAGATGAAATCATGGAGTTTTTCAGCTAAAATCGGTATGCAACCATGCCCATTGCTACTCCCTCTAGTCGGGAATGCAGAAACATCCTGCGTACCATTCATTCACCACACCTGATATGAAAGTCAGAACGAGAACCCGAAGGTGCGGTCACATAACCAATTTTCATCATCCTTTTATACCTTTAGTTCATGAACGATTGTTTAATTGGTGAGGTGAGTTACCGGACCAGCAGGTCATCCGGACCGGGCGGGCAGCATGTGAATAAGACCGAATCGAGGGTGGAGCTGATCTGGAATCCCGGCAACTCGAAATGCCTTGATGATAGTCAAAAAACGAGATTGAAGCTCTTTTTAGGTCGTCGTCTGACAGACCAGGGAGAACTGCTTCTTGCATCGGAAAAATACCGATCACAATACAGGAATAAGGAGGATGTGACAGTACGCTTCCTCTCTCTTGTTTCAAAGGGTCTGATCCCTCCAAAAAAGAGGACTCCTACGCGGCCCACACGGTCGAGCCAGGAGAGGAGGATCAAACAAAAGAAGATACGCGGAGATATCAAAAGGACCCGGCGTGACCGGCCCACCGAATAAAAAGGGGCACTGCCTCTAAAAGCAGTGCCCCTGGATCTCTGTATGTGATTTGATCTGTTTAGCTGGAAGGAAGCAGGTCCTTGTTTTTATTCTTTACCGGGGAGAATATACCGATCACTCCCCTGATCCCGACGCTCATCACAATGTTGATGAAGAAAGCGAGGAAAGCAACCAGCAGGAGTGCCCCGCAGACCAGGGCAAGAATCATATAGAGGTCAAACTCTCCTTCAAAGTAGAGGGTTCTCCTGAGCATCCCTTTCAGTCCTGCCATTCCCATAAATGCACCCATGCCAATGCCACCCACAAGGTGGCACCAGAAGTGGAGATTGGCCAGTTTCTGGCTGTAAAGTTTTGCTCCGTTGGTGAGAATGGGCAGGAGCAGGTAGATGGCCGAATAGAGGGTCATGGTCAGACCCACCAGTATAGCCACATGCACGTGGGGTCCAACGATCCACTGGGTGTTGTGCAGGATACGGTTCAGTCCCACGTCGGCCTGCATGATTCCTGCCGGAACAGCCAGGGCAAAACCAAGCAGTCCACCCAGTAGGAATTTCAACTCGTTGGTCATTTTTAAGGGTCGTGCTGCCCAGAGTGTGGCCAGTGTAATAAAGAAAGCCAGTCCCTGTGTAATCAGTTCAAAGGCGGTGACCATCTCACCCGACAGAACCTTCAGGATTCCGGGCTGGGACTGGTCCGAAAGTAGGTGGTGTGACCAGACGGTCCACGAAACCACCAGCTCCAGGAGCAATGCTGCCCTGGCAATATTCTGCATAAACAGCTTCTTCCCTGTGATCATGGTGGCCAGAAGGTACCAGGTACCAGCCACAAAGATCAGCACCAGTCCGTCGGCTATCAGGTCCAGTCCCCACCAGAACCAGTTTTTATAAAGAAGTGCATCGACGGAAGTCTCCTGCAGGTCAAATCCCATGATGGCTGCTACCATATAGACCAGGATAAGGACTCCGGTGAAGAGGATGATCCCGGCATTCAGGGCCATATCTACAGTTCCCCGTGCGATGGCAGCTACGGGTAGTGATACCAGGTGCTCTTTCCTATGCTCTTTTTTCTTGAAAAGGTTTGCAATTCCGGCTGTTCCCAGGGCTGATCCCAACAACTTACCTGCCGGCTGTTTTTCCCAGCCTTCAGGAGTGTAGGTAATGGTTTTAAAAACGTTAATGATGAAAAATACTGAACCCACCATTACCAGGGCGATCCCCAGGATAAAGATGGCTCCTCCCACCGGGCTGAACTGACTGAAATCCGCAGGAAGCGGCCAGTAAAGGGTGTAGAGTGGAGCGTAATGGGAGATAAATCCGGCCAGCCAGAAAATGAATGTGCCGGCTGTGACCAGGAAAAAGTTCCAGTGGGCCAGCTTCATGCTGTAGAGAGGCTTTTTCATGAGGAAGGGAACCAGGAAAAGAAAGGCCCCCATAACGATAGAGTAGGTAGATCCGAAGATGCCCACCAGCGGGTGAGCCGTCAGGATGGCGAAAAACTGATCCTTCGAAATCATGGCAATCTGCTCCACTTCGTATATTCGCATGAGCATTCCTTCAATGAGTACAAAGAGATAGTAGACCAGGCCCACCACGACGAACCTGAGGGATAGCTTCTGCATGGCGGTGAGGGATTCAGCTTTGAAAATGCCCTGTTCGCCTTTCATGAGTGTAGAAATAAATGACATGTAGTGTGATTTTTTGGTTAACAATGGGGTTATTCAGTGCCGGATCCGGAGGGAACCACCACCACTGCATTTTCAACAACCATGGCCACTCCTTTTGGCCCTGAGTATTCGGTCGACCGGATGGTATAGGTTCCGGGTTGCAGGAATTTCCATAGGATATCGTTACGGTGACCCGGAACAACCTGCATTTGGAAGAGCATGGACTGATCCTCCCGGAATAGTCCGAATCCATAGGTCAGATCCATCGAAGTAACATCGAACTCCACAATCTCACCCACCTCCACCACCAGTTTGTCAGATGGAAGGATGAATTCATGGTTCGCCACTTCAATGGCGAAAGACCTGTCGGCGGTAATCTCATGGCGTTTGAGATCCATCTCAGACCAGGGAATGGTGTTGTAGGTGATGATGTGCAGGGAGACTCCCAGCAGGGTAAGAAATCCGACAAATGTGAAAAACAGAGCTGGTTTTACTTTACTTTTACCTGTTTTGGTTACACGAAGTGCAAACCAGGCCATCACCAGCATGATGACAATTGTGTAACAGGTGTAAGCAATCGTTTGTCCTTTCAGGACCAGGGCAGAATCAACCATATGACCTCCTTTTTAAATTTAGTGATAAAAAAAATGCAACCTCAATATAGCATATTATTACAAAAAAATTAACTGCTCTTTCCTGCTTCTACAAGTTGATTCAAGGTAGTGTTGTTCAGGATATTAAGGATGCTTTTCCGGGTCTCATCCCACACTTCGTGCATGGTACATGTGTGGTTAAAAGGGCAATTAGTAAATCCCATGATGCATTTATTCAACACATGCAGGCCCTCCACCTGGTCAATAATTTCGGCAAGGATGATCTGATTGGCAGGCTTTAGCAATTGAAAGCCCCCGTTTCGCCCCCGGGAACTGTAGATGAAACCGCTTTTGGAGAGATTTGTCAGCAACTGCCGTAAATAGGGCCAGGGGATCTCCAGAAGCTCATGCAGTTTCTTTGCCGAGTATTTCTCATTATCATGATCGGCCATGAAACTGAGGACTGAAATGGCGTAGGATGTGGTTTTGCTGAAATTCATTTCTCATGGTTCATGTGCGAAATTAATAATTCCGGTCATATCGCTGATGTATTTACATGTTTATCTTTGTCAGAACGAAACATGATTTATGACGAATACCCTGCCAAAAGTAACAGTGGTTCTGCCTTTTTTTAATGCGGTCAATACCCTAAGGCGTGCTGCTGAAAGTATTTTGGGCCAGGACTTTCCTTATTGGGAGTGTGTTTTGGTGGACAACAACTCCACCGATGGGAGCCGTGATCTTGCCCACTCACTGGTGAATATGGATTCCAGATTCAGACTGGTTGAGGAGAAGAGGCAGGGGGTAATGTTTGCCTCTAACCGGGGGTGCGTCTCTGCCAGAGGAGCATACATTGCCAGGATGGATGCCGATGATGTGTCACGGCCGAACAGGCTGAGCTTGCAAAGTAAGTTTCTGGACAGCCATCCTGACTATGGAGCCGTAGCCGGTTTGGTGGAACATGTGGGTGATCCGGAAACTACGGGCGGATTCAGCCGTTTCGTGGATTGGAGCAACTCGGTGATTACCTACGACGAAATATTTCACCGGCGGTTTATTGAAGCTCCCATTGTGAACCCTACAGCTATGTGGAGAAGGGAAACCATGGATCAGTTCGGGCTTTACAAGTCGGGCGATTTCCCCGAGGATTACGAGATGTGGCTCAGGTGGCTCCACCAGGGTGTTAAAATTGCCAAGGTACCCGAGCTTGTGCTGGACTGGCACGATTCACAGGGGAGGCTGACCAGAACTCATCCCATCTACAGCGACAGGGCCTTCTATGAGATCAAGAGCCGCTACCTCGCTGATTGGCTTACAGCACATAATCCCTATCATCCCGTGGTCTGGGTCTGGGGTGCCAGCCGGATCTCGCGCCGGAGAGCCAGGATTCTTGAACAACATGGGGTCAGCATCGATACCTACATCGATACCAAAAGGAGCCGTCAGCTGGACCGGGAGCTTATCTACTATGAGGATCTGCCCGTGGCAGGAGAGGGATTTATCCTCACCTATATCCGGCAGATGGACAACCGGAAGAAGATCCAGTCCTTTCTTGTGGAAAGAGGATATGTGGAGGGGACTGACTACCTGCTGGTTTCCTGAAGAATTCCTGGTTACCTGGGAGAGGATAGCAAATAAATGGTTGAAAGAATTCTAATCTCTGCTATTTTTACCTTACCAACTAACCGAATTGAGTATGTCCCGAAATTTAGTCCCCGTCCTGTTCATTTTTTATTTGTTGAGCACAGTGCCCCTGTCGGGACAGAACCTCGATTCCCTGTTGAACAATAAAAGAGTCTATACCACTATCAATATCGGGGAGCTTCCCCTGCCTAAAATTGACGGGAAGCTGGATGATGAGATCTGGGCCCTGGGGGAGTGGCAGGGAGATTTTACCCAGCAGCAGCCTGTTGGGGGAGTGGCCGGTAGCGAGAATACCTATATCAAAATACTCTATGACCGCTCCAGTCTTTTCGTAGCCATCATCTGCCAGGATTCAGAACCGGAGTTGATCCGGGATATTTTTGACAGGCGTGATGCATTTAACGGTGATATGACCGGCATAGCGCTTGACAGCTATATGGATAAAAGAACCGCTTTTGAATTTAACCTGAGCGCGGCCGGACAGAAGATGGACCTGAAACACCTGGGCGATTACCAGTGGGATTTCAACTGGAACGGGGTGTGGGACGGGGCCACCTCCATCGGTGATACAGGTTGGATAGCCGAGATGAAAATACCATTCAGCCAGATCAGGTATGCCGATAAGGAAAAGCATGTATGGGGGATGCATGTATGGAGGTGGATATCAAGAAATTTTGAAGAGGATCAGTGGCAGTATATTCCCGTGGAAGCGCCGGCCATGGTCTATCTTTTTGGTGAGCTGCAGGGGGTTGAGCAGATCAGGGGCTCACGGCAGGTGGAATTTTTACCCTATGCTTCAGCCGGTCTGGAAACCATCTCTGGAGGGGATGGCGGAACGGACTTCAGGCCCAATGCAGGGATTGATGCCAAGGTGGGGATCAGCAGCGATTACACGCTCGATTTGTCCATCAATCCCGATTACGGTCAGGTCGAGGCCGATCCATCGGTATTAAACCTCACTGCATTTGAAACTTTTTACGAGGAGAAACGGCCCTTTTTCATGGAGGGGAACGAGATCTTCGATTTTGAAATGAATGGTGATATTCCCTACTATTCAAGGCGCATTGGAAGTGCACCCGATTATCCTGGAAGTGTTGGGCCCTGGGATATTTCCGATGTTCCCGGGAATACAACCATCCTGGGAGCAGCCAAACTGACGGGTAAAAGCAGTAAAGGTTTGTCGGTCGGACTGGTTAACGGGCTTACTGCGGCCGAATATGCAGTTGCCACCAACGGGGAGGGTAATGAACAGGAGATCCAGGTGGCACCCATGAGCAATTACCTCTCCTCCCGGGTAAAAAAGGAATTCGATGAAGGGAACACCAGTGTGGGAGGGATTTTCACTTTGGTGAACCGGATTTCCGATGATTCCACCCTGCTGGATCTGATGCCCTCTTCTGCTGTCAGCGGTGGATTGGATCTGCTGCACTACTGGAACAACAAGAATTACTATTTTGAAGCAAAAACCATTGCCAGTCAGCTGAGCGGGAGCCAGGAGGCTATTCTTCGAAAGCAACTTTCGCATATACACCGTTTCCAGCGGCCCGATGCAGGTTATCTGTCGGTTGACACTAGCATGGAGCAGCTGGGAGGTCACGGTGGTGTGATCAAAGTTGGGAAGAAAGGAGGGCGTTTCAATTTTGACGTTCTTGGACAGTACCGCAGTCCCGGATTGAATCTGAATGAGATGGGATTCATCAAGCAGGCAGATTTCTTTGGCCAGGGAGTTGGACTCAGCTACGAGATGAATGAACCGGGTGATTGGGTAAGGAACTATAAGATCGAGTTTAGCCAGGAAGCCCAGTGGAGTTTTGGCGGTGAGAATACACTCAATAATGCCGGTATATTTTTTACACTGAAGAGCAATAAGAACTGGACGTATATGGCGACTTACAGCTATGAGTTTAGCCATCTTGACATCCGCGAATTAAGGGGCGGCCCGGTCCTAAGGATTGACGGGGAGCACCATTCAGGGATACACCTTTCATCGAACAGTGCAAAAGATCTTTCGGGGAATGCCGGGTTTCATTATAATACATTTGGCAATGGTTATTCTCACGAGGAGGTACTGCATGCCAGTCTCACCTGGCATCCAGGCCGTAAGATAAATTTTAGCGGACGAGCTGTCCTGAACAACAGGCAGTATCAACAGCATTACGTGAGTACCATATCCGGTACGGGGTATAATGAATATGTTGTGGGTAACATTGATCAGAATACACTCTCCTTAACCTTCAGGGGCGAATTGTTCCTTTCTCCTGAATTATCACTACAGTATTATGGGAGCCCGTATTATTCGGTTGGACAGTATGACTGGTTTGGCCGGGTCGACATGGCGGAGTCAAAGGATTTTTCTCAAAGATTTGAGGAACTCGTTGTTATGTACGATGAATCCTCCAACTCTTATTCCTTTGATCATATTGGCGAGTCTCTGAATTTTGACAATCCCGATTTCAGCTTTATGCAGTTCAGATCCAACCTGGTTTTCCGTTGGGAGTACAAGCTGGGTTCAACCCTTTACCTGGTGTGGGCCCACGATCGGTCAGGGTGGGAGAGCCTATTCAATCCAATTACCGATATCACGGGTGATCTTTTCGGTGTTGAGGGGAATCATGTTTTTATGTTCAAATTGAATTTCTGGTTCTCGGTGTAGTAAATTATTTGCTAATTTAGGTCAATCCAAAAATCCAATACACCAAACGCTA
>JAAEOI010000122.1 GCA_024244665.1 Bacteroidota bacterium | reverse complement strand
GGGTTTCTCCTGGAGCGTATTCCTGGAAAAGGAATCCGATTCCGACTATCAGAGGGAGACAGTGCTCAGAACTCAGTACTCAGTAGACAGTACTCAGTACTCAGGAGACAGTACTCATACTCAGTGCTCAGTGCTCAGTGGACAGTACTCAGTGGACAGTACTCAGTACTCAGTGCGAAATGAGATGAAATAAGAAGAGCCGGCGCAAATGCGACCGGCTCTTCTCTTCTAAACATTAAACACTAAACTTCTTTACTACCCAACTACCTAACTTCTTTACTACCCAACTACCCAACTTCTTTACTACCCAACTACCCAACTTCTTTACTACCCAACTACCCAACTTCTTAACTACCCAACTACCCAACTTCTTTACTACCCAACTACCTAAATAACCAACTTCTTAACTGCCTGTCTTCTGTCCCAGGAGAATTTCGTCGATCATCTTGCGGAACATCTCTTTGGTCTGTTCCGGAGTCTGTGCGATTCCGTTGCTCATGGTGGGCTTGCCGTTTTGAGGGACAAAAAGGAATGCAGGGATACTCTGGATGCCGAATACGGATGCCAGCTCCTTCTCCTTCTCTGTGTCCACTTTGTAGATGTGGATCTTTCCTTCGTACTCTTTGGCCAGCTCTTCTAGTACAGGGGCTGCTATACGGCAGGGTCCGCACCAGTCAGCATAGAAATCGATCAGAGCTGGCTTATCGCCCTCGTAGATCCACTCGGTCTGGTTCTTCTCGTAATTCATCACTTTTTCCAGGAAATCCTGTTTGGTCAGCTTCACGGTAGTCCCGTCTGCTTCGGAAGTAGTTTCCGGAGTTGTTGCTTCTGCAAGTACACTGCCTTTTTCGGAAGTATCACCGTTCTCATTCAAAGAAGTGGCCGAACCACTGTTGCAGGAAAAGAGAAGGATTGAAGCAGCTACTATACTTAAAATCGGTTTTTTCATATCTCCGTTCTTTTATTCGGTTACATTAAGCACCTCTGAAATGGCCTGCTTGAAAGTCTCTTTTGGAAGAGCACCCATTGCCATCTGAGGTTGTCCCTCTTTGGGGATGAAAAGGAGAGAAGGAATACTCTGGATCCCGAATACGGATGAAAGTTCACTCTGCTCTTCAGTGTTTACTTTGTAGATCTCCAGTTTATCTCCATATTCATCCTTAAGTTCTTCGAGAAGGGGGGCAATGACCTTACATGGTCCGCACCAGTCGGCATAGAAATCGATGATAGCAGGTGTCTTACCCTCGAATTTCCATTCTTTGCTTGCTTCATAGTTGAATATCTTCTCTTTAAACGTCTCGTTTGTTAAATGCTCAAGTTTCATGATTGTATCTTATATGGTTTATATTCTGACGCAAAAATAGGGCAGACCTTACACTCCTACTGTAACTTTTGTCACATAACTGATATAGTGCATTTCTGATTTTCAAAAAAGTGTGTTAATGGTTTCCCGTAAATGACATGGCGTGGTTGAGGTAGTTTACCAGCGGGTAGAGTCCCCGGAAATCATCTGCCAGGAGGGAAGATACCTTGCTGTTGTTTAGTTCCGGGTCCTTGTAGTGGCGGGAAAAAATGTGGTGTTTGTATTTAAGCTCATCGATATGGGGGGAATCCTGGGGGAATCCCGCGGGCCCCCTCTTCAGCTTGTCTTCTGTTCCGTCCCGTTCATATTTTTTCTGCAGGAGTGGATCGTTGATGATCTTGAAATATGCTTCCGGGTTGTACAGGATCTCCTGCCTGATTAGTTTCAGCTGCTCTGCCGGGGGCATCCAGACTCCTGCAGCCGCGAAAGATTTGCCGGGTTCCAGGTGAAAATAGTAACCGGCATCGGTCGATTTTCGGCCTCCTTTGGTCATCCAGCATCCGAAATGTGTTTTATAGGGTGATTTGTCTTTTGAAAACCTGACATCTTTGTAGATGCGAAAAATACTCTGCTTAGCATCAATCCCGTCCAGGGTGGGGTCAAAACTGCTGATTCCGGCAATCAGGGATGTGGCCATCTCTCTGAACTGTTCCAGTGACTCCTGGTATCTCCCCTTGTTTTCGGTAAACCATTCCCGGGTGTTGTTGCGGGCAAGATCGTTAAGAAATGCAAATATTTGGTCCATCTTTTTCCTCTAAAAACATCATCTCTGGCGATAATGTTCAACAGATATTGCTATTTTTAATACGCAGACTATTTTTTTGCAGATAAAATGAAGAGTAGTAATTTGAAAATACCGATTGAACCGATGGCTACCGTAGAGGTATTAATCAATGCCTCGGAACGCCTGGGTCTTCACTGGTGGTATTGGAACAACAGTGAGGAAAGGCTTACTTTAAGTCCCGAAATACTCCGACTGCTCGGGTATAACGAGAATGAGTTCGATCCTTTAAATCCCCAGGTCCGGAAGCGGATACATCCTGATGATGAATTTTATGATCTCAACCGGATGCGTCGCCTGATCGATTGTGAGGATCAGCTTTATGAAATTGAATTCAGGTTAAAGGACGAGAAGGGCAAGTGGAAATGGTTTTATAACCGGGGATCTGTGCTTAGCCGGGACGAGAATGGACAGGGAATTTTGATAGGTGGGATTACCATGGAAATGGCGGGAAAATACAGGCAGTTGATGTCCAGGGTGGAAGAAAACGAGCTCTTGTATCATACTCTTTTTAACACGGCTGATGACCCCATCGGACTTTTCTCTAATGGTAGGGAGATCATTCGGATCAATTCGGCATACCACCCAACATTTGGATATGACAGGAACGAGTTTCTGGATCAGAAGTCGAGGGAGATGATACATCCTGACCACAGGGAAGCTTTGAATGTGAAGTTAGCCGAGATGGCCAAAGTGATAGCCGTGGAGAGTGATAAGCTGAAATCGGCCTTCCTGGCCAATATGTCACATGAGATCCGTACCCCCATGAATTCCATTGTGGGTCTTTCCAACCTGCTGGTGAAACCCGGTCTGGACGATGCATCCCGCGAAAAATATGTTCAACTAATCGTGTTCAACTCCGAGTTGCTGTTGGCACTGATTTCGGATATTGTCGACCTGGCCAAAATTGAGAGTAACCAGTTGAAATTGATCTATGGCCGGCAGAAGCTCTCATCGCTGGTGGGTGAGATGAAGCAATATGCAAAGGATGAGTTGAGCCACTTGAATAAAACGGGTGTTGAGGTGGTGGCCCCTGAGGTGGAGTGTGATTGTGAGATTGAGACCGATGTGATCCGCCTCTCCCAGGTTATGAAAAACCTTGTGAATAACGCAATCAAGTTTACCACGTCGGGGAAGGTCCACATTGGCTGCAAAGCATCCGGATTGAAAAACCACGTGGTCCTGTTTGTTGAAGATTCCGGGGTAGGTATCTCTTCCGGGAATTTTGAATTGATCTTCGATCAGTTCAGGCAAATTGACGGCTCCAATACCCGGAAGTTCGGTGGGATGGGACTGGGCCTGGCCATTTGCAGGAACCTTGTGCATATGATGGGGGGAAGGATATGGGTGGAGTCGACGGAAGGGGAGGGTGCACTGTTCCAGGTGGAGCTTCCACTCAGGGCCGGTCTGGCTGACGACATAGACATCAAAGCATCTCCGGGTGACGGTGTTATTGCTGATCAGGTGAAGAAAATGTGTATAATGGTGGTGGATGATGAGCAGGATTCGCTGGAGCTTTTTTATGAGATCCTCTCCAGAATGGGCCATGAGGTTATCAAAGCTTCATCGGGCTATGAAGCACTTCAGGTGATGGAAAAGGAGATCCTGCCCGACCTGGTGTTCATGGATGACCAGATGGCTGTTCTCAGCGGAACCGAGACCATGAGGATTATCAAGGAGCGTTATTCTTCAGTGAAGGTAGTGGCACAGTCGGCCCATGCACTGACAGGTGACCGGGCCAGGTTCCTCCGGGAGGGTTTCGATGCTTACCTTCCCAAGCGGTTCTCAACGGAGCAGCTCAACAAAATCCTTTCCCTGTTACGGAGGAATTAATCCATATTCCGTCTTTATAAATAATTGCTATTTTTGGAGGTATGCAAAAGATCAATGAACTCCTCCTGTTTCTGGACGGCTACTTGGGTGGTCACCAGTGGTTTGTCTTCTTCCTCCTTGGAACCGGTGCTTTTTTTACCATTTACCTTGGATTGCCCCAGTTCCGTTACTTCGGCCATGCCATCCGGATCGTAAAGGGAAAGTATGATAAAGCAGGAGATGTGGGGGACACCTCCCATTTCCAGGCACTCACCACTGCACTCAGCGGGACAGTAGGAACGGGAAACATTGCAGGTGTTGCCCTGGCCATCCACCTGGGCGGACCGGCTGCACTCTTCTGGATGCTGATTACAGCAGTACTTGGTATGTGTACCAAGTTCGTGGAGGTTACCATCTCTCATAAATACAGGGACATCCTTGCTGACGGATCGATCTCCGGGGGGCCCATGTACTATATGAAGAAGCGAATGAACATCACTACCCGGTCCGGAAAAATCATCAAAACCGGGGCAATCCTGGGTGGTTTCTTTGCCTTTGCCACTATCCTGTCATCGTTTGGTACCGGCAGCCTTCCGCAGATCAACAGCATCTCTGAATCGATGTTTACCTCTTTCGGGATTAACCACGCACTTACCGGGGGGATTCTGGCTGTGTTGCTGGGGCTGGTTATTATCGGCGGGATCAAGAGGATTGCAAAAGTCACGTCCACACTGGTTCCTATGATGGCATTGATCTATCTGGTCGGGGCCTTACTGGTGATTGCCACCAATTACCAGAATATCCTGCCCTCCATTGCATCTATCTTCACCGATGCATTTACCGGGAGTGCCGCTGTGGGCGGTTTCCTGGGTGCCGGTTTTGCCTTCACTTTCAATAAGGGTGTGAACCGTGGGCTCTTCTCCAATGAGGCAGGACAGGGTTCAGCGCCGATTGCACACAGCGCTGCCAAGGCACATGAGCCCGTATCGGAGGGGATGGTGGCCATCCTGGAACCTTTTATCGACACGATCGTGATCTGTACCATCACAGGGCTGGTCCTGCTCTCCTCGGGGGTCTGGAACGAGAAGATTGAAAACAGGTTCCAGCAGGCGGATCTTTCGATCATCGAAGGCTCCTATTCAGAGTCGGATGAGGCTGACAGGGTTCTGCTCAGCAGGGCCTTCATCAACGATACCACGCTTGCCCTCTTTACCGGGACACTCCAGGTTAATGAAGGTGAAATAGTAACGACTGGTATCACCATTGTTCATGCTGAATCCTTTGCCGAAAATGTACGGGTAGCCATGGGAATTCATCCCTACACCGGAGATATTCCCGTGGAAAAAGGGGTGGTCCGGTTTAGCGAGTTGGCCGGAACTGACGGAGAGGTCCATTTCTCAGGAAAATCGCTGATCCACAGTGCGGCGCTGACCACTCAGGCATTTAAACGAAGCATTATGGGTGATTGGGGGCAGTATATTGTTTCAATAGGCCTCCTGTTGTTTGCCTTCTCCACGGCCATCTCCTGGTCCTATTATGGGGGACGGGCAGTAACCTACCTGTTCGGGTCAAAGTATGTGGTTGTTTACAGACTGATCTATGTGGTGGGATTCTTCCTGGCCTCATTTACCGATACCACCATCGTCTGGAACCTCTCCTATATCACCATTGCAATTATGACCATTCCGAACCTTTTCGGATTGCTGGTACTGAGGAAAGATATCAAGGGCACCATCGGAAAGTACTGGATCGATTTCAGAAAGGACTGGCCACAGGAGAAGACTTCGCTGAAGCGCTAGGCAGGTTTGCATTGAAGCGCTAGTCGGGTTTACGTTCAAGGAGTGCGATGTTCTCTACGTGGTGGGTATGGGGAAACATGTCCACCGGCTGAATCCTGGTAACCTGGTAGGCGCTGCCCAGTATTTCCACATCCCTTGCCTGCGTGGCCGGGTTGCATGAAACATATACGATGCGCTCAGGCGCTATCTTCAGGATCTGCTCCACCACCTTTGCATGCATACCGGCCCTGGGCGGATCGGTGATAATCACATCAGGTTTCCCCTGCTCCTTAATGAAACTCCCGGTGAAGATATCTTTCATATCACCGGAAAAAAAGCTGGTATTGCTGATATTGTTGATCTCCGAATTGACCTCTGCATCTTCGATGGCCTCAGGTACAGATTCGATCCCCACCACTTTCCCGGCATTGGAGGCGATGAAATTGGCAATGGTACCAGTTCCAGTATATAGGTCATAGACGGTTTCCTTTCCTGTTAAGCCTGCAAATTCACGGGTCTTTCGGTAGAGTTCAAGGGCCTGGAAGGAGTTGGTCTGAAAGAAGGATTTGGGGCCGATTTTGAAGGTGAGTTCCTCCAGTTTTTCAAAAATGTGGTCGCGGCCCGCCCATACCAGGATGTCCTGATCGTAAAGGGTTTCGTTCTTTTTGGGATTGATGGTGTACATAAGGCTGGTCAGCCCGGGGAACTTGTCCTTCAGCTCATCCAGGATCTCGTAAACCACCGGTTCGTCGAACTGTACCGACAGGATCACCATCACTTCGCCCAGCGTGGAGGTACGGATAATCAGGTTTCTCATGAGCCCCTCGTTGGTCCGGTGATCATAGAAAGAGACCCCTTTCTCCAGAGCCAGCTCCCTCATGAAATTTTTGACCGGGTTGGCAGGATCACCCTGCAGGTGGCATTTTTCAATATCAACCACCTTATCGAACCGTCCGGGTACATGCAATCCAACCGCATTGGTGTGCTCAAAGGGGAGGTCGGAGGCGGCTTCATGATCCAGCAGCCAGCGGTGACAGGAGAAGGTAAACTCCATCTTGTTCCTGTATTCGGTAGTGGGGCCGGAGGGGATTATGGGCATTGACTCAGGAATCTTCACCCCGGCAATGTGCCTGAAGGCATCCTCTACCTGTTGTTGCTTATAGAAAAGCTGACGGTCGTAGGGGAGGTGCTGCCATTTGCATCCCCCGCAAACCCCGAAATGTTCGCAGAAGGGTTCCGTGCGTTGGTCCGAATAGCTGTGGTAATGTACCACCCTTGCCTCCATATAGCGCCCTTTTTTCCTGAATACCTGGAGGTCGGTCACATCCCCGGGGATGGCTTCTTTAACAAAGACAACCATGTTCTCGACGCGAGCCAGGGATTTGCCTTCGGCACCGATATCCTCAATGCATACATTCTCTAAAAGCGGTAATGGTTTTCTTTTTCTCCCCACGACATCAAATTTTTTATGGTGTGCAAAAGTATCAATCCCTGAGCACTTCTGCAATGATTACCTCCACATCCTTTGCTGCGGCCGACATTGTCTTCCTGACTACCTTTGTCATGGGTTTGGCCACTACGCCGGAGTTCATCCTGGAGATCCAGACTGATCCATCGTGCTTTTCATAAACTGAGATACGGCAGGGCATCATGCTCGAAACAATTCTCTCATCACTCTCCCTGAGGATATTGTAGGAGTGATCGGGATGACAGATTTCGAAAACTTTCACGCTTTGCACATCGTAACTGAACTTCTTCATAGTGGCCTGCAGGTCATGTACTGCGGGTGTCTTCCATCCCTTTTCCGCTACCTGCTTCTCAATCCTGCTTACAGTGTCTTCAAAACCCAGGCTTGATTCTGACTCTTTGAACATCAGTTTGGGCATAGCCAGAAAAGTACTGAGCCAGCCCAGGATGAGCCCGGCAATAATTCCGATAATAATTCCAATGCTCATGTGATTCATGATTTTATTTCAGATTTGAGAATGTATAGGATAAATATACAAACCACTCGCCTATTTGTTCTATTTTTGCGCCAGATGGTTCGGATCGGAAGACAAATACCCCATTTCGAGGAGGTGGAGCTCAGCTCCATCACTGCAGAATTTTCCGAGGACAAGCGCTTCAGGTACCTGCTGGAGATGAGCTATGGCAACTCCCTGTATGATACCGGGAGAAGCAAGAGGGCAGTGGTGATCATGAAGAATCCCAGTTCGGCTGACTCAAAGTCCGCCGATACAAGCATACGAAAAGTGGAAACATATATTTATCACCACCTTAAGGATGTGCAGCACCTCTCCATCCTGAATATTTTCGCTCTCAGGGCAAGCGATGCGGCCGATGTGAACCGTGAGTTTGAGAGCCTGGGGGAGAAGGCGGTGGTGGGGCCTGCCAATGATGCTGCCATCCGGAATATTACTGCCGGGGCCGATTATGTGGTTGTTGCCTGGGGAAACAGGAGTGGAATTAACGAGAAGCTTTATGCGGAGCGGGTCGGGAGGGTTAAACGCCTGATCGCAGGTGCTGGGCAGCGAAAGGTATACGAGGTGGCCGGTGAGAGGGAGACCGTGCAGCCACTTCACGGGATGATGTGGGGATATGATTATAAGTTGGTTCCCTGTTTAAAATTGAAGGAGGATTGAATAGATGATATCAGTAGATGGCGTAACTATACGCTTTGGCGCATTTGTATTGTTTGACCGGATCAGTTTCCAGGTGAATCCTGGCGACCGGATCGGACTGGTGGGACGTAACGGGGCGGGTAAAACCACCATTCTGAACCTGATCGCCCGGAAACAGGACCCCGATGAGGGGAGGGTGGTGATCAGTTCAGATAGCTCAGTGGGGTACCTGCCGCAGCAGATGAGGCACAAAAAGGGGAAAACCCTCTACAAGGAGACCCTGGAGGCTTTCTCCGAGGTGCTCCACATGAAGAAACAGATCGAAACTATAACCAGGGAGCTGGAGGAGCGTGAAGATCACCACAGCGATTCCTATCTCTCCCTGATCCAGGAGCTCTCCAATGCCAATGAACAGTTTGAAATGGAGGGGGGCCACTCCATCCATGCTGATGTGGAGCAGACCCTGATCGGACTGGGATTTGAGATAAAGGATATGGAACGCCCAGTGCATGAGTTCAGTGGAGGATGGCGCATGCGTGTGGAGCTGGCCAAAATATTACTGCGGCGGCCCGATTACATCCTCCTGGATGAGCCCACCAATCACCTGGATATCGAATCCATACAGTGGCTCGAGAGTTTCCTGGGGAGTTACCAGGGCGGTGTGCTGATAATCTCGCACGACCGGATTTTTCTCGACCGGGTGACCAACCGGACCCTTGAACTTTCACTTGGGAAAACCTATGACTACCGCGTCTCCTACTCCAGGTACGTGGAGCTGAAACAGGAGCGGATCACCGTTCAGAATGCTGCTTACGATAACCAGCAGAAGCTGATCCAGGAGACGGAACAATTCATCAACAGGTTCAGGTATAAAGCCACCAAAGCAGTACAGGTACAGTCAAGGATCAAACAGCTGAATAAGCTGGACCGGATCGAGGTAGAGAAGGAGGATGACATGGTCATGAACCTCAGGTTCCCACCCGCCAAACGTTCGGGCACCATCGTTGTGGAGGCTGATGGACTGGGTAAAAGTTTTGGCGACCACCGGGTACTTGACGGAGTGGATCTGGTAATTGAGAGGGGTGAAAAGGTGGCTTTTGTGGGCAGGAACGGGGAGGGTAAAACCACCCTTTCGCGGATCCTGATTGGGGAGCTGGATCATACAGGTGGGCTCAAACTTGGGCACAATGTGGAGCTGGGTTATTTTGCCCAGAACCAGGATGAGATCATGGATGGGAACCTGACAGTGCTGGAGACAGTCGACCGTGTTGCCGTGGGTGATATCCGCGGCCGCATCCGGGATATACTGGGAGCCTTTATATTCAGTGGCGAGGATGTGGAGAAGAGGGTGAAGGTATTGTCGGGGGGGGAACGCTCGCGCCTGGCCATGGCCAGGATGCTCCTTCAGCCCTTCAACCTTTTAATCCTGGATGAGCCGACCAACCACCTGGACATGCGTTCGAAGGATATCCTGAAAAACGCACTGCTCGCCTTCGACGGTACACTTATTGTGGTATCCCATGACAGGGAGTTTCTCGACGGACTGGTGGATAAGGTGTTTGAGTTCAGGAAGCAAAAGGTTAAGGAGCATATCGGGGGGATTTTCGAATTCCTTCAACGGAGAAAAATAGCTACGCTGAAGGATATTGAAAAGAAAGACCGGGCTCATTCAACTGCTCCTGTAGCCACCGGTGTGGAGAAAAAGAAAAAGAAGACGGCAACGAAGGACCAGTTGAAGGAGGGCGGAAAGCCACCAGAAGAGGATGCTCCGAAGACAGAATCGGACAATAAGCTTCAATACGAGGAGCGGAAAGCACTGGAGAAAAAGATAAGGAAGATATCCAATCGAGTAAAGGCCCTGGAGCGGGAGGTGGAAGAGATTGAAGCTGAACTGGCGAAGATGGATACCCTGTTGATGAATCCGGACAACATCCAGGGGATGCAGGTTTATGAGGAGTATGAACAGCTGAAAAAAAGGCACGATGAGGCGCTTGCCAGCTGGGAAAAGCAAACCATTCAACTTGAGAAAACTGAGGCACGAAGAAAATAGTTATTTTAGAGTCATGGGAATGAGATGCTATATGATACCTGTCAGCCTGGTGCTTGCCCTGCTCCTGTTAAGCGGATGCAAAACTACCGAGCAGACCACCAGCAGGAGCCAGGAGGAGTACCTTGCGACACTCTATAATCCAAGCAAGTTATCGCTGCATCCCGATTATTCAATTTTTCATGAGAGTGATAAATACTCCATACTCTACATCCGGGCCTATCCCTCAGAGCTGAGGTTCAACCAGGCCAATGAGGATTCTGAACACCGGGCTCTTTTGTCGATCCGCTACCGTCTGATCCAGCTCAGTGATGGACTGGAAGGTGAAGTGGTCGATTCGGCTGCTGTAACTTACAAGCTGGGGGTTAAGGATGAAAAAAGACCGGCTTTCTTTGCGACCTTAGCCTTGCCTGTAGGTTCGGGTGAAAAGTACCTTCTCAGGCTCGAAGCAAGGGACCTGAACCGTGGAAGCATCGGGATGGAGTACCTCTATGTGGACAAGTCCAATGTTCACAATGCGCAGAATTTCAAGGTGGTATCGCTCCATTCAGGCTTTCCGAAATTCATGCGCTTTTTCCTGCCGGGAGAGCGGTTTAACATCAGGTACCGTGGAACCGGGGCAGATTCCATCCATGTTGATTTCTTCAGGCCTTCCAGTGAACTTCCACGCCCGCCTATCACAGCATCGGTCGACTATACCATGAACTATAGCCCCGACACCAGTTTTATTTTTCCACTGGTGGATACGACCCACTATAACCTGATGGAGACAGGGATGTATTTTGTCAGGATTGATGATAAAAATCCTGAAGGGCTTTCACTGTTCAATTTCGGAGGTTCCTTCCCGCAGGTAAAGAATCCCGGTGAATTGATGGAACCACTTTTTTACCTCTCCACGCTTGCCGAGTACCGCGACCTGAGAAAGGAATCCAACCGGAAACTGGCTGTGGACAATTTCTGGTTGATGATTGGGGGAAACGTTGAGAAATCAAGAGAGCTGATCCGGATCTATTACAACCGGGTTGTTTACTCCAACCTTTACTTTACCTCTAATAAGGAGGGCTGGAAAACAGACCAGGGCATGATTTTCATCCTGTTTGGCCCGCCCAGCAGGATCCGGATGACGGGGACGGGTGAGCGCTGGTACTACTTCACCAAACGCCGGGGGAACCCCATTGAGTTCAGATTTGAACGAAGGCCCGATGCATTCTCCGACCAAAATATGATATGGGTAAAGAGTACAGAGACCCAGATGTTCTGGAACGAGGCGGTACGTTCATGGCGCAAGGGTAAGGTTTATTCACCCGGATCCTGATATTATGGCAGAGAAAGAGACCTTTATTTTTGGTATACATGCAGTAAAAGAGGCCATTAACGCCGGTAAGGATATTGATAAGGTACTGCTCAGGCGGGGTGCCGGTTCAGACCTTTTTAAGGAGTTGCAGGGAGAGCTTCGTCAGTTGGATATCCCTGTACAACAGGTACCCGTTGAAAAGCTGAATCGGGTAACCCGGAAGAACCACCAGGGGGTGATCGCATGGCTCTCACAGCTTACTTACCATGATATCACTTCCCTTTTGCCTGCCATCTATGAGTCGGGCGAGGATCCCCTGATCCTTCTGCTGGACGGAGTGTCTGATGTGCGGAATTTCGGGGCCATTGCACGCAGTGCAGAGTGTGCCGGCGTTCATGCCATAGTGATACCTTCAACAGGCAGCGCAGCTATTAATTCAGATGCCATCAAAACCTCGGCAGGGGCTCTGCACAGGATCCCCGTTTGCAGGCAGAGGGACCTGGTAACTGTAGCCAGGTTCCTGAGAGACAGCGGGCTAAGGCTATTTGCGGCAACCGAAAAGGCAAAGGAGGTGATCTACAGGGCCGACATGACCGGTCCGGCCGCGATCATCATGGGTTCTGAGGACAGGGGGGTCTCAAATGCGCTCCTGAAAGACGTCGATCACTGGGTTTCTATTCCCATGAAGGGTTCTATCTCTTCCCTGAATGTGTCGGTGGCAGCCGGAATTATGCTGTTCGAAGTGGTGCGGCAGAGAAACTCCTGAGCTATTTCAGCGGGAGCTGGCGGTTGAAGCTCTCTTCCAGGGAGATAAATGTTTCAGTCCTCATTACCCCCGGAATTGCCTGGACCTTGTCCACCAGCACACGCTTCAGATCCTCGTTGTCCCTGGTGTATATCTTGATAAAGATTGAGTATCCTCCTGTGATATAGTGGCACTGAGTGATTTCAGGGATATCCTTCAGTTTGGTAACCACGTCGGGATAGAGGTGTGCACTGTCAAGGAAGATCCCCACGTAGGCACAGGTAGCAAAACCGATTTTCTTTGGATTGATTATAAATTCAGACCCGGTAATCACACCCATCTTTGTGAGGCGTTGTATCCGTTGGTGGATGGCTGCACCTGAAACCTTACACTCCCTCGCCACTTCCAGGTAAGGGATCCGAGCATTCTTTGTGATCAGTGAAAGTATTTTCCTGTCCAGTTCGTCAATGTGATGGGTGTCTTCCATAATTCTGTTCTCTTTCCTTGGGTGCAACTTAACAGTTCTAATGTAGTTACAATTTGAAAGAACCTCACCATAAATAACGTGATATTAATAATCTATTCGGCGAAAGACTTTCAAATGGGATATTCCAGGATCTCAGAATAATGATGCCTCTTAATTTGTCAGGCTCTGGAAATCTTCGCCGGTGGGATTCTGGAAAACCCGCAGGCCAAATTCGGGCATGATAGCCAGGATATGGTCGAAGATGTCGGCCTGGATCGCCTCATAGTTTGCCCATTCCTGGTCGTTACTGAATACATAAATCTCCAGAGGGATCCCCTTTTCTGTTGGCTGAAGGTGCCTTATCAGGAAGGTCATCTCCTGGTGAATCTTTGGATGGCTGTGCAGGTAGTTCTCCAGGTAAGCCCTGAAGGTACCCAGGTTGGTCATCCGGCGACCGTTGGTGACAACGGAGTCGTCCAGGTTGAGCGATTTATTAAAATCGCTTATCTCCTTCTCCTTCCCGGTGATGTACTGGTTCAGGAGGTGGTACTTCCTGAATTTGTCGATCATGGCCTCATCCAGGAATCCCACGCTGCTCATGTCGACGTTGATGGAGCGCTTGATCCGCCGCCCTCCAGACTCATCCATCCCTTTCCAGTTGTTGAACGATTCTGAAACCAGGGCGTACGTGGGAATTGTAGCGATGGTTTTGTCCCAGTTCTGCACCTTCACCGTGTTGAGACTGATGTCAATTACATCGCCGTCAGCATTGTACTTCGGCATGGCGATCCAGTCGCCCACGTTCACCATTTTGTTGGCCGACAACTGGATACTGGCTACAAAGCCCAGGATGGAGTCCTTAAAAACCAGCATGAGCACGGCAGCCATGGCCCCCACACCGCCCATCAGGACCTTGGGAGTCTCATCGGTGAAAATGGAGATGACCAGGATAATGGCAATGAAATAGAAGACGATTTTAACCACCTGGACAAATCCTTTGATGTTTCTCCCTTTTGAAACCGGGAGGCGCCGGTATATCTCATGCATGGTGTTCAGTACTGCATCGATGACCAGCAGTACGATAAGCACCATATAAGACTGGGTCAGGTTCTCCAGGAAATTAACCAGTTTCTCTGCGTCGAAGACATATTGGAGAGCATAAAGGACCACCAGGGCAGGAGCCAGGTGCGCCAGCCTGTTAAATACCCTGCGCTCAACCAAAATATCATCCCAGTCATTTTTTGTCCGATTCACAAGGCGGGCGATGGAGGTGATGATGATCCGTTTCACAATGAAGTCGGCCAGGAAGGCCAGTCCCACCGTAATCACAATGAGGGTCATATTTTCTATGAATACAACCATGCTATCCGACAGACTGGTTCCTGTCAGTATTTCGTTGTACCAGCCGATTAGTCTTTCTATCATGAGAAATTGCTTTTGACGTCTGACTGCTAAATTATACATTTACCGCACTAAACTCTCAACTATGAAGTGTACATTTTCTGTTTTTTTCGCGATTCTTCTTTTCTCCCTGATCCAGCCTCTGAAGGCACAGTCCTTCGAACAATGGTTTGATGATGGTGTCATGCGGGTGGACCTGGTGTTTTCGGGGAGTGCCGGTGAAAGCAATTATGCCATTGAATCCCTGAGAAAAGAGCCTTTTTTCAGCGGAAACAGGAAGCAGCTGGTGGATCCTTTCGACTACGGGGATCATAAATTTGAGGTGAAGGATGCTGCATCGGACACACTGATCTTCAGCCACACCTACTGTACTCTGTTCCGGGAGTGGCAGACCACCACCGAAGCCCGGACTGTAAAACGGGCCTTCTCCCATGTGGTTCGCTTCCCCTGGCCAAAGGAGCCTGTGATGGTTGAATTGTACGACCGTGATATAAAGGGAGATTTTCAGCTCACCTGGAGCGGGGAGTTTGATCCGCAATCGATCTTTGCAGATCCAACGATCAGGCAGGTTTGTGAAACCGTTGACATGGAGATCAACGGTATTTCGGAGGAGAAGGTTGATATTCTCTTCCTGGCCGAAGGGTATACTGTAGGGGAGATGGATAAGTTTCTGGGCGATGCCAGGCGATCCATGGAGTATATCTTCTCTGAAGAACCCTTCAGGAGCAATCGTAAGGCCTTCAATGTTCGGGCCGTAAAGTCGGCAGGGGCCGATTCCGGAACTGATATCCCGGGCCACGGGCTGTGGAAAAGCACAGTGATGAACACATCCTTCTATACCTTTGGAATTGAAAGGTATATGACAACATCCGATATGAAATCCGTATGTGATGTGGCTGCCAATGCACATTACGACCAGATCTATATCCTTGTGAATACCGACAAGTACGGCGGGGGAGGTATTTACAATTTCTACAGTATCTCTGCAGCCGATAACCAGGAGTCACGTGCCGTTGTTATTCACGAGTTCGGGCATGCCTTTGCCGGACTGGCCGACGAGTATTTCAACTCATCGGTGGCATACAATGACTTTTTCCCTTTGGAAGTGGAGCCGTGGACCCCCAATCTGACCACCCTGGTTGATTTTGATTCAAAATGGAAAGCGAGGATCAAAAAGCAAATTCCGGTTCCAAGCCCGGCAGAGGAGCAATATGAAGAGGTGGTGGGTGTGTACGAGGGCGGCGGGTATGTGGCCAAAGGGGTATTCCGGCCTATGATCGATTGCCGCATGCACACCAACGATGCAGTATTCTGTCCTGTGTGCCACAGCGCCATTGAAAAAATGATCATCCGCCATACCAGGCGCTAGAACCTTTCTGTTTTTATTTCGTATGAATATCCAGCGTATCACTTAATGTTTATATTTGTGATTCAGCAAAAACGAACCTCGTCCCGTGAAAAGGCTGACGGATGAAGAAATACTTGAAGGTCTGAAAAAACGCGACAACCGTGTTTTGCAGTACATCTATAAAAACTCCTATAACGCGGTAAAGCAGCTGGTTATCCATAATGCCGGTTCGGATTCAGACGCGGAGGATATTTTCCAGGAAGCACTGATTATCATTTTTAAGAAAATCAGGGATGATTCTGGATTTGAACTGACCTCCACCTTTACCACCTACATTTACTCCGTTGCCCGATTGCTGTGGCTTAAGCACCTTAGAAAGATCAAGAAGATCGAGATCGATCCGCTGAACAGGGATATGGAGGAGAGAATCGAATTCGAAGAGCCCTCGCCCGTGGAGGACAAAGATCTAAGGCTGGCCATCTATCAACGGACCCTGCAGAAGATTCCCGAGGATTGCCAGAAAATCCTCCGGCTTACGGCAGAGGACATTAACTCCAAAGAGATTGCGCGTAAGCTGGGCTTCAGGAGTGAAGGGTATGTCCGCAAACGTCGTCACTTCTGCAAGGAGTACCTGATCACCAGAATCAAGGACGATGCTGATTACCAGGCCATGTTTGATGATTAGGACGCCCTGCCTGAGTATAACTTTTATGGTTTTGATGTTGCCACATGGAAATGTCCGGGAGCCTGTCAGTCCACTGTTCCGCTAAAACAGCGTGTAGATAAAGGGCGCAATGGCACTTCCGCTGCTCAACACAATCAGCGTCCCAAAAAGAAGAAGGATAACAATCAAAGGGATCAGCCAGATCTTCTTTCTTTCTCTCATGTATTTAAACAGGTCTCTTAAAAACTCCATTGGGTTCAGATATTTTTACAAAAGTACAAAGTTTTTTGTTTGGGATAGCCGATCCACAGCCATATAGGTTCCATTGCTTTCATCCGGGGAACACAGACCTTTATTTGTAGCCAGTAGTTTTTCTCCCTGCTCACTGATTACAAATCCGCTTATGGTTTCAAATATAAAACCGGGTTCCTCCGGGTTCCTCCGGGTTCCTCCGGGTCCCATTTACTACCCCTTGTCACACCCTTAAACCAATTGCTTATTGACGTGAGGTCTTCAATAGTCATGGTTGTCTGAATAGAATTCAAAAGATGGGGTATCTGATCAAATTTGGAGCATGGAGTAAGGGAGAATAATTTTGAGATGGTGACGAAATTTGCGCCAGGTACCTTTCTCAGTCCAGCCTCACGTGTGCGGAGTGATGTTGAATATGCAATCAGGCCATAAATGCCCGGTGATTTTCTGAATCTTGGATTCAAAATATTCAACAGTCGGATTGGTAATGCGGGAGTATTGATGACTTTGTACCTCACCCCTGAAAGCAGCTTCAAGATCTTCGGCGGTGTCAAACTCGAAGGCTACATTTTATAAAAAACAAGCGAAGCCCGTTAATGTTTTATTCAGGGCTGCCCAATGTGATAATTTTGAGGAAGTCGGTTTTGCATTTTCAGTAAGTCACAACCCTGTTAGTTTTTCCTGAAATGGTAAGCTTTTACATATCTACATCTATTGTGCGCATTCTCTATATCGTTAATTATGAGGATGATAGACAAGCACCGTGAGAGAGCTAAAAGAGCAGAGAAGTCACATAATCCTAAAAAGTCACAACCCTGTGAGTAACTGTTTTCGCGAAATGGCACACCCGAAAACACCCGAAAACACCCGAAAAGATCAAAATCGATAAGCTATAATGCAGAGTATTGATGACTTTGTACCTCACCCCTGAAAGCAGTTTCAAGATCTTCGGCGGTGTCAAACTCGAAGGCTACATTTTATAAAAAACAAGCGAAGCCCGTTAATGTTTTATTCAACTGCAGGAATGATGTAGGTGGTGAGCAGCCGTTCAGGAGTGCTCCACTCTAAATTATCTCCCTCTTTGAGCTTGTTGTTGAATATCACCACCAGATCGTGTTCGGGTACGATGGTGATCCACTGGCCCCCGAAACCCACCGCAGAGTAAGTTCCATAGTCGCTTACCCAGAACTGGTAACCATAATAAGAATCGGGGATGTACTTTCTTTCAATCTGTTTCTGCTGAGAAGCTTCCACCCAGGTTTCCGGAACAACCTGCGTTCCGTCCCAATACCCATCATTAAGATAAAGGTAGCCGAAACGGGCCATATCCCTGGGATCCATCATCATCCCGTTCCCCCCCATGGGCAGGCCCTCATTATCGGTGGGCCAGTAGAAGTTTTCAATCCCAAGGGGCTTAAAAAGATGTTCCATAGCAAATGAGTCTGTTCGAATCCCTGCCAGTTTTTGTACCATGGCAGAAAGTACATGCGAGGAACCGGTGCTATAGGCGAACTCTTCTCCGGGGGGCGCAATGGTGGGCCTGTCCAGCACGAACTTCACCGTTGCGCCATCGTCATACCATTGCCTGAATGTATTGCGGTCGTCGCCATAGAAATACTCCAATTCATACCACTCCAGTCCTGAACTCATGGTGAGCAGGTGCTCCACGGTGATATTCTGTTTGTCCTCCGAAAGGTATGCAATATCATATTCAGGAAAGAAGCCTGCCATGTTTTCATCAATACTTTTCAGCAGACCCTGTTTCTGGGTAATGCCCAGCAGGGCAGAGGTGATGCTTTTTGTACAGGAGTAAATGCGGTGCAGGTCTCCCGGTCCATACTCTTCCGAATAGTACTGTTCTGCAACTATATAGCCCTTCCGGATAATGATGATGCTGTGTATATCCACCTGAATGTCAAGAAGAGTTCTTACCTCCTCGTTGAGTTCCTTGAGTTTAACCGGATCCATTCCCACCTCCTTTGGGGAACAGCTCCTCCATGCTTCGGTGGGCCAGTAGGCACCATGGTATTCTCCTTCAGCGATAAAATCGGATGCAGGGAAGATCGGGTCGTCGTCATAGTTTTCGCATCCGGCGGAATAAAGCATGAAAAAAAGGCTTGCAATAAGATGAGCTGTTTGATTCATAGTCAATGTTAATTTAAAACTGTATCCGGTAGGTGACAATAGGAATAAAGGGATTCTGATATTCGTTCTCCATGTCGTTGGAGTTGTTATCCCAGTACTGATTGAGAACATTCTGGCGATTCAGGAGATTCAAAAGATCCAGGCTCCACTCACCTGTATACTTCGGACGGTTCCGCCTGAACTTGATAAGCAGGTCGATCCGGAAATAGTCAGATGCCTTTTCAGTAAATCCGTCATCCCAGTATCTGACGGTGTTACCACTGGCCTCTGAAGCTTCAAGGTCGATGGGCAATTGCCTCATCCCCCCTGCCAGGATGTACCTGGCACTGATCCCGATGGTGTGCTGGTGGTCCTTGCCAAGCCTGAATTCTTTCCCGAACATCCCGTTTGAGGCGTAGGTTCCGTTGTACTTGGTATCCAGTTTTTCTCCCAATTTGTTCACATACTTCGATTCATAGATGGTGCCATTCCACATGAAATGAAATCCATTGGACATGTATTTTTCAATTACTAACTCGATCCCTGTATTATAACCTGTGCCATAGTTGGTAAGCACGTTTCCCTCAAACCCGAAATCGATGTTCATAGTGGAGATGTAGGGAGGGAAGGGATATGCCGGTATATCATACAGGTCCTGGTAATAGAGCTCTGTCTTCAGAAGAAGCAAAGGGGTGATGCGAAAATTGTAACCCAGCACATAATGCCTGGCCTTGGATAATTCCAGGTCACGGTTGAGAGAGGCCATGGTCCCGTCGGACAGCTCCCGCATACCCGTATAGAGGGTCATGGACTCTTTCCTGCTGTGGATGCCGAATCCCGCGCTCAGGCTGTGCCTGGTATTTACATTCCACTGGATTCCCATGCGGGGCTCCACCGAGTAATTATTGTTCAGGTAGAACTGGATAAAATGCATCCCGGTGTTCAGCGTCACCGCATCACCGATGCGGTACTTCCAGTTGGCAAAAGTCTGCAGGGTGCCGGCATGCTCAGTGGCATCCACATGGGTGTGTTCATACTTGACACTATGGTACGAAGGGTGCTCCGGGTTGGAATACCAGTGTTGCAGCGTATCCGAATGCCATCCCATGAAGGAATCATCCCAGCCCATTTCATAAATCACACCTGCCTTTAAAGTGTGCCTGGCGTTGATTTTCCGGTTCACGATGACAGAACCTTTGGCGGTATAGTCGAAAACACGGGTGATCCAGGTACGGTCGATTGGGGCCCCGGCCGTCCCTATGTTATACTCATCGTACCAGGTGTACGTCCTCCCCGAAACAGCAATCACCGTCCGGATGTGGGTAAGGGGATTTATCGTATAGCTGTTGCTAAGTCCTACCGTGGCCATATCAGAGCTGTATTCATACCCGCCACTGCCGGTTTCAAAGCTGAGCCCGCCGATGCCAAAAAGTGTAAATACACCCAGTTTTCGGGTGGGATGATAGATTTTAAAGGAGAGGTCCTGGAAGGAGGGAACGCTCTCAAGATTGGCACCCATTTTCTCAATTATATGAAGCGTACTGTAACGGTACTGTGCCATATATGTGGTGTTGGAAGCCCTGCTGAGGGGTCCCTCCACCATCAATTCTGTCCCGATCAGTCCTATCTGGAAGGTTTGCTCATGCTTTTCGTTGTTCCCGCTCCTGAGCCGCAGGTCAAAAACGCCCGATAATGCATTACCGTATTCGGCAGGGAAGGCACTGGTAATGAAATCGGAACCGGCGAGCATGTTGTTGCTGATCACATTCACTCCACCCCCGGAAGCGCCGATGTCAGAGAAGTGATTCAGGTTGGGTATCTCAATGCCCTCCATCCTCCATTGAAGCCCCTTGGGGCTGTTCCCCCTGATCATAATATGGTTTTGTCCGTCGTTAGTGGATACCACACCCGGAAAAGATACTGCGGCACGGGAGATGTCGGAGAGGGAGCCCGGGTAGTTTTCCACCTCGTAGGCCGAGAAACTTCTCCCACTCACAACTGCCAGGCTGTTGATGGGTTTGGACCGGTCGCTCAGGGAGGTGATTTTCACTTCGGAGAGTTCGAAGACCGACTCCTCCATCTCTATCATCACCACGCTCTCCTTGCCTGAGGAGACCACCACGCCCGGGATATCTTTTGGCTTATAGCCAATGCTGGAACAGTTTATTTCGTGCCTTCCCACCGAAACCTTTTCAAACCTGAAATACCCTTCTTCATCTGTAATGGTCCCCTTCACAGGTCCTTCCGATCCCAGAAGAATGTTTATCCCGATGAGCGGAACCTTTGTTACCTGGTCCACCACCTTTCCCCGGACGGTCTGTTTCGGGGCCGTTTTTTTCTGAACTGACTTTATGGGTACGATGAGTACTTTATTCCCCCGTTCGATATAGGTAAGGGAGTCGGCCGGGAACATATCATCCAGGTGTTCCCGGATGGTTTGCATTTCGGCGGTAACATCGATGGTCCTGTTTACAGGGACCTCCTTACCATAACTGAAGGTAAAGCTTCCCATGTTTTCAAGCGCTGACAACAGTTGCTTCACCGTTGCCGTCTGACTGACGAACCTGACCCCGGTATCGAGAATGGGCGTCTGGGCGTGCAGGGGCTGCAGAGAAAATGCCAGTATGAATATGATTAATATGTAAAAATGACGTTTCATGAATTGATCTCAATGGGTATTTGAAATGCGGATAAGGTCGTCTTCATAGCTTATTGTAAGTCCCAGGACCATGGATAGTTCCTCAAGAACACTTTCAAGTTCCTGGTTATCGATGGTCGAGGTAAACTGCAGGTCGCCCGAAATATCTTCCTCAAGGAGAATTTCCCGGTCATAATGGGATGCAAGCTGTACTGCCACATCACCTATGAAGCTCTGATTGAAATAGAGGATCCCTGTTTTCCAGCTCAGCATGTTCTTGTTGACGGCCTTCTCGCGTTTGAGAATTCCGTCCGATAAACTGGCCTGCTCATCCTTATTGAGGAAAAGCACGGAAAGCTCTTCTTCAGCATCCGAAAATGCCACCCGGCCCTCAACCACCAGCACAGTAACGGCTTCGCCGGATGGTTCTGACCGGATGTTGAAGGAAGTACCCAGCACCTCCACCATTGCCTTTTCCTCTATGCGGACTATGAATGGTTTCTGCGGGTTCCTTTCCACCTCAAAAAAGGCTTCGCCTGAAAGCAGGACCTCTCTCTTCCCCCTTCGAAACTTTGCAGGGTAGGAGAGTTGGGCCAGGCTGTTCAGCATGACTATTGAGCCATCGGGGAGAAACACCTCTTCCTGCTCATCACCGGCAAGGGCAATGATCATCTCCTGCGGAGCGAAAAAGTATTGCTGCGTCAGGAAGCCAATCCCAAGAGCAAGAACGATCGATGCTGCTGCAAACCAGGTCCGGGCCCGTCTGCTCTTTTCGAGGAAACGCGTTTTGCCAAAACCAATGCTTTGCCTGACTACATTCCAGTCTTCTTCAATGTCGATGGACTGGAAAGCCTCCAGCTTTTTGAGTAAGGGGTCTTCAGAGTCGAATTTTGGTTTCATCTCGTGTGGTTTCTATTATCATGACAATTGAAAACAGAAATACACGTATAAGAATGCTCGCTTTGCTCTATGGAAGGAGGTAAGTAAGTAAGAATGCTCGCTTCGCTCTAAGGAAGGAGGTTAGGTAGTGAGGTCTGTTAGTTTAGAACGGAGGACTTTCAGGGCATTGGAGATCTGGGTTTCGACAGTTCGCTTGGAGATTTCCAGTTTCTCCGCAATCTCAGCATTGGATAAGCCCTGTACCCTGCTAAGTGTAAAAATATTCCTGCATTGTGGAGGCAGGCTCTCTATAATTTTGAAAATCCGGTGTTCCAGTTCTGTCTCCCTGAGCCTGGCTTCCATGTCTTCTGCCTCATCCTGTTCAGACTGGTACTGATCCAGATGTTTTTTGTGAGTCTGTTCCTGTTTGATCTGATTCAGGCACCTGTTTCTTACCGACTGGTAGAGGTACGATTCCAGCGAGGATGTGATAAGCAGGGTTTGGCGATTATCGTAAAGATGAACAAAGAGATTCTGCACGATCTCTTTTGCAATTTCGAGATCCTTGACATATTTTAGGCCAAATACAGAGAGGGGCCGGTAGTATTCATTAAACAACTCTTCAAAAGCACTTTCACGGCCTGCTCTGATCCCCTTAATGATATTGGTTTCAGTGTTCTTCAAGAATTGGGGTCACATTTCTATGGACCACTGAAAGTTACAAAATTGCCTGATTCACCATCACTTTAGAAGGCTAAAAACTCCACGGATTTGCAGAGATAAAGCGCCTCTAAATGAGTTGCTTACAAGTTAAAATTACTGAAACGTCAAAGTATATTATTGTAAACAGCTGAAAATCAGCTGGTATTAATCGGGCACTAATTGAATTTTTTGTAGATTTGATAAAGTCACTATCTCTACTTGTCTCTAAAGGCAATTTGTCTAACGAAAGGGTTTTCTATTGCATCAGATAAAGATCTGGCAGAAAGATGAGCAAAAAGCAGAAGCGAACCTGGACAGGCATCGCAAAATTCTTCAGTATTCGGTTTCGGCCCAAGGGGGCAAAATTCTTCAGTATTTCGGAGATGGAACCCTGATGAAATGCATCACTATATGAACAGGAGTACTGAAAACAAGGACAATAGCGTGACTTACATTCTGGTGTATCCCTCATCTGTTAAGTACCATCAGGATCCTCTGTTTATTGAGATTATTAGTAAGACAGGCCTCAGGAATTCTCTTTAAAATCTGCTCAATGGAAAGCTTTACAACCGACACATCTTCAAAATCCAGCATCATGACAAATAAGACCACTACACCATATAAGACCACTGCACCAAATAAGACCACTGCACCATATAAGACTACTGCACCATATAAGATCACTACACCATATAAGACCACTGCACGATTAGCAGTATTATGCATATTCATTGTTCAGCTTTGTACGCTGAATGCCCAGGTCCAGTCAGAAGTAATTGAAATAGGGATTATCAGCGATTATGAAAGTGCACGGGTCATGTACTCGCCGGTTGTAATGGCAGACATCAGGATGCTGACAGGATCAAAGTACAATGTTCAATTTCCGGAAGACAGGAATGTTGATGGAGATTACAGCTATAATCAATTGAAGCAACATGTGCAGGAATTTCTTGCAGACGATGATCTGGACATTATTATAGGCATAGGAGCAATGGTTTCGGAAATACTTGCCAAAAGCGGACCTTATCGCATTCCTGTTCTTGCAAACGGGATATTTCATCCGGGACATCAGAATATTCCGATCACAGCCTCCAATACCTCCGGTGTGGAAAATTTCGGGTATCTGGTAATGCCCATGTCCATTGAACGTGATCTGGAATTATTCCATACCATTTATCCTTTCAAGAATCTGGGATTTCTGATTTATGAAGATTATCCCAACTCCATTCCTGGCTTCAATGATTTTTTCTTCAGTTTTTTGACCGGTTATGATGCAAATGCCCGGATCATCCCCATAGGTAAAGATTACAGGCAGGCACTTGATAATCTGCCTGCTGAGTTGGATGCCCTTTATATAGGTTTTCTGGATGATTATGGATTTGATGAAAACCTGGATATTATTAATAGGATAAATGATAAGAAACTACCCACTTTTTCGCTGATCGGAAGACCTTTTGTTGAAATGGGATTCCTTGCCGGTGCTGCCCCTGGCGCTTTGCTGGATAATTTGAGCCGCCGGATCGCCCTGTATGTTGAAAAAACACTGAGCGGTGAAGATCCGGCAAATTTTCCAGTGACTGTTCAGTACAAAGATGAACTTGTTTTTAATATGAGGACAGCTCGCAAAATCGATTTTTTCCCATCATTTACAACACTCTCACAGGCTGAAGTCCTGTTTGAGGAAGATCTTGAAAATGCCCGGATCATCACCTTCCCGGGTTTGATTGCAGAGCTGCTGGAAAACAACCTCAGCCTGAAAGTGGCGAGCCAGGAGGTCCTGGCCGGTTCAAATGAAATCGACAAAGCCCGCTCAAATGTTTTACCCCAGGTGGGTCTGTCTGCGAGTAATTTAATCATTGACAAAAACAGGGCAGAAGGATCATTTGGAATGAATCCACAAAAATCAACATTCGGCACAGGACAATTCTCGCAGGTTCTGTACTCTGAAGCAGCATTTGCAAATATTAAAGTCCAGAAAATCTTACAGAGGAGAAGAGAAACTGAGTTCAGTCAGCAGGAATTAGACCTGATATTACAGGCAGGTGAAGCCTACATCAATATTTTAAAAGCTCAGACCTATGAGAAAATCCTGAGGGAGAATCTGAACCTTACCAGGAAGCACCTTGAAATAGCGCGGTTGAGAGAGGAGGTGGGCTTTTCGGGTGCTTCGGATGTTTATCGCTGGGAAAGTGAAATTGAGCGGGTCAGTATTGAAGTGATGAATGCCAGAGCTCAAAAAAGAGTTGCAGAGATTGGCCTGAATGAAATCCTTAACCGGCCTCTGAATGAAACATTTATTGTCGATGTCCTGAATAAAGACGATCCATTTATAACCGATCAGAACATGCTGGGCCTTATCTCAAATGCAAGAACATGGAAGTACTTTATAAGTTTTATGGTAAATGAAGCCCTGGAACGATCACCAGAGCTAAAACAGCTTGATATGTATATAGAGGTCCAGGAGAGATTGCTTTTATCCAACCGAAGGAGCAGGTATGCGCCCACGGTGGGCTTTCAAACACAGGGAGATTATTTTTTATCCAGGCGCGGGGTGGGTACTGAACCCATGGAACCCATTGAAATACCCGGCATGGATCCTGTTATTATTGGGACAGAGTTGAAGGATTACCAGTGGAATATTGGGATCACTGCTTCACTTCCCATCTTTCAGGGGGGGTATAAGAGCGCCGAGATCCGGCAATCTGGCATTGAGCTTTCTATACTGAAGGAAACTAGAAATGACCTGGTCAATAAGATCTCTCAAAGATCCATCATGAGCTTTGAGTATATAGGAGCATCCTCGCCCGCAATGGAGATGGCAGAACGGGCAGCAGAAGCAGCCGGTAAAAGTCTTGATTTAAGTCAGGACGCATACGGAAGAGGTTTGATCAGTATCGTAGATCTGATTGATGTTCAGAGGGCTGCCGCACAGAGTAAGCTTTCTGAGGTGAACTCAGTATATGAATACCTGCTCGATTATCTTCAGGTATCCAGGGCAAACGGGATCTTCATGTTCCTGTTATCCGGAGATGAAAAGACCGATCTGATGAGTCGCTTGCTGCAACATATGGCCATCAACGCACCCGATGAAATGTTTCAATAAACCTAAAATATCCTTGATCATGAAAACCAGAAGTTCAATAAACCTAATCACCCTGGCGATATTGTCATTTTTCCTTTGTGCCTGTAGTGGAGAAAAAAAGGAAACCACAGAAATCTTAAGGCCGGTCCGATATGAGAAGGTAATTATGTATGGAGGTGATCAAACGCGGACTTTTTCAGGAGTTTCCCAGGCAGGGGTTGAAACCAATTTAAGTTTTAAAGTTGGAGGTACGATCAATCGGCTGAATGTAAAGGTTGGGGATCAACTCCGTGCAGGTCAGTTGATCGCAGTTCTGGATGCTACAGATTTTAACCTGCAGCTGGACCAGACAAAAGCAGCTCAAATCCAGGCCCAGGTCCAGATGCAAAATGCAAAATCAGCCTATGACAGAATATCGCAGTTATATGAAACAGGAAGTGTTTCAGTAAACGATTATGAACAGGCAAAGGCAGCCTATGAATCAGCTAATGCTGGTTTGAGTTCAGCCCGGAAACAGGTACAGCTTGCAGAGCAAAGGGTTGGTTATACGCGCCTGAAAGCTCCGATCACCGGGCGTGTTGCCAGTCTGAATGCAGAAATAAATGAAAACGTTATGGCGGGATTTACCATCTTAACCCTGACATCCGGTTCAGATATGGAGGTCACCGTCGGCATGCCTGAATCTTTCATCTCCATGGTGAAGGAGGGGGGTGAGGTAGAGGTAAGATTCTCCTCGAAGGCAGACAGGAGTTTCATCGGTATCATTTCAGAAGTATCATATATAGTGGGCTCATCATCAACTACCTATCCTGTAACCATAAAACTGGAAAATCCATCTGAAGACATCCGGCCTGGCATGACGGCAAATGTCACAATGAATCTTACATCAGAAAGTGAACAGGAAACCATCCTGGTGCCTACTGTTGCAGTAGGAGAAGAAAATGATGAGAATTTTGTCTATGTAGTAAAAATCATCCAAAGTGATACCGCAACAGTCCATAAAAGGATTGTCCGCCTTGGTGAACTTACAGGTGGAGGATTTGAGATTACCGAAGGGCTTGAGGATGGTGAAATGGTTGTGACAGCGGGAGTCAGTAAACTGACCGAGGGATTAAGGGTAAAACTTCTTCAATGATCAGGATAATATTAAAAATATGATATTATGAAATTAACCAGTTTTGCTATAAAGAACAGCAGGATCACTTATTCTTTATTAGTTATTATCCTTTTTATGGGAATCCTGACTTTTACCCGGATGCCCAGGGATGATATGCCTCCATTCAAGATCCGGTTTGTATCCATCGTATGCATTTTTCCCGGCGCCAGTCCTGAGCGTGTCGAAATGTTGGTTACAGATAAAATTGAAAAGGTGGTTCAGGAAATACCCGAGGTGAACTATATTGAAAGTGAATCAAGAACAGGGGTATCTGTTGTTATCGTTGCATTAAAAGAAAATGTGACCGAGCTGAGGCCGATATTCGATAATTTAAGAAGAAAAGTGGAGGGTATACAGTATCAGCTTCCGGAAGGTGTAATACCGGACATCAATGATGAACTGGGTGAAATATTTGGAATCATCGTTGGGTTGACCGGTGAAGGTTTTTCTTACGCTGAACTTAAAGATGTTGCAGATGAAATCAGGGATGGTCTCATCAAGATCCCGGATGCAGCAAAGGTAGAAATTGCCGGTGCACAGGAGGAAAGGATTTTTATAGAGTATGATAATGCAACCATCGCAAAATTAGGACTGACTCAGCAGCTGCTCATGGATATTCTTTCCAACACAAATATTATTTTTCCCGGTGGGGATATAATTGTTGGCAATGAGCGGATCATACTTGAACCGACAGGTAGTTTCGAAAAGCTGGATGACCTGAAACGCGTAATTGTATCGGCCGAAAGCGGCCAGATGGTCTACCTGGGTGATATTACCAACATTCGTCGGGGATACGATGATCCACAAAGGGCCATAGTCAGGATCAACGGTGAACCAGGAATGGCGCTGGCCATATCCCTGAAGGAGGGAGGGAACATTGTTAACCTGGGGGAGCAGATTGATCAGGCCATTGAGCGTTATCAGCAAATGTATCCTATTGGCATTGAAATACTTCGAATTGCTTCACAGGATATGGTCGTACAGGAATCTGTCATGGACTTTATCGGTAACCTGGTTCAAAGTGTGGTAGTGGTACTTCTGGTGATGTTAATGTTCCTTGGATTCAGGACAGGCATGGTTGTAGCCAGTCTGATCCCATCGGTCATTGTAATGACCCTTCTGATAAGCGGGAATCTAAATATCGGATTGAACCAGGTCTCATTGGCCTCTTTGATCATTGCGCTGGGAATGCTGGTTGATAATGCCATCGTCGTATCTGAATCCATCATGGTAAAAATGGAAAAAGGCGAAAAACCATTCGATGCGGCCATTAGTTCAACAAAAGAATTAAGCGTACCCCTGTTAAGCGCATCTCTGACTACATCGGCAGCTTTTCTTGCATTCTTCCTTGCAGAATCAATCATGGGAGAGATCATGGGGCAGCTATTTGTGGTTGTTACGATTGCATTACTATCCTCCTGGCTTCTCGCCATGACCTTGATACCCATGTTGTGCATAAGCTTCATCCGTATCAAAAAACCGAAAGCCTCTCAGGCTGACAAGAAAAGTAATTTTGACAGGCTCAATCACTCGTATGGGAAGTTACTTAACGGCAGTTTGCGCAGACCCTACATCCTGCTGTCTGCAATCATTGTTGTATTTTTTCTGGCGATGAGCGGATTTTCAAAACTGCCATTTATTTTCATGCCCGAAAGTGAAAGAGCCATCGTCTCGGCCAATATTGAATTACCGCTTGGCACCGACATTAAAAGGACAGAACAGGTAATCAAAGAAATTGAGGATTTTATCACGGATAGCCTTCTGGTCTCCGGCAGCAGAATGGAAGGTGTGATAAGCTGGTCATCCTATATTGGAGAAGGGGCCCCTAAATATGACCTGGGATACATGCCCCCGGAAGCAAGTCCAAATGCTGCCCATATCCTTCTCAATACATCATCGGGTAAAATCAATCAAAAAGTTATAGATAATCTGTACTCATTCTGTTTTGAGAATTATCCGGAGATGATGGCCACTGTTTCAAGACTTGGCACAGGTGGAGGATCGGCCATCCCCATTGCAATCAGAATCTCAGGGAAGGATCCGGAAGTATTATTTGAATTGGCTGGCAAAGTGAAACAGCAACTTGGTGGGATTTCCGGAACAAAGAATGTGGATGATAACTGGGGGATGAGGAATAAAAAGCTGATCGTTGATATCGATCAGGCGAAGGCAATACTTGCAGGTGTTAGCAGTCAGGATATCGCTGTATCATTACAAACCGTACTGGCCGGATCGTATATTGGCCAATTCAGGGAAGGAGATAAGGTAATTCCAATAATCATGCGTAACCATCAGACCCAGGCACAGGATATTGATAAATTGGAAAGCCTGAATATTTATGCCCAGTACTCTGGAGCGAATGTCCCTTTAAAACAGGTTGCAGATGTCAGGATTATATGGGAGGCATCCAAGATTCTTAGAAGAGATCTGTACAGGACCATCACCGTTACTTCTGAAGTTGAAGATGAGTATACAGCATTTGAAATAATGCAACAACTCATTCCTGAATTGGACAACGATACAAAATCCTGGCCCCTGGGATATCAGTATTTTGCCGGTGGTGAAGCAGAAGAGAGTGCAGATGCGATGAACGCTGTAACCGAGAAATTGCCCATCTCATTATTTATTATCGTGCTGCTGCTGATCGGACAGTTTAACAGCATGAGGAAATCCGCTATTGTTTTACTCACGGTACCACTTGGATTAATCGGTGTGGTTGGAGGTCTGCTGCTTGTAAAATCTTATTTTGGCTTTCTGGCCTTTATGGGGCTCATATCACTGGCTGGAATAGTGATAAACAATGCAATTGTGCTACTGGACCGGATCAATATTGAACGGGAAGAATTCAATCGTCCCCCCCAGGAAGCAATCATTGTGGCTGCTCAACAGCGTTTCAGACCGATATTATTAACCACCGCAACCACCTCCCTCGGATTGATCCCTTTATGGGTTGGAGGCGGGACCATGTGGCGTCCAATGGCCATTACCATCATTTTTGGTTTACTTTTCGCTACAATTATTACACTGCTGTTGGTACCGGTACTCTATAAATCCTTTTTCAGGATCAGTTATAAGAACTATAAGAAACCAATAACTGATGTTGAAGAAATTCATTAATACCGTATAATGAATCACTGAGCTTTTCAGAATATGACAGGATTCCACCTTTTAAGCTTATTCCGGTAAAAAGTCCTTTGCTCAGGTGATAGGAGTAAATCTCAGTCTCAAAGGCAATATCTGTACCTGAGTAAGAGTCGTTCATAACGGGCCCTGCGGCAACTGCAATATCACTACCAAGGGTAATTTCCGCCTTGTCAATATCAATAATATCATTCCTGTCTTTGAAAAGCAGGACAATATCAGAAGTCTGTGTGCCAATTTGGAATCCCTGGCGTCCTTCCCGGAGTGTGACAAAGAAGGGATTGCTCCAGGAACCATCCTCATTATGGATCATTACAATACCTCTTCCACCCGATCCATTAAATGGTCCGGCAACTACCTGGCAGGCTTTCGGGAAGATCACGATTCCTTCCGATTTATTAATCAGGTTCTGAGGAATTCCGTTTCCTGAATTCTCAACACCATGGTCAATGGATGTCACAGCCATTTCAAGTGTTTTAATAGCCATTTCAAGAGTTTTTGCTGACTTCTCATTTTCTGAGGGTGCAGCAAACATAGTTCCAGCTGATATTGTGAGTATAGAAATTATAAGAAGATTCAACATTTTTTTCATGATTTCTGAATTTTAATCTACATGTCTTTGTTTTAATTACACTCGAATATACGGGGGTGTTTTTCTATAGTTAAATATTTGAATTGGAATGAATAGCATTTGTAACTGATGGTTAAATCAATGTGGTGAATAGTAAAATCCGGGATGAATGGTGTAGGATAGAATTCGACTGCAGATTTCTAAACTCAATCCACATTCAACAAATTAACTGACTAATCCGTCTATGGTCTAATGCGAATTGTTATTGGAAACGGTCAGCATGGCGTAGCCAACCTGTCAAATGAAGCCAGTGAATTTCTTAAAAATAAACAGTGTAAGATATTACCAGGAAATTGATTATCTCTTTCTGTATTGGAAGAAAACGAGAATTCCGATAAATAGTGCAATAATGGAGATCCAGTAAACCATTCCTGATTTCTTGTAGACTGGACTGTTGTCACCCAGAACAACAAATCCTAACCAGAAATAGGGATTTGATGTGAGGTCGTCTGAAGCATCCAGGTAATCGATTTTGGCCAGCCGCATCGCCTCCTGCTTGCTTTTCCCCTTTTTCAGGTACTTATAGAAATCAGTCATCAATTCCGAACTGGATTTATCCGAGACCTGCCATAGAGTCATAATAATGGATGGACACCCTGCATAGTAGAAACCCCTGGCAAGGCTCATCATCCCTTCCCCTTTGTGCATCTTTCCAAAACCACTGCTGCAGGAACTCAATACAGCCATTTCCGCATTTAGTGGCAAATTATACACCTCGTAGGTATAAAGCCTGTTATCTTCAATAGTGTCGGCAGGATCAGAACTTTCCGCAGTGGTAAAGGCAAGCAATGATCGAAGCGGATTGTCATCCTTCATGATTGTATGCATGGCAAGGTGCAGGACGTTATAGTCCGGTGCATATTTTTTGAAATTTGCCTCAGTTGCTTTTTCATTCATAAAGACCCTGGAGGGAACAGTCTCCTTTATGCTCTGAACCTCCTTTATGATGCCGCCAAGAGGCAACAGGAATTCTTTCCCTTCGACAACCTGCCTGTAAGAGGCAGTATCATCCTGTGAAATCGGGTTGTAATAAAGCGGAGCGAAGGCCAGGACCTTATTTTCAGTGGGTCTTGATTTCAGGCGCTCACTGAACATCAGGGTGGCAGATTGAGAATAGCCTACAGAGAACTCCCTGATCAAATATGGAAGTGTCAGATAATTGGTATACTCGGGATCTGCGTCTTCTGTGAGGAAACCTTCAAAAGGCAGATAAGTAATGGCACCATCGGGAACAATAGTAAAACTCTTTTGTTCGGTGAACTCCAGGCAAGGTTCGATCAGGACAGAATAGAATTTCCTTCCAAGTTCTACAAATCGTTTGTAACTTTCATGCACCCCACCGCTGAAGTTCTGCTTGTTCATTAGCTGATAATATTCCAAACATTCATTACTAAACTCGGGTCCGATCTCCTGCGAGAATACGTTGATGTTTTTTTTGTCAATCACATATGTAATGAGCAGGGTGTCGGTAAGAACGTACTCAATCATTGCGTCCCGGTATGGAAGTTTCTTCTGTAACTCCTTAAGAGATACGAATTTGGGTTTATACTTGAACTCAAAATATTTTTCATTATTGAGCTCAATCTCCCGCATTAAATCATCTTTGTCATCTTTGAGATGAAACAGTTTGTGCTTGTAGAAAGCAATCTGAGCACTATCCGGTTCAGTTGACATTTGCTCCCTATATAGCATCCCTTCATATCCCTGGATCTTTCCAATAAGGTCCTCTTCTCTTTCTTTAACTGCTGTGGGCAAATCCGAAAATTCCATGGCCTCAACATTTTTAATTTCGCTGAATAGTGCAAAAGACTTACTGCTTTCAGTGAACTCAAATGCCATTTCCAGGTATTCTGAATTTCCGGTTATTTCATAAAGCAACTTTCCGATATATATAGCTTCATTGTAGACGTCAATTATCTCTGAAGTCGCAAAGATTTTACTGTTCTCATCTCGCATGGACAACTTCATTGAATTCAGTGTTCTAATTGCAGTTTGATATGAGTTCAGTGATTCTTTAATTATTTCAGCATCTCCAAGTTTTAAATATTGGTCATGCAATAATCTGCTTTTCAGAATATGAAGAAGGGGTAGTGTAGATGCATATTCATTTCTAACATATGAGTGTCCATCGGCAAAGGAGAATTGATCGTAGAACTGGTCTATTTCACCAATACACTGGTTTACATTCTCAAGGCCAGCCTTAATATCACCACTTCTGTGTTTAATTGAAGCGATGCGATAGATTATTTCACCTCTAAGCAGCGTCTTATTTTTGGTGGCCTGTTGATCAAGGGATTCAATAAATACAAGAGCTTCCTGACATAGTTTTGATGCTTCAGAATAGTCCTGAAAGAGAATATGGGAGTCTATTCTACTAAAATAGTAGGCAAGGGTATTCCAAGTAGAAACTATTTTGGATTCCTTCTCCAGAATTTTTCTTGCCTTTTCAAAATTCAGATTAGCCAATTCATATTTCCCAAATCTTGAATAGGCCGATGCATAGGTATTATAAAGCCTGAATTCTAAATCAGGATTAAGGATTAATGTCTGCAAATTGACCATTTCCAGTTTCTGCTCTGCCAGTTCGCTCTCTCCTAATTCGAATAGAAGCTTGATTTGGTTCGAGAAGATATGAGCGAAGAATCCAGTATTCTGGGAGCCATTACGAATCAAAAAATCCAAGGCATATTCATAATACTCTTTCGTTTTGTACAGATCGTTAAAAACTTGGTAAACATTACCCTTATTATGAAATAAGGCGCCAAAATAGTCACTACTGGGGTCTTTCTCTTTAAGAATTTCTTCTGCCTTTGTCAAATGATGGAGGGCTTCACTGTTATTAAAAATAATACGATATACTGAGGCCAGATTTATATGATTGCCCGCAACCCTTTTGTCAATCTCATAATCCGGAGCTGTGTATTGAAGCCTCAGTGCCGCTTTAAGGTAGTATTCCGCAGTGTCTAAATTGTAGTCAACGTTTTCAAATCCTTTTGTAGTATACTCTAATATTATGTTGCTTAATTCTTCACTCTCCGGATCATCCTGCCCTTTTGCAAAGGGAAAGATCGAAAATGCAATTAGAAGTAATACCTGAATCTTAATACTCATTCCAGTAAATATTGGAAGTAAATGAACGAAATATCAATGTAGAATGCAAAAAGGATATTCTATTAGTTTTTTTTATTGTTTATAAGAGGAAGAAAATCAGCGTTATAGGGAGTATTCTGTGGTTATTGATAAAAAAAACTCATTTTTTTGGGTAACGTTTGGCCTCAATTGGGAATTAACACTTGAAAACAATTAACAAACAATGTTCAACCCTTAATTACAAAGTAATGAAAACTGTAAATTTCAAGTCATTCGCAAAAGACAAAATCCAGGAAAAAGAGCTCAATTTTCTTAAAGGTGGTACTGGTTATGATGATATTTTGATTCCACCCACAAAGTAGTTTGATTTTCTGTAGAATATAGAGTGAAAAAAAGACGGTCAGCGGACCGCACTAGATAGTAGAATAAGACGGTCTTCGGACCGCATTAGATATTTCATTTATTGGGGTGACCGGTTTCGGGAGTTCCATCTACAAAGCGTACTTTAGTGAACGCATCCTCTGGATGCATGCAAAAGTGCATGCACGAACCAGGGAGTCCAGGTTCAAACTGCATAGCCATACGTGGTGAAGCGACGTACCTGAATTCCTGAAACTTACACACATTTTTATATGAAACGCGACAGGCACATTTTACAAAAGTACCTGAACAACGAGCTCTCAGAGAGCGAGTTGAGCAGGTTTGAGCGGGAGCTTAACGCCAGTCCGGAATTGATGGTGGATCTGGATCTCTACAAAGAGGTCGAAGAAGCCATTACTGACACAGAAGTGTTGGATTTCCGGTCCCAGTTGAGCGGTCTGCGGGAAGAAACACAACGATCAGAAAGCGGCAGGAAGGTTTTTCGCTTTAGCCGGCCCTGGCATTATGCAGCTTCAGCAGCATTGGCGCTGTTGGTTGCAATCGGACTTGCCACGGTTCTTGGCAGGCCTCTGTCCAACAGCGATCTTTTCGTTAAGTACATGAAACCTTACGAGTTGGTTCTCACAAATCGTTCCATAGAGAGTGATGTTGTCAAGGCAGTTATGAACAAAGCTGAGATAGCATACATGGAGGGTGATTTTGAATCAGCGGTTTTCTGGTTCACTGAAGTACTTGAAAAGGATCCTGCTAAGGTGGAAGCTGATTTCAGCATTGGTGTATCGAACATGGAACTGCAGAAATATGTGGATGCCAGTGAATCGTTCAACAAGGTGATAAAACACGATGACAACCTGTTTATTCAAAAGGCTCAGTGGTTCCAGGCTGGAAGTCTGCTTGCCATGAATGAAACAGAACGTGCAAGACGCCAGTTGATTGCGATTGCCAATGAAGATCAGCACTTCTACAGTAGAGATGCTGGGAAGATCCTGAAGAGGATGAAGCGCTAGCCGGGAACCGGAGAACCGTCTCAGCGTGAGATTGGTTATACTTTGAAATGTTTATTGCTGTGAAGATTATGTGATGAGATGAGTGATCAGCCTGACTATGACGAGTTATTGGAATACACCAAGCAACTGGAGGCGAAAGTTTCCAGGCTGGAAGATGCCCTGAGGCAGTACCAGAGCGACGGGACCAGGGTGAAGACCAGGTTTCTTTCCAACATCTCGCACGAAATCAGGACTCCCATGAATGCCATAATCGGATTCTCTCACCTGCTGGGTGAGGACGATGTGGAAGGTGATCAGAGAGACTCTTACATCAATCACATTACCAAGAACAGCAATTCGCTCTTAAATATGATGGACAACCTGATTGATATGACCCTGATCGAAACAGGAGCTCTTCAACTCAAAGATGAGACTGTAGAAGTCTACCCGATGATAAAGGAGCTTTACGATCAATACAACCTGGACAGATACAGGGTAAACAGGGATAGGATAGCGTTTCTGCTAAATGTCAGAGAGACCTTTAAAGAAGCGAAAATTATCTCAGACAAGGAGCGACTGTCTCGTGCTTTAAGCTGCCTGCTGGATAATGCTTTTACCCAGACCAAAAAGGGAGTCGTTGAATTAGGCGTGACGTTCGCCGGCAAAAATACACTGGTTTTTACCGTGAAAGACAGCAGCAGTATGTTGCTGCAGGGAAGAGCCAGGAAGGTCTTTGAAACAGATGTAAAAGAAGAGGACTGGTACAATACCTCCGATGTTATCGGACTTGGCTATAAACTGGCCAGGGGAATGGCGGAAGCCATGGGGGGATATGTCATATTAAGTGACAGTTCGTTCAAAGGTATGTCCATAGAGTTCTCAATACCAGTAAGGACGGTTACTCCAAAGTATTACCAAACTGGAAATACACTTGGCTTGTTAACTGAGAAAGGGAAGAAAAGAGAGATGTAACCGGTTAGATGTTCTGCCTGCTTTTTAGGGGTTTGTTATTGTTTTCATGTTTTCAAAAAGGCAGATCATCAACTCCGGAATCATCTTCCTGTGGCGGTTGAGTCGGAAACGGCGCATCCTGAGTAGTGAAACCATCCTGTACTGGTGCTGATGACTCAACGGACGGATTATTTGATACGTTCTGAACTTTCTCGACTCTCCAGGCTTCAAGATTTGTGAAGTAGGAAACCTGGCCGTCACGTTCCCATTTCCGTCCTCTAAGGTTAAAGGAGACTTTGAGTTCTTCGTCAATACTGACTTGGTCAAGCATGGAGCATTTATCCTGTGTTGCCTGGAATTTGATGAAATCAACAAATTCATAACCAGTATTGCCGGTCGACTTTATCTCCAGTACAAATTCACGTTTCTGGAATCTGTCTGAGACCTTCTGGGTATCGAATTTTTCGGCAAGGCGGCCTGTTATCTCGAAGCTCATTGAATGTTCTTTTAAGATTTTAAAATATTTAGAGTGCCAAAGTAACCAATTCTTGATGAATACTTTTGCCTCTTGAAGATAGTTTATGTTGAAGAAAGCCAAATTCCATCTCTATGGACAAAAAAAGGCTGTGCGAATTCGCACAGCCTTTTTGGGTTTTAAGATGTTTTATTCAGCAATTTCCAGCAACTCCACTTTGAAAATAAGCGTTGAATTTCCAGGAATTGGTCCTGTTCCCCTGGGGCCATAACCCAGGGTGGAGGGAACGTAAAATTTGTAGGTTGAACCAACCGGCATCAACTGAAGACCTTCGGTCCATCCGGGGATTACACCATTCAGGCCAAATGAAACAGGCTCTCCTGCATCATAAGAGCTGTCAAAAACTTCTCCATCCATCAGCGTACCTTCATAATGTACAGTAACCTGGCTGGTTTCTGTGGGCATTGGGCCATCGCCTTTGGTGATAATCTCATACTGAAGTCCTGATTCAGTGGTGATTACGCCTTTGCGTTTTCCGTTCTCCGCAAGGAAGGCTGCTCCTTTTTCGAGGTTGTCAAGTGAGGCTGATTCAGCTTTCTTGGCTTCGACTTCTGAAAGGGCAACGTTCAACTGGCGAAAAATAGCATCAGCAGTCATCTGGTCAAACATGGAGGAGTCATCCATAACCTGGGTGATCCCTGAAGATACCAATCCGGCATTCACATCCCATGGGGCCTGTCCAAGGCTGTAGCCCATGTTCAGTCCGAGGAAATAGTTGAGCGAATCGTTCTGGTTTTTAAGTGAAATCTGGTTTTCTGATTTCACGCCACTTGTGCTGGAGCCGATGAAATAACCGGCAGCTAGAGTTGCGACGGCAACCACTATCAATGTGATGATTTGTCTGTTGTTCATTACTTGGTTTTTTTTGAAAATAACGATGCGAAGATATAAGAAAAATCAGAGACCACACAATTATCTCCTACTTGCCCTGATCATATGTCTTTTTCCCGGGGGACCGGGTATTTTATTAACATCGAAATCGCAGGCTGTCAGAACCCTCCGGACACTTCCCATGGAGGTGTATGTTACCAGTACTCCCCCTGGTTTAACAGCTCCTGATATCTTTTTAAATATCTCCTCACTCCACAGGTGAGCTTGTTTCTGTGGAGCAAATGCATCGAAGTAGACCAGGTCGAAGGGTCCGTAAGGATTCATTGACCGGAAATCAGACAGTTCCTTTGTGAGGGTGAAATTTTCAGTTATAGTGACAGCTTCTCCCCAGGAAGCATCGTGAAGTTTATGCAGTTTGCCCGGGGAGATCCCTTCGATTAGTTCTTCAAAATTGATACAGCTGTATTCTTCTTTGTCAAGTGGATACTTCTCCACAGTGTGGTAGTTGATTTTAATGCCACGCTTTTGGGCTTCTGCCAGTGTTAATAAAGCATTCAATCCGGTACCAAATCCGATTTCCAGTATGTTCAGTGACTCTTTGTCCAGGGTAAGGAGCCCATGAAGGAGGAAGACGTGATGCGACTCCTGGATGGCACCGTGAATGGAGTGATAGGATTCATCAAGTTCAGGCACATACAGAGTGTGCGAACCATCTTCTGTGACCCTTATTTCCCGTTTCATGCGGCAAATCTACAACTTCATGCCTGTTAAAAAAAATTAGCCCATGCTGGCACTTTTCATCGTAACATTGTAAAAGATGCAGACTCGTTTTTATATTGAAAGGAGGAAGGATGGCAATGGAAACCTGCTGTTAAGGGATCGCCCTGTTTTTATGAGTGTCTCTTTCCCTGGCGATCGCATCATGTTAAGTACCGGGGTGAAGACCGATTTTCATTACTGGGATCCGGAACAGCAAAGGGTGAAGAGCAGTTTTCCCGGCTCGCTGGCCACAAACTCCTGGCTGGAAACACTTTCGGTTACAGCCCACATGACCTGGGGCGAACTCAATTCAGGTTCCGGGAAACCTGACGGAGAGCGCTTTCGTTCTTTGTTCCGGGAATTGAAACCGAAGTATTCAACTGGCTTCTTTGATGTGTTCTTCCTCTTCCTTGAATCAGGAATTAGCCGCTGGAATACAGCTACCTACCGGAAAGTCCGGACCATTTATAAACATATGAGAGAGTTTGAGAAGGCCACTTCTTACGGGCTTTCATTCAGGAATATGAATGTTGAGTTTCTGGATAAGTTCACGGTCTTCTATTCCGAAAAGGGGAACAACCCGGCAACCACGCATAAAGCTATCAACATTGTGGTATGGTTCATGAACTGGGCCACAGAAAAGGGCTACAATGTAAGTCGGGATTATCGTAAATTCTATAAAGCGTTGGATAAGAGCGTGGAATCCACCTCTCGTACCCTGTTTTTGAAGTGGGATGAACTAATCAGACTACTTGATCTGGATTGTGATAATAAGCGAAAGGAGAGGGTGAGGGACCTGTTCTGTTTTATCTGCTTCACCGGGCTCAGGTACAGTGAGCTACAGTCACTCAGGAAGGAGGATGTGCTTAATGGTGAGGTAATTGTCCGTAAAAAGGGAGGAAAGCAGAGAAGGGTGCCCATGAATGTACAGGCTCTTGAGATCCACTCCGGGTATGCGAATAAATACTACCTGAACAACACAGCCTTCCCAACCATTAGTATTATCACCATGAACAAGTACCTTAGGAAATTGGGAGAGGAGGCAGGCCTTGATCGCCTGGTCGATCCGGTGACTGGTTCTGACGCTTTAAGGCCCCTCTATTCACGGCTGACTGCCGGTATGGGGGTGCATACTTTTCTGGCTAATGCCATTGAACTGGATGTACCGTATGAGATCATATCAGGTTTCACAGGCGTTCGGGCCGATAAGCGGCTGAAAGAAATAAAATCGGAGCTGCAAAAGAAACAGTTGGAGAAGTTAAGCCCCCCTTAAAAGTCCAATTTCCTGTCACAGCATGATAAATATTAATATTTCGAAATAACATCACTATTTTCGAATACTTGGAGCAACCAATCATGATGTTACTTTTGTCTTGTTTAATTGTCCTTTAATTTAGTTGAGATTAGATATGCGTTTTTCAAGGATTACTATACTTCGTATGAGCCACAGGCTGATTCTTTTATTGTTATTGGCCTTTCCGGGTTTTGCTATCGTGTTTGCCCAATCGGTCGACCACTGGGAAACAATTATTCAAACCGGTGATTCAGTGAAATATATTGTACCGGACAGTGATCTGCCTTCCGACTGGAACACCCTGGAATTTAATGATTCATTATGGAACGAGGGTATATCAGGTATAGGCTATGGAGATGATGATGACGGGACAGTGATTGATCCCTGTATTTCGGTCTATATACGATACAAGTTTTCCATCCCGGATCTAACAGAGATCGAGTCACTGCTCCTGGATATGGACTTCGATGATGCCTTTGTAGCCTACCTGAATGGCGTCGAAATTGCCCGGGCTAATATTGGGGTTCCTTTTACCCCTCCGGCTTTTGATCAATCTGCAGATGGTTTTGTTGAAGCTGCATTATACAACGGACAACTGCCCGGTCGGTACGAAATTGACTCCATTGCTTTTCAAACCCTGGTAGCAGGGGAGAATGTTTTTTCAGTTGAGGTTCATAATGAAGATATTGGATCATCGGACCTCTCTTCCAATGCCTTTCTTCATGCAGGCATCAAGACAGACTCGGTTTACTTCTCACCGCTACCGGATTGGTTTGTTTGGACAGAGCCCATCTTTTTTTCGGGTGAATTGCCGGTGATCTCTATTAACACGAACGGACAGACCATCCTGAACGATCCCAGGATCGTTGCTGATATGGGTATCATCGACAATGGTGCCGGATTTTTGAATCATCCCGATGATCCCTTCAACAACTATGATGGGAAGATCAGTATTGAGATCCGTGGAGCCTCATCGCAGATATTTCCCAAGAAATCGTACACCATTGAGACACAGACCGACAGTGGCACCAATAACAATGTACCACTGCTGGGATTGCCTAAAGAAAATGACTGGGTATTATATGCCCCATACTGCGATAAGAGCCTTGTCAGGAATGTGATCTCCTTCAGTGCTTATGAACAGATGGGACACTATTCACCCCGCACCAGGTATATTGATCTCTATATAAACCAGGATTACAAAGGTGTCTATGTGCTTATCGAGAAGGTCAAGCAGGATAAAAACAGGGTTGATATAAAAAAACTGAAAGAGGCGGATGTGAGCGCAACTGGTATTTCCGGGGGCTATATACTGCAGGTCGACCGTACCGTGGAACTTCTCGCTAATGAGTACTGGACCTCGCCGGTGGTTCCTTCATATCCCGGGTTTTTAAATAATCATTTTGAATATTTTGATCCCGGTATCGATGAATTAACTCCAGACCAATCCTCCTATATCAGGGAATGGATCAATGATCTGGATGAAGTATTTAGCAGCGATGACTTTTATAATGAAAGCATTGGATACAGGCAGTATATCGATGTCAAATCCTTTGTGGATTTCCTGATCTTTCACGAATTCAACAAGGATGTTGATGCATACAGGCTCAGTGCCTTTTTTTATAAGGCGAGTGATTTTAAGGGTGGAAAACTACATGCCGGTCCGCCGTGGGACTATAACCTTACCTATGGCAACCTGAACTATGGTGGAGATATCCGGAATACCTACGGCTGGATGTATAACAAGACAACCAGGCCTTACTGGTGGCAAAGATTAATTGATGATCCCTGGTTTCAGAACCAGGTGAACTGCAGGTGGGAAAGTCTTAAAGAGGGTTTGATGGAGGAGACTCATTTACATCATCTGATTGACAGCAGTATACAGGTAATGGACCTCTCCATCGATTATAACTTTCAAAGGTGGCCCGTTCTGGGTGAATGGGTCTGGCCCAACGATTTCATCGGGAATACTCATGCGGAGGAAATCACCTTCCTGAAAGACTGGATTTCCGACCGGCTCCAGTGGCTGGATCTTCAGTGGGGCGGTCAGTGTGTAATGACCAGCTATGATCAAAGGGTGATTGAACCGCTGGCTTCCGTTTCAATTGCTCCCAATCCATCCGACCTTAGCCATTCACGGATGCTGTTTTCGGATGCTGTTTCGGGCGACTATCTGCTAACCATTTCTGATATGAACGGCAGGACTGTGCATCAGGAAAGCCTTTTCCTCCATTCAGGTTCAAATGAGATCATGCTGGAAGATCTGAGTTATCTGAGTACAGGAGTGTACCTGGTCAGTGTTACCCGGGAAGACGGGTTTACTGATTATCTGAAGATCATGAAGAACTGACCGATCCCTGGTAGATCATGTTTGAGTTATTCCATTTGGGAGATGCAGAGGGCAGCAGCCCCGTATAGCCCCGCATTGTCCAATTGTGCCTTCACCAGTTCTGTCTTCTCACTGATCAGTTTCACCGGGAACTTGTCCACCTCTGCCCTGATCGGTTTTTCCAGGAACTCCCATGCGCCGGCCACCGAACCCCCTATGATAAAGGCTTCCGGGGCCAGGATATACATGACCACATTGAGCATCTCTCCGATGTTCTTTCCCAGTTCATCGAAGGCTGAAAGGGCCGCTTTGTCCCCGGCTTTGGCCGCCTTGTAGAATTCAGCCCCGCTTTTCTGGTATTTATTTGCGAAGAGCGCAGCGCTGCACGTATCTTCCACGATGCCCCCCTTGAACGGGAAGCAGCCCAGTTCGCCAGCACCACCCACCAGGCCGGTGTGGATTTTGCGTTGGATGATGATGCCGCCCCCCAGGCCTGTGCCCAGAGTCACCCCCACCAGGTTGTTGTAGCTTTTGCCGGCTCCGAACCACGCTTCGCCCAGGGCAAAGCAATTGGCATCGTTGTTCTGGAATACCGGCAGGCCAAAACGTTTCTCAACAGCCTTTTTCACCGAAAAACCGTTGAATGACGGGATGTTATTAATCAGCAGGATCTCCCCGCTTTCGGTATCCATAAATCCAGGCATTCCGATCCCGATGCCCACCACCTCGCTGGTGAGCACCTTTTCAATGGCCCCGAACAGTGATTCCATGATCTCCTCTGCCGGTTGGTCAGCCCCGGTAGGCACTTCGCTCCGGTGGAGGATCTCACTTTCATTAAACCTGGCGGCAACCATAGAGGTTCCGCCGATATCAATTCCAATGTAATTGCGCATGTTCAGAGTCTTATTTGGTTCTTACTTTATGTCCGGCGATTGCGAAGTAGAGGATGAATATGTAACAGGGTACCATTACCCAGTAGCCCGACTGGAAATCCCCAACCAGGGCAGCCTCAGTGGTTTTGACCGCGTCGACAATGGATCCGAAAACCAGGGGGATGATTGCACCGCCCACAATGGCCATCACCAGGAGGGAGGCCCCTGCCTTGGTGAATTTTCCCAGGTCCTTCATGGCCAGGGGCCAGATGGCCGGCCACATAAGGGAGTTGGAGAAGGAGGCCAGCAGAAGTGCGTAAAAAGCGAACTTTGGCGGCAGGTAGATCAGAAGCAGGGTGGAGATAATGCCCAGTATTGCGAAGGAGATCAGTGCCCTGGTTTGAGAAACAAATTTTGGAATGGCGATCACCCCGAAAATATACCCGGCAACCAGTCCCATCGTCACGAACTTGGCATAGGATTGCAGGTTGTCCACCTCTCCGAAGGTGGCACGTGCAAAGTCAATAATCGATGCCATGGGCAGGGTTTCTATTCCTACATAGAGGAACAGGGCCAGGACCCCGAGCAACAAATGTGGAAACTGCAGTACGCTGGTTTTTCCGGCAGCGTAGGATGACTCGTCGGCGGTCTCCTCGTCCTCTCCCTCGGCCTTCACCTCGGGAAGGGGAGCGAAGTTGACAAAGACCGCGAGGACAACCAGGATGCCGGTCACGATATAGAAAGGGAGAATAATGTCGGCCACCTGTACATCCTTCAGATCAATGAAGATCCCCAGGAATACAGGAGCCAGCCACCAGGCCATCTTGTTCATAATACCCATTAGGCTCATCCTTACTGCTGCTGTATCCAGCGGGCCGAGGATGGTTACATAGGGGTTGACCGATCCCTGCAGCAGGGTGTTCCCGATCCCGCCCACGAAAAGGGCCAGCAGGAAGAGCGGAAAACTGACCGCGTTGGAGGATGGAACAAAGAGCCACATGCCCAGAGCCATCACCAGGAAGGCGAGGACCATGGAGCGCCTGTAGCCGATCTTTTTAATGATCCAGCCGGTTGGACGGCCAAAGACAACAAAGGCAGAGAAGATGGCCGCTGTCACAAGGTAGGACTGACCGGTGGACAGGCTAAATGCAGATTTTAATGCCGGGATCAGGAATCCGCTGATGCCGACACCAAATCCGATAACGAAAAACATGACGCCTACCAGCATGAGGGGCACCACTGTACTGCTCTTTTTATTGCTTAACTGGTTCATTGAATAAGATTTTTAGTTGAAAACATAAAAATAGTTTTTTATTGAGAGTATCATTACTTTTATGCGTCGTTTTATGAAGACAGGACAATAACTAGAATTGATTTAAATTATGGGAACCACATTATTGATTTTGGCAGCCGGAATGGGCAGCCGTTATGGCGGAATGAAACAGGTTGATCCTTTTGGACCTTCGGGCGAAACCATCACCGATTATTCCATATTTGATGCATACCGGGCAGGATTCACGCGCTTTGTATTTGTGATCTCCCCGAAGATGGAGGAGGATTTTAAAACCAATTATATCAAGAAGTTTCCTTCCCACATAAAAGTGGATTACGTAATCCAGTCGATCGACAGTATTCCGGATGGCCTTACCCTGCCGGCCGACAGGGTGAAGCCGTGGGGAACTGCACATGCGGTACTGATGGCCAGGGATGCCATTAAGCAGCCCTTTGCGGTGATCAACGCCGATGATTATTATGGAAGGCAGTCATACGAGATTATGCATGAATTCCTGGTTTCTACTTCCCCTGACAAACCCGGTCAATACTGCATGGTGGGGTTCCAGCTGCAAAAGACCGTTTCGGAACATGGTTCTGTTGCCCGCGGGTGCTGCAGAGTGGATAAGGATGGTTTCCTGAACGGGATGATTGAGCGAACAAAGATCTTCCTGGAAGACGGGAATATCGTTTATGAAGATGAGGATGGTTCGGTACACGGGCTCGATCCGATGGATACTGTTTCCATGAACCTGTTTGGGTTCACACCTGATTTTTTCGCCCACAGTGATGAAATTTTCTCCGGGTTTATCAAAGAGAATATCAACAATCCCAAGGCTGAGTTTTTCATTCCCCTGGCCGTAGATAAACTGATCAATTCGGGAGTTGCAAAGATGACTGTTCTGCAGACCCCGGACTCCTGGTTTGGTGTTACCTACCAGGATGACAAGCCTGTTGTGCTAAAGGCGATCCGGGACCTTGTTGACAGTGGAGTCTATCCCGAATCTCTCTGGGGTTGACAGTGGTCAGTTAATTAAAAATGAGAGTTATGTCCCGATGTTTTTTTGCATGCCTGCTGCTTGCTTCAGCATTGATACCCGATGCCTTTTCCCAGGCCCTTCCCGAATGGCAGGATCCCGAGGTGGTTCAGGTTAACCGCGAGGAGGCCCATGCCACCCGCTTCTCCTATGAATTGGAAGAGATAGCGCTGAGCGGGGATATGCACCGCTCCGTAAATTTTCAGTCCTTGAACGGAACCTGGAAATTCCACTGGTCGCCCAATCCTGCCTCACGGCCGGCTGAATTCTTTCAGCCGAAATTCCGGGATAAGAAATGGGATGATATACAGGTACCCTCCAACTGGGAGATGAAGGGTTTCGGCATCCCCATATACGTGAACATTCCCTACGAATGGACCACCGATCCAAATCCGCCTGAGATCCCCACGGACCATAATCCGGTGGGATCCTACAGGAAGAAATTTTCGGTACCCGATCAATGGGGTGGTAAGGAGGTATTTATCCATTTCGGGGCAGTTAAATCTGCTTTCTATATCTGGGTGAACGGTCAGAAGGTGGGATACAGCCAGGGGAGCAAGACCCCGGCTGAATTCAATATCACTTCTTTCCTGCAAAAAGGTGAGAACCTGGTGGCTGTTGAGGTATACCGCTGGTCGGACGGTTCGTGGCTGGAGTGCCAGGATTTCTGGAGGCTCAGCGGCATTGAGCGTGAGGTATACCTGGAGGCAAGGCCAGGAGCTCATATCAGGGACTTCTGGTGCATAGCAGGCTTGAATCACAACTACACCGACGGTGTACTGGTCCTGGACATGGAGCTAAGTCTTCCTGAAGGGGTCCTTTCTGAAGGTCTGAAGGTGGAGGCGAAACTGCTTGCACCGGATCAGTCAGGGCAAACAGTATGGTCGGCCGTCACCTCACCTTCCATGGATGATAAACAGGTGGTCCGGGCCGCTTTCCGGGATGTGCTGGAAGGAGTGGAGAAGTGGTCGGCCGAAACGCCCCAACTCTATACTCTTTTGATGGAGTTGAAAGATAAAGAGGGAAAATCCCTGGAGCACCTCTCCTCAAAGGTGGGATTCCGCACCTCGGAGATCAGATATGGCAGGCTGCTGATCAATGGTGAAGCAGTGAAGCTAAAGGGAGTGAACAGGCACGAGCACGACGAGGATGAGGGGCATGTGGTGAGTGAAGAGATGATGCTGAAGGATATTACGCTGATGAAGCAATTCAACGTCAATGCTGTACGGACCAGTCACTATCCCAACGACCCGCGCTGGTACGAGCTGTGCGACCAGTACGGACTCTATGTAATTGATGAGGCTAATATTGAATCCCACGGGATGGGTTATCATCCGGACCGGACCCTCGGGGACAATCCGATTTTTATGAAATCGCACCTTGACCGCACCATCCGGATGGTGGAGCGTGATAAGAACCATCCCTCAGTGATCATCTGGTCCCTGGGAAATGAGGCGGGGAACGGGGTCTGCTTTTACGCCACCTATGACTGGATCAGCCAGAGGGACAGGAGCCGTCCGGTTCAGTATGAAAGGGCCGGGCATGACCGCAATACCGACATATATTGTCCCATGTATGAAGGGATTCCTGATATGATAAAATATGCTGAGAAGCATCCGGGGAAGCCCCTGATCCAGTGCGAGTACTCGCATGCTATGGGGAACAGTAACGGAAACATTATGGACTACTGGGAGGTGATAGACCGCTACGAACAGCTGCAGGGTGGGTTTATCTGGGACTGGGTGGACCAGGGGCTGACAAAGTATTCGGACGAGGGTGTAAAGTACTGGGGCTATGGGGGCGATTTTGAACCGGAAGGGCAGCATCATAGTGGTTCATTCTGTCTGAACGGGCTGGTCGCGTCCGACCGTAGCATACATCCGGGTATATGGGAAGTGAAGCGTGCCTACCAGTATGTGGATTTTGAGCTTGTTCCCTTCAGATCCGACCTGCTGATGATAAGGAATAAATATGGATTCATTTCACTGGAGGACTTCGATGTCCATTGGGAGCTGATGGAGGACGGGTCTCCGGTTAGTTCAGGTTCCATTGAATCTCCCGCTGTTGAACCGGGCGAAACGATCCCCTTTAAGCTGCAGCTGGATATGGATGTCATGGTACCCGGAAAGGAGTACCATTTCGATGTGAAGGCAGTGACCAGGAGTGCCACCCCCCTGATCCCCGCCGGCCATGTGATTGCAATTGAGCAGTTCGCCATGACACCACCGCTGGTGACTGATGTGGCTCAGGATGAGTTTAGGGATACCGGTTCCGACCAGGTTTCCATTGATGAATCAGTGAAGAAGCTTGTGTTTCGTATCAGCGATGGTGAGATGGTGTTTGACAGGAAATCGGGCCACCTGGAATCTTACGTGATAGAAGGGGAGACCCTGTTATCAGAGGGGCCACTTCCCAATTTCTGGCGTGCACCCACCGAGAATGATTTCGGGAACAATATGCATAGTCGTTGTGCGATGTGGCGGACTTTCGGGAAGGAGCTGGTACTGCAGTCCCTGGTTCCCGTTCAGACCGATAAAACCGCAATGTTGTTTGCCGAGTATATCCATCCTGAAAACGGCTCCAATTACAAGGTAAGCTATTCCTTCAATAACAGGGGAGAGATCCTGGTCAGTGTGGAGTTCAGGCCCGCAGCTGACAACTATCCTTTGATTCCGCGCTTTGGGATGACCCTGGTGGTGCCGGAAGGATACAGCAATCTGGAGTACTTTGGCCGTGGGCCGCACGAAAACTACATTGACCGGAACCACTCTTCTTTGGTGGGAAGGTACAAAAGCACTGTGGAGGAGCAGTCCGTATATTATAATACCAACGGTGAGAATGGCAATAAGACGGAGACCAGGTGGCTCAGTCTGACCAACAGTGAAGGCCTGGGCATTAAAATCAAGGGGAGTCCCCTTTTCGATTTTTCTGCCCTGCACTATTCGCAGGATGATCTTGACCGCGAGGTGAGGGACGGGGCCCATCCCATTGACCTGGAAAAATCGGAGAAAGTCTTCCTGAATGTGGACTGGAAACAGATGGGTGTCGGGGGAGATAACAGCTGGGGGGCGCATACCCATGCTGCCTATGTTTTGGCTCCTGGATGGGTGAAATACAGCTTTGTGATTGTTCCACTGTAACTTTTGCACGTAGGATCGGAAAAAATCCTACCTTTGCACCTGAATAAATTAACATTTATAATTATACATGGGTAGATCACAGGAATCATTTAACAAGAAGGAAGTTAGAAAGCGAAAAGAGAAAAAGCGCAAGGACAAGGTGAAGAAGAAGCTGGAACGCAAGGACAGTGCAAGATCGGGCCTTGATAATATGATCGCTTTCGTAGATGAGAATGGAATGATTACTGATACTCCACCCGATCAGACCCGGAAGATCAAAACCGATGCCAGCGAGATTGAGGTAAGCATTCCAAGGATGGATCCCAATGGCCCCAGTCGCAAATCCAAAACCGGAAGGCTGACTTTCTTCAACGAAATCAAGGGTTACGGCTTTATCAACGAGTCTGCCACCGGCCAGAGTGTCTTTGTACACATCAACGACCTGGTGGATGATGTCAAAAAGGGCGACCTTGTAAGTTTTGAAATCGAAAAGGGACAGCGCGGACCAGCTGCGGTTCAGGTTAAGCTTGTTAAATAGATTTTGAAGGCAGCCGGACACTCCAGTATCAATACTGCCATTCTGGCTATCATATCATGCCTCCTCTGGTCGTCGGCTTTTGCCGGTGTAAAGATTGGACTACAGTATACTACGCCACTACAGTTTGCCGGTATCAGGTTTTTTATTGCCGGATTGATTGTTTTTCCGTTTGCTCTCAGGAATAATCCCCGCTATTTTAAAATCCTCAGGAACAACCTCGGGATGATCCTGTTCTTTGCATTTCTGCAGACCTTTTTGCAATATGTGATGTTTTACACGGGAATCAGTATGATCCCCAGTGCAGTTGCTGCCATTGTAATCGGCTCGCAACCGCTTTTTGTAGCCGTTGTTGCCCATTTCCTGATGCCGGGCGACCGGTTGACCCTGTTAAAGACATCGGTCATCTTATCCGGTATTCTCGGGGTCATACTTGTCAGCATGGGTAAGGATCCCTATTCGGTGACCGGGACCATAGCCCTGGCAGGTATTCTGCTGATGGTGGGCATCAATATCCTTTCCGGGTTTACGAATGTCCTGGTGGCAAGGGAGAGCAATATGATTCCGCCACTGGTGATCAGCTCTGCATCCATGACCATCGGGGGAGCTGCACTGTTTCTCTTTTCACTTCCCATCGAAGGCTTGCACTTTGAAGCCAAACCGGCACCTTACTACATCTCGCTATTATGGCTCAGCCTCCTCTCGGCTTTCGCAATTTCCATATGGATCACACTGCTTAAAAGGCCCGGGATAAAGGTTTCGGACCTGAACCTGTGGAAATTCCTGATACCCCTGTTCGGAGCTATACTGAGCTGGCTCCTGATTCCCGGGGAGAATCCCGAAGCGTTCTCCATTACCGGAATGGCTGTAATTGCACTTTCGCTGTTGGCCTTAAACCTGGTAAACAGAAAAAAGCATGCGATCATTCAAGAAAAAACATAACTTTATGCGGGATAAGAGTCATGCACACCCGGTCACTCATATATTTTCTCGGGTTTCTTTTTGCAACCCTTACCAGTCTGAATGCCAAGGATACAGCTGCCGTGGCTGTCAAGGGTGTGCTCGACCTGCGTGAATACAATTTCAAGTCTGAGGGCCCTGTGGATCTGAAGGGTGAATTTGAGTTTTACTGGAACCAGATGCTCAACCCGGCCATTGAAAATGATACGGGGATTGTTAACTATATCCAGGTGCCCGGTTCATGGTACAGGCTGAGAAAAGAGCTTCCGGAGATTGAACGTTTCGGTTTTGCCACCTACCGGCTGCTTATCCTTCTGCCCGAAGGGATTGATGAACTCAGTTTCCGGATTGAAAATCTTTACTCTGCTTCCGTTTTTTTTCTGAACGGGAAGGCCATAGACTACCTCGGATTCCCCGGGGTCAACAAATATCAGACGCTGGTCACCTATGATAAGCCGCTCATTACCGGGACAGTTAATGGCCCGGAGGCTGAATTGCTTATCAAGGTTTCCAATTTTAGTCACCGCAACAGCGGTATTGTTGGGGTGGTCACGATGGGCCTCCCCGGGCAGATGACCCGGCATCGGCAGAAGGATCTTTTCAGGGGACATTTTCTGATTGGCGCTTTTCTGATAATCGGTTTCTATTTCCTTGGCCTGTTCCTGATCCGTTCGGAGCAATACAGACTCCATTTTTCAATGATCTGCCTGCTCATGGCCATGCGGGTGGCCTTGATCGTTAAACTGCCCGGTCTTGATTTCTTTAACCTGAACGGACTCATGCAGGCCCGGCTCGAACTGCTTAATGTCTACTTTCTGGGCCCGTTTTTCACCCTGATGATCCGCTTCATCTTTCCTTTCGATTTCCCCCGATGGGCGTTTAGAACGATTATGTGGGTCTCGACTCTTTTCATTGTTATAGTTGTAGTCTCTCCCATCAGCCTCTTCTCTTTTACGCTGCCCTGGTATTTTCTTTTTTTCCTGCTCTTCTCCCTGGTCTTTCTGTACGTGATGCTGGTGGCATGGTCCAGGGGCAGGAGTCACACTTCGGCTTTCTCCATCGGTATGTTGATCATTTTTACGGGGGCAGTGAATGATCTTCTTACCGAGATTGATATCATCCATTCGTTCTACATTCTGCATTACACCATGTTCATTTACCTGCTGATATACGCCTATATTTTTGCCGATAAATCGAACCATCTGCAAAAAGAGGCGAAGAAGCTGGCCCAGGAACTGAGCCTGGTAAGGAACCACCTTGAGGAGCTGGTGGAAATGCGGACCACCGAGCTGAAGTCTGTTTCCAAACAGCTTCAACTGCAGAAAAAAAAGCTGGAGACATCGAACCGTGACCTGGTGGAGGCGATGAATGCCAGAAACAGACTCTTCTCCATTATCGGCCACGACGTAAGGGCACCCATCGGTTATACCCGCCAGGCACTTGAGATGATTATCGAAAACGAGGAGTTGACCGAAGAGGAGCGGAGGGAACTGCTGCAGATGATGGCCAGCTCAGCGGAAATTACTTACAACCTGCTGGATAACCTGCTGGTATGGGGACGTTCACAGACGGGCAAACTGAAGGCAAATCCTGTGAAGTTCCAGTTGAAAGGGTTGATAGATGAGAGCCTGGAACTTGTGAATATCGGGGTACATGAGAAGAGACTTAAGGTGGAGGTCTTTATCAGCGTGGAGCATTACATGGAGGCGGACCGTGACCAGCTCTACGTAGTCATCAGGAACCTGCTCAGCAATGCAATTAAGTTCACCCCCGAAAATGGCAGTATCTACATCTCCTCGAAGAAACAGGAGGAAGAGGTGGTCCTCTCCATACGGGATACGGGGATCGGGATTCCGGAAGCAGTCATCTCAAAATTACTCGATGCAAAAACCTATATCTCCACCAACGGCACAAAAGGGGAGAAGGGTTCGGGACTGGGCTTGAATATCTGCAATGAGATCCTCCATACCAACCATGGGTGGATGAAAATCGATAGTGTACCGGGCAAGGGATCCACCATTTTAATGGGAATCAAATCGTCCCTCAAGCCTACCTAAGCAAATTATACTGAACACACATATCCAAATGAAAGTACTTACAATTACGTCTTCCGGGATTCTTGAACAGGAAAAACAGACCGAAGTTCATTTTGCTTTTGGGATGGAGAAACACACCGATTATGTTTTTAAATTCAGGGGAGACCAGAAGTACTCAGCCACCATTGTGCTGGAAGATTCCGCGCCAGTCGTTGAAAAGATCATTTCAGCAAGCGTGAATTTTCCGGATATTCCTTTTGTGATTGACGACCTCAATATGGAGGAAAACTGCATTGAACGGTATCATATAAAAGATGGGATAGTGAAGGAACAGCTGCGTTCCGGATGGAAGTGGGGGGAGGAGAGTTAATCTTTACTCTTTGGATTTGATCTTTAATCTGGATGGTTTCAGCCCTTCGGCACTTGCACTGATAATCAGGTCGCCCGGATTGCTGCCTGCCTGCAGGATCAGAAGTTGTTTACCTCTTCTTACCTCCCTGGACGATGCATCCGGTGAAGTGTGATCAGACAGGTCGCCATTGTCGATGACTCGGATCTTGCCCGGGCCATCCAGGGTGTAGCTTACCCTGTGGCGGCTGTTGGGATTTAGTGTGCCTGCGCTGTCCACCACCCGCGTGGTAATATGAACCACCTCCATGCTGTTGGCAGTAAGCTGCCGGCGGTCGGGTCGCATTGACAGGGAGTTGGGCTGTCCGGCCGTGACCAGTGTGTCGGAGATTTGTCTTTTCCTGCCTCTTTCATCCTCAAAGAATGCGGTTGCAACCATCTTCCCCGGTTCATAGGGAACCATTGAACGGATCACCCCGTCGGCAAATGCACTGCGCTCGAGCGAAACAATCAGTTTGCTGTTCAGGTGTAGCTCCACCTTCTTACAGTTGGTAAATACCACCACCTCACCTGAATCGGTCTCCCGGCCGAAGGTCCAGTGGTCCACGAGGGGAGCCCCCACCCAGCTTTTCTGCCAGCTGGTAAGACCGTTCAGTGAATCAGCCAGCTGTTTGTCCACCACGGTAAGTTTCACCATTGGATCGTCCCGGTAGACCGACCCGATGTACCAGGCGTGTGGTTTGATAAAGCCATTGGTGAGCATCAGTCCATTCCGCAATCCGCGGTCAGGCCATCCGGCCGATTCTCCCAGGTAGTCGATGCCCGCCCAGATAAACTGCCCCGCAACAAACTCCTCCATATCGTTCCACGAGTTGCCAGAGTAATCGATGACATTGTAATCCTCCGGGGTGTTTGTGGCATAGGCTTTTGTTTCTGTAGCAATGAACACAAGATCGGGGTACTGGCTGTGCCAGGTATTAAAGGAATCGGTCCGGTAGTTGTAAGATACCACGGGGGATACATGCATGAGGCTGGACGGAACCTCGTGACCGTCCCTTTCATTCCCGGGGTGCAGTCCACAGGTGACCTCACGGGTTGGATCGATCGATTTGACAAGCTCCATGAGATCGCTGTAGATCTCCACACCCCGTTTCGGATGGTCCAGTTGCTCGATGGTCTCATTTCCCAAACTCCAGAGAATCACCGAGGCGTGGTTCCTGTCGCGGCGGATAAAGCCTGAAAGGTCGCTCTCCCAGTGATTGGTAATTTCTTCCCACTTGTCGTACATCTCATTGATCACCATGAATCCCATCTCGTCGCACAGCTCCAGCAAACCAGGGGAATGGGGATTGTGTGCCAGCCTGAGGGAGTTTACTCCCAGCTCTTTCAGAATGGTGAGCCTTCTTCTCCAGCTCTCCATGGGAACGGCGGCTCCCAGCTCTCCCCCGTCATGGTGAAGGTTTACCCCTTTCAGGATCTTTTTTTCTCCGTTCAGTACAAAACCGCGTTCAGGGTCAAAGCGGGCGGAGCGGATTCCGTGCATGGTACGTGTGTGATCGATCAGCTTATTCCGGTCCATCAGGTAGCAGTTTACAGAATAGCGCTCGGGTGTTTCGGGTGACCAGAGTGCGGGATCCTGAATCCGGAAATGGTTGACCACTGTATCAGTTTCCCCCGATTCCAGGAAGTGGGTGCTTTTGCCTTCAGCCACCAGCCTTCCGCCGGGATCGACAATGTCGTAGCGGATTTCAAAGCGCTGTTCTCTGCGGCCGTCATTTTGTATTTCAAGCGATACTTTCATTTCGGCCTCCCCGGTAGAATCAATGCCTGAGGAGATGAATTCTCCCCGGAGGGGGATATGGAGGGAGTTGGTGGCGATCAGCCTGACGGGTCTGAAAATCCCGGCACCTGAATACCACCTGTCTGCCGGCATTTTGCCGCAGTCGGTTCGTACCGCAATAACGTTCAGTGTGTCGGTTCGGACCAGTGCTGAGATATCGTGATGAAAGCTGGCGTAGCCGTATGCATGGCTGCCCAGGTGGGTT
>JAAEOI010000121.1 GCA_024244665.1 Bacteroidota bacterium | reverse complement strand
TGTAGACCATATCCCCAATGGCTTTGCCGCATTCAGTCCCGTTATCAATAAACGCTGTCAGATCCTGGCTTTCAAAAGCATCTATAACCCGTTTAATCTTAGCCCGGATATCGTCGTGGACCGCCCACATGACCTGTGGTGGTGCGGTGATCCCGTGCTCCTCCAAAAATGGGAAAAGCTGATTTTCTTTACGCTGGTAATGGATTTCCACCCGGGATAGCGTGTCCAACGCTTCTTTGAGTTGTGATGAAAGCTCAGTGAAATTTTCCGGTGAACTGTCTAGCTTAAGCTGCTGGAGCAGCAGATCCAGATCGGCCACTACACTTGTGAGCACCTTGTTTTCCTCGATAAAGGTGTGGACAGGGTGCCCATCGGGAGTGATCGGGATAACGCTCTCACCCAGAACGTCTTTGAAGAGATTGAAATGCAGGTCAGAGAACTTTTTTACTTCTTCAGCCGGTATTCCTTCCTTGATAAGCTCCTGCCCCATAGCCGCGATCTCCATGGGTTCCACG
>JAAEOI010000120.1 GCA_024244665.1 Bacteroidota bacterium | reverse complement strand
GCGATGCATTTGCCATCTTCAGTCTGGACGAGGAGGGTATGGCGCAACAGATCACCATGAAGGGTATTTCGCCAGACATCGATTTCAGTTTCGACTTTCAGGACCTTTTATTTGAGCGGACAGGGGAGTAATTTAACCTCTTAATGTAATCGCAGGTATTTATTGAAGGTCTCAATTTTACTGGTAATCCACCTCTATATATATACCCTGGGGAACAAACCCGGCACCCTGTTCAAGAGTACGGTCAACGGCTACCAAGAGGAGAAATAGGAGAATAAGTAGCGTTAGAGGTACAGGAACACTTCGCAAGTATTCAGAATTGTTATAAATTATACCAGCATTGCTGCATGGAGGAGCTTTCGTATCTAAAAATCACTATTTTTCATTACTTATACAACTTTTATGCTCACGGTTTCCAGGTTAGTATTAGTGACCTAAAAAAACTTCTGATGATTAGTCCTGTTAACGCAGTATTTAAGAGTGCTCTCTTACTTTTTTTTCTTTTCATCCTTCTTCCTGGATTCACCCAGATACCACTGTCAGTTAAGTCTGATGAGGATTGCATGATGTGTCATAAGAAACCAGACATGGAAGGGATGAAGAAGGGCAGGACGATTTCCGTGTTCGTGGATACCATAGCCATTAAGAAATCGGTCCATCACAGCATCAGCTGCATCTCCTGCCATTCAGACGCCGATGATGAAGGTTTCCCCCATGCACATGATCTTCAGACGGTCAATTGCGGAAGTTGTCACACGAATCAGAAGACCGATAATGAAAAGGGAATCCACGGCCAGGCACTCCTGAGGAATGATCCCAATGCCCCGAGCTGCAAAGAGTGTCACGGGTACCACGACATGCTGCATTATGCCGATCCCAGGTCCCGCACCTACAAAATGAACATCCCTTTTCTTTGCGGAAAATGCCACAAAGAGGGTGAAGTGGTTTCCAGGGAATATGATGTATCAGAACATAATGTACTTGAGAACTATACCCAGGGTATCCACGGTAGAGGACTGTTTGAGTCAGGCCTGATTGTCACCGCCACCTGTAATAACTGTCACGGTAATCACCTGGTGTTGCCCCATACCAATCCCAATTCCTCCATCGCCTCAGGGCGGGTTGCCGGAACCTGTATGCAGTGCCACATCCGTATTAGAGATTCCCACAAGAAAGTGATCAAGGGAGAGCTGTGGGAGAAAAACCCATCGATTATCCCATCCTGTTCTGAGTGCCATCCTCCTCATAAGGTTGATATTCCCCAGATACTGGCAAGGATCTCCGACAAATCATGCATGAAATGTCATAAGGATGCTGAGGTCCATAAAATGGTCGGGGCTGATAGCATCTCTCTGTTTGTTGATTCCAGTATACTTCCCAATTCGGTACACAAAAACATCCAATGTTCCAAGTGCCATACTGAAGTGAATGATCGCCTGAAACGTCCCTGTTCCACAAATAAACCGGTGGACTGCTCATCGTGTCACGCTGAGGTTTTTGACATGTACTTTTTAAGCGGTCATGGACAGGCGCACTACAATAAGGTGGAGGACGCACCCTATTGCACCGACTGTCATGGCACTCACGAAACCGTATCCAAGTATGACGACACCTCTCCGGTATACCGCACGGCTATTCCTGGTCTCTGCGGAAAGTGCCATAAGAAGGATGGGAAAGCTCCTATGTCGACTGAACTGAAGGAGGTGGATGCCTTCGCAGATTACTCCTTGAGTGTGCATGGACAGGGGCTCACCAGCAAGGGATTAACCGTAAGTGCAATTTGCACCGACTGTCACACCACACACCTTATACTTAAAGCAAGCAACAAGGAATCATCAGTGCACCCCGCCAATGTGCAGCAGACCTGTGGAAACTGTCACAAAGGAATCTATGAACAGTACATTGAGAGTGATCATGCTTACACAACAGAATTCCCGGGAAAGGAGTATCCCACTTGTGTAAAGTGCCACAGCGCTCATGAAATTTCAACGGTGAAACAGGATAAATTTATGAATGAGGTCACCACCCAGTGTGCATCCTGTCACGAGGAGGCTGCCGAGACCTACATGAAAACATACCATGGCAAAGCATACCAGCTGGGATATTTTGAATCGGCAATGTGTTCCGACTGCCATGGATCGCACAGTATTCTGAAGGCAGATAATCCTGCCTCCATGGTCTCGGAAGAGAACCTTATCACCACCTGTGAAGCCTGTCACGTTGGTGCCAACAAGCGCTTTACCGGCTACCTGAACCATGCCACCCACAAGGATGATCCCAGGCTGCATTTCGCCCATATATTCATTACTGCTCTCCTGCTTGGAGTCTTCTCCTTTTTCGGTGTACACTTGATTATGTGGCTGCCACGTTCGATTTCCGAAAGGCGAAAGAAAAGAAAAGAGGAACCCAAAGAGATTGGAAACAAATATGTAAGGCGCTTTTCCCGCAACCAGCGAATTACTCATTTCTTTGTAATTGTCAGTTTCATCCTGCTGGCCATGACCGGTATGATGCTGAAGTTTGCACACATGGATTGGGCCAAGTTCCTGTCAAGGCTACTGGGCGGGGTCCAGGCTGCAGGTGTCCTGCACAGGATCGGAGCAGTCATTACATTCGGTTACTTCGGCTTTCACATCACCAACCTGATCGGGATTAAGAGAAGAAAGCGTCTTTCCATGACCAAATTCATATTCGGGAAAAACTCCCTCTGGTTCAATAAACAGGATTTGAAGGATTTCATAGCCACCATAAAATGGTTTACGGGGAAGGGGCCCAGGCCTGAATATGGCAGATGGACCTACTGGGAGAAGTTTGACTACCTGGCTGTCTTCTGGGGAGTGGCCATCGTTGGATTCACCGGCTTAGTACTCTGGTTCCCGGTCTTTTTTACCAGGTTCTTCCCCGGATGGGTTATCAATTTTTCACATATAATTCACAGTGAGGAAGCACTGCTTTCAATAGGTTTCATCTTTACCATCCACTTCTTCAATACACACTTCAGGCCGGAGGCATTTCCAATGGATACGGTGATCTTCACAGGCCATATGCCCCTGGAACATTTCAAACATGAACGACCACGCGAGTATCAGGAACTGAAGGATTCGGGAAGACTGGAAAAGGCCATCGTGGAAAAACACTACTCAAAAGAGAACATGCGCCTGATCCGCACATTTGGATTCATTGCCCTTGCCCTCGGCGTGATTCTGATCGGGTTAATCGTTTTCTCATTTATTTCAGGCAGAGGGCATTAGCACAGTTATCCCCGAACTTATGCAAAGCGGTCAGGTTATTCGACGGCTTTTGCTTTTTCTAGCAGGAGCTCGTAGGAGTATCCGTAATTGAAGTCTTTGTTCCTGTTTTCGTCATCGGGACACACTGGCCGGTTTTCACATGATATTATGCGGGAGTCTGTCTGGGAGTCTGTCTGCCAGTTCCCGTCCCTAGGCAAGGTTAATACCATGCTGGCTAACAAGGACTTAAAGAGCCATAAGCGCTTCATGAAATAACAGAGCGTCTGTGACATCAATTAACCTTCTTAAAGATTCCCTCATGTTAGCCGTTTCTGCTTCCAGAATCCCTGTGATGCAGGCACTTTTTAATGTGTGTTGTGCATGTCCGGATAGTGAGCATCCATTATGATCTGTCTTTTATTGGTATATGGT
>JAAEOI010000119.1 GCA_024244665.1 Bacteroidota bacterium | reverse complement strand
ATGGATGGATCGGGATTGAATCCCGGAATAACTGCATTTTTTATCATGTTCTCATTCTGCGACCAGGAGGTGAGAATTGACCCAAAAATAAATGCCACGCAAAAAAAACTTCTAATAATTGCTCTCATATTCCTATTTGTTATTTAATGCTTAATATACATTTGTTATTTTTCGGAATGTCCCTCATATAGATGCAAGTTCTCTGTGGGCTTTGTAGGTCCGAAAAACTCTTTGTTCTTCACAAAGTCAGGCCAGGTGTCTTTTCCTTCGTAATGGAAATAGCTGAACTCGGCAGCAGGGGCATAATCGGTATGATCCCAAACTGCAATCCCCACCATGGTGCCAGTAAAATTATATTCCATGGGACCTTTCTCTTTCAAGCCTTCATCGCTCAGCCACAAGGCATTTCTTGTACCGATTTTTTTACGAGCCTGATTCTCGTCCTTGTAGAAGAAATGAAGATCATACCCATCACACTCAATTTCCAGTTCCACACTGCCCTTTGCTTTCAGAGGTACCAGCTGTGTTTTGTCATACAAAGAACTAATGCTAAGACACAGACCCAATTTTTCATCCATGGTTTTGTTTAAGTAATACCAGCGGCGGGTATCATAATACACCACCAAACCTGCTTCCTGCTGGATGGCTTCGGGCTCAAAGGTCAATTGCGTGGAAATTTTAAACTGATGATGCCTGGCTCTTTGTACAAGTATTGAGGGATAATCCTTGCTGTGAATGAAACTTGGTGTTCCCTTAAGTTTCAGTGACCCCGGCTTGCTTTTCAAATCGATCAAATCCTGTTTGATAGGCACACGCAAACTATTCCAGTGAAGTGATAGCTCACCATCAAAATCATCACTGCCTGTAACCACATGAGTTTCTTTCTCAGGCAGCAACATTGGCACCTCAACTTGAGGACTTTTATTCTCTAAATACAACCAGCCATCCTTGCGCCATGTTGCATTGGCTATAAAGGTCTCTCTACCAAGAGTACTGTATAGTATTTCATTTTTTTCCACTGGACGACCGGCAAGATAAAACACAACAGCCTCATCTTTACTTACATCCTGGATGTCACCATGTCCTGCTCTTTTTATCATTGAAAATGATTCACGGGCTGTTAAAACAGGATTGTCAGGGTGGACTTCATAAGGTCCCCAAATGTTTTTAGATCTTGCCATTGTCATCGCATGACCATAATTAGTTCCTCCTTCAGCAGCAACCAGATAGTACCATTCTCCACGCTTCATCATTTTCGAACCTTCGAAAAATCCTAAATCGGTACCCCGAAAAATGTTTTTGTAAGGACCTACCACTTTCTTTAAAGCAGGGTCATATTCTTGCATAAACATTCCGTGGTGCGCAGCGGTGCCCGGTTCAAATATGAAATCGCTACAAACATACCAGTGTCTTCCATCCTCGTCATGAAACATGGCAGGATCATTACCACGAGAGCTAAGGTATACAGGATCAGACCATGGCCCATGTATAGACCTGGAAGTGGCCACAAAATTAGGGGTTTCATGATACATGCCCTCCCCACCGGCAACCGTATATGCGATGTAAAACAAATCTTCCTGCTCATTGTAGGATAAATCCGGTGCCCATATACCTCCTGAGTTACAAATCCGGAAAAGGTTCGCCTGGCGAGTCTCTTTTAATACATAGTCAATTAATTTCCAATTCTTCAAATCTTTGCTTTCATATATAGGCAACCCAGGCCAAAATTGGAAACTTGAAGTAGTCACGTAATAAGTATCCCCGGCTTTGCAAATAGAAGGATCAGGGTTAAATCCCGGAATAACTGCATTTTGTATCATGTCCTCATCCTGAGACCAGGAAGTGAGGATCGATCCAAAGATAATTGCAACACACAAAAGACTTCTGATTAGTGTTCTCATACTGTTAATTTTTATTCAATGATTGATATGTTTTTGTCATTTCCCGCTGGAACTGAATGGCCATCCCCCGCAGCTTCCTGGCAACTTCCGGATCATTCACAGGAGTAACTTCCCCCGGGTCCCTTTCCAGGTCATAAAGGGTTAGGGTGGGGTTCAGGAATAATTTCCATTTACCGGAGCGGACTGCCGCAAGCGCTCCCTGGCTGCCATGGTAGAAGAAGGCATTGAGGTATTCTTCCCTGGTGAATTCATGCTGCCATTCCTCATCAACAGGAAGATTTCGTCTTAGAGGTATGGTGGCATTCAATGAGACGGACTCCCTGAATGCCGGGATCCCGTCTGCTGCACCGCTAAGGTGAGGGCTTAAGTCTCTCCCGTCCAGAACTACCTCCTCGGGAATGCGAATACCAGCCAGGGAGGCCAGTGTGGGATACCAGTCCATGGCATGGACCACTGCATTTGAGGTAGCTCCCTGCTGAATGAGACCGGGGGCATATGCTATGCAGGGAACACGCAGACCTCCTTCAAAGCTGGTGATCTTCCCTCCCCGGATGGGTTGATTCTCGTTCCGACCGGGCCCGCGACCGTTGTCAGAAGCATAAACAAGGATGGTCCTGTCGGCAATTCCAATGCGCTCAAGTGCATCCACCAATTGGCCGACATAAAAATCCATCTCCTGAATGGCATCCCCATAGATACCCCAGTCGGAACTTCCTTCGAAGGCTTCACTGACACCCAGAGGATGGTGTAACATCGTGTGAGGCAGGTATAGAAAAAAGGGCGATGCTTCGGCATCTTGTTTCTCAATCCATGAAATGGCCTCTTCGGTGTACTGCCTGGTCAGGGTGCCGGGATCCGGATTACGTATTACCACTTCTCCGTTTCTCAGCAGGGGCATGCCGCCTTCATCATCAAAATGAAAAACCTCATAGGAATCCAGATTGTGCAGGAGCCCGAAGTAGTGATCAAATCCCTGATTGTGTGGCAGGTACTGCTCTTCAAAACCCAGGTGCCACTTGCCGATACATGCAGTTGCATAGCCCTCATTCTGAAACAATTCAGCCATGGTGGTCAATGACGGAGGTATTCCATGCTTTGAATCGGGCCGGTGAACCCAGATGGCGTTTCCCGTTCTCCGCGGATAACAGCCAGTCATCAAGCCTGTACGTGAAGGACTGCAAATGGGAGCTGCCGCGTAATAATCGGTGAAACGAAGGCCCTTCTCCGCCAGTGCATCAATTCGGGGGGTTTTTACTTCCCTGGCGCCGTAGCAGCCTAAATCGTAGTATCCCTGGTCATCAACAAATATGAAGATGACATTGGGTTTCTTCTTGCTTTCCGATGCAAAAACACCGAGAGGGATAAACAAGAAGGGTAATATTCCAAATAATAAACTCATAGCATGCCAGTTAAAACTTCAAATTGCCACTATACTTTTTGCTGATACTTTGTTGTTTTAGCAATTCGGAACTTTCAGTTGAAATCAAGCCATATAATTCGGCAGAAATAACCTCTGCTGTGGCCTCCCACTTTTTTCTTGCCGCCGGATCTTTTAAATGTTCTTCTTCATGAAGTTCAAAGGCTTCAATGTTTTCAAAGATTTCAATATAGGTGACAATTGACTCATCAGAATTGTAATAACAGTTACCTTTCCAACCCGGCTCATTCCTGCTAATCCGCTCAACAAAGTAATCCCATATTTCTTTATTTTGTTGTAGCATACCAGGTTTTACACGGCATATGAATACAGCTACAATTTCTGAAGAATTTGATTGCT
>JAAEOI010000118.1 GCA_024244665.1 Bacteroidota bacterium | reverse complement strand
GGTTTTCCCCACCGGATTCCAGCTGCTTGGCGGGATCCTGACCCTGGCAGGAGTATGGCTGATTACATGGGGGAAGCCCCTTATTCGCCGAGGATGAAAGAATAGGGAGAGTGGCGTTCTGCTTTCTGTGCATATTTCCTTGCCTCATTGTGCAGTCCTCTCGCTTCATGCAACCGTGAGAGCCCCATATATCCGATCGCTTTGAAAATATCTGCAAACGGCCCTATGGAGTCGGCCATCTCAATGGTGGAGAGGTATCTGTCTCCCGCAACCTTATCATAGCCAGCCACTTCCTTCAGGGTGCCTGCTGTCATGAGCCTGATCATCTCGCTGTAGTCATCCTCCTGCCCGTCCATCATCCGGATCACCTCTTTCACCTGTTCGTACCTGTGCTGGTGCAGAAGGATAATCACCAGGTGTCCCTGGTAATAGATATTCCGCGGATATGTACGGTGCAGCTTTTCAGCATAGATTGAGGCTGCTTTCAGATCATTTTCATGATGCAACTGGATCAGGGACATGAACAGGAGGGACTCCACCTTCAGGAAGGTGGTATTTTCGATGGCATGTTTCAGCTGTTCAAGCCCCAGTCTGCGGTCGCCGTCATGCATAAAGGCGACCACCGCTTTGTAAGCCGGATGGGCTTCGGGATAGGCTTCAATATAATAGTTATATAGACCGGTGGAGAAGTAAAACTCGTTGAATTGTTCTTTCAGATCAAATCCCTCTTTGGTCCGGCTGTACATGGTGCCCAGGTCGGAAATCACTTTGCCCGCTTTATCGTTGTCGGCCCAGAACATCGCCTTGAAGGCCCGGCCGAACAGATCAAAGAAGACCCCTTCCAGGTAAGAACTTTCATCCTCCGTCAGGGCTTCTGCCCGATTCACACTCGTCTCCATTAATTCGATGAAGCGGTGCGAGGCGGGGTTGTCAGGAGTCAGGGGGAAGTGCTCCCAGTAAAGGATCATTGCCTCAAGAAAGGGAGGGGCGGGGTGACCCGGGGTTTGCCGTTCAAGTATCTGATGGTACCTGTGGGCCTCCGGGAAGGAGAAATTGTACATATTGTCCAGGCAGCTGTCTGCAAGGGCCATCAGATCAGGCCTGCCCAGATAGCCGGATTGTGAAAAAATCATGGTGCTGCTGCATAACGCCACCAAAAATAATGACCGTAGTCTGCACATCAGGTAAAGATATAAATAAGAATCTCCACATTTTTTGCACTTTTGTGTCTTAGCAGAGAAAAATGATTCAGATAGGGGATATAATAGTAAGCAGGGACCTGCTTGACCAGCATTTCATTTGTGATTTGAAAAAGTGTGAAGGGAACTGCTGTATATTTGGTGACTCGGGGGCGCCATTGGAGGATGATGAGGTGAAGCTTCTTGAAGCACACATTAATGATATCAAACCTTTCATGAGGGCAGAAGGCCTGCGTGAAATCAACCTGCAGGGAAGCTGGATGATTGACCGGGATGGTGACAAGGTGACACCGCTGGTGGGTGATGAGGAGTGTGCCTATGTAATATTTGAAGACGGGATCGCATGGTGTGCAATCGAGAAAGCCTATGAAAATGGTTCCATGCCCCTTCAAAAACCGGTATCATGCCACCTCTACCCGATCAGGGTGAACCGACTGAAGAATGGTGTGGCGCTCAATTATCACCGCTGGAGCATCTGTGAACCTGCCCGGATCCTGGGTGAAAAGGAGGGAGTGCCGGTCTTTCGTTTTCTGAAGGGTCCTATTACAAAGGTGTATGGATCGGAATTCTACGAAGAGCTAGAGATAGTGTATACTGAAATTAGTAAGAAAGAAGGTAAGTAAATTAAATTTATAGATGATATGAACAAGATTAAAAGTTATGTTGAGTCGAACAAGGATCGTTTCCTGGATGAGTTGTTTGACCTGATCCGGATCCCCTCTGTCAGTGCCAAGCAGGAGGCAAAGGATGACATGTTTAAAACGGCAGAATTTATTAGAAGTAGCCTGCTCGATGCCGGTGCAGACCACGCCGAGGTGAAGGAGACCACTGGCTGGCCCGTTGTGTACGGACATAAAATGGTGGATGAGTCGCTTCCCACCGTACTTGTTTATGGCCACTATGACGTGCAGCCTGTTGAACCCCTAGATTTATGGGACTCCCCACCATTTGAACCCGAGGTACGCGATGGTAAAATATATGGACGAGGTGCCGACGATGACAAGGGGCAGCTCTTCATGCATGTG
>JAAEOI010000117.1 GCA_024244665.1 Bacteroidota bacterium | reverse complement strand
TCCGCCGAGGGTCACCATTGATCCGCCTTCTTTGAGGATGTCGGGATCGGTTGACGAGACTCCGTCGGCATCCTGTACATATCCTGCGGGTACGCTCTCGCCTTTTTTTGCTGCCACTGCCAGCTTGCCACGGGCGATGGGGGTGGTGGAGAAATCAGCTACAAAGGGCGGATGAATACCTGCCGGAACGGCCACGGCAATGGGATTGGTTCCCAGCATCCTGGAGACAGAATTTGTGGGGGCCACAAGCGGGTTCGCAATAGTCATGCAGATTCCGATCATGTCGTGTTCCAGGGCCATCATAGAGTAGTATCCGGCAATCCCGAAGTGGTTGGATCCGCGGGTGGAAACCCAGCCTGTACCTGCCACTTTAGCTTTTTCAATGGCAATCTCCATTGATCTGGTGGCGGCGATCATTCCGATGGCTCCGTCTGCGTCCACCACAGCAGTGCTGGGAGATTCATGTACAATCTTTACATTGGGATTGACATTGATCCTTTTGGCCTGCCACAACTGGAAGTAGTCCTTGATCCGGATCATCCCGTGACTGGAGTAGCCCCTCAGTTCGGCGGCGATAAATACGTCGGTGGCCATTTTCGCATCTTCGGGAGAGCATCCCATTTTCTCAAATACCTTCCTGGTGAAGTCTTCCAGGTATTCTACTTTGTACATAGTTTCAGTTTTAGTCGTTTTTTATAATTTTTCTTGAACGGGCCTGTGAAGAGGCCATGATCAGCATGTCATCGATGTTTACATGGGTCGGACGGGTGACGGCAAAGAGGATGGCCTCGGCAATATCGGCTGCAATCAGAGGTTCAAATCCCCTGTAAACACTGTCGGCTTGCTCCTGGTTGCCCTTGAAACGGACCACGCTGAATTCGGTCTCCACGGCGCCTGGATTAATGGCCGTCACTTTAACTCCATGTCCGGTAAGGTCGATTCTCATCCCCATGGTGAGTCCGTCCACTGCGAACTTGGTGGCATTGTATACATTCCCGTTTTCGTAGGCCTCTTTTCCTGCAATGGAGCCAATGTTGATCACATGCCCCGAGCCCCTGGTAACCATCCCCGGGGTGATCTCGCGGGTAATATAAAGCAGCCCCTTGATGTTGGTGTCAATCATGCGCTCCCAATCGTCAGTCACCCCTTCGTGAATGAGATTAAGACCCACGGCAAGGCCTGCATTGTTGACCAGCACGTCTACATTCTGCCACCTGCCGGTGAGTTCGCTGCACGCTTTTTTAACTGCCTCCTGGTCCCGGATGTCAAAGATGAGCGAAAGCACATCAGCATCAGTCTCCGAACGAATCTCCTTTTCCAGTGCCCCGATGTTCTTCCGGCGGCGGCCTGTGATGACCAGGTCATAGCCATTGGCTGCAAGAAGAATGGCTGTGGCACGGCCGATTCCGGCTGATGCACCTGTAACGAGTGCTGTTTTTCTCATGGGGATGAAAATATTTTTTGCTTGCTCAACAAATGTAAAAATTATCTTGGTATGATCTATTCACTATATTTGCAGGAAATAGTCCGACATGAGAATAAATGACCTTCAACTGAAAGAACGTGCACTCGCATACCTCACAAAGGATGAGGTTTATTCCATCGAATCAATGCTGGGCCGTGAGCCCAATCCCTTTGAACTGAATATGTTTGCTGCCATGTGGTCTGAACACATCTCCTACAAAAGCTCAATTAAATGGTTGGAGGAGATGCCCTTTGAGGGGAAGAATGTGCATGTACGGGCTGGTGAGGAGAACGCTGGTGTGATCCACCTCAATGACGAACTGGCCTGCGTGGTGAAGATGGAGTCGCACAACCATCCCATTGCTGTGGATCCCCGGCAGGGTGCTGTAGGGGTGGGCAATGTGAACCGTGACCTGATTACCATGGGTGCAGAGCCGGTGGGACAGTTGAATATCCTTCGCTTTGGAGATCCCAAACAGAAACCGATCAGGGAGATGGTGAATGCAGTGGTCTCTGCACTGGGTAGCTACTCCAATAATTTCGGTGTCCCGGTAGTGGGAGGTGAGATACTTTTCGACAGCAGCTACAATTTCAATCCCCTGGTCAACCTCATGGGAATAGGGATTGTCAAAAAGGACCGGTTGATCAGGGCGGCATTCACTAACCCGGACCAGTCAGTGGTCCTGCTGGGTAAAAAGACCTCTGGAAGGGGCGTGCACGGAGCAGGCTTTGCATCCAGGGGGCTCAGACATAAGGGAGAGATGATTCCTTCTTCCCAGGTGGCGGATCCGGCAAGTGGTAAGATCCTTATGGATTGTATCATGGAGCTTAACAGCAAAGGTGTTATAGGGGGAATGCAGGACATTGGGGCAGGTGGCGTGTTGTGTGCGGCGGCAGAGATGGCCGACAGGGGAAGGAAGGGAGTTGAGTTACATGTGGATCATATTCCACTGTTAAGGGAGGATATCGACGCACTGGGCGCCCTGCTCTCCCAGACCCAGGAGCAGATGCTGCTGGCGGTAACTGAAAAGAATATGCCGGTGGTGGAAGAGGTGGCCGGCAGGTGGGAGCTTCAGTGTGTTTCGGTGGGAAGGGTCACAGATGAGGAGCGGATCAGGGTTCTGGATGAAAAGGAGATTTGTGGAGACCTGCCTGTGAAATTGCTGGTCAGGGGCGGCGGAGCCCCGGTATATATCAGGAATATGAAAGCGAGGGGAACAAACCCAAGGGTGGTGTCGGCCGAAGATGTGCCCATGCCCGGAAACCTGAAGGAGATTGCCCGGAAGATGGTTGCGCTGCCCAATATTGCCTCCCGCAGGTGGATTTATGAGCAGTTTGACACCATGGCCGGACTCTCTAACCTTAGCAGTGAATATGCATCCGATGCAGGCATTGTGAAAGTCGGGGGGCACAACCAGGCCCTTGCCATGAGTGTGGATGGCAACTCCAGGTATGGCAGACTGGAACCGCGGAAAGGAGCCATGATCTCTGTGGCAGAGGCCTCCAGGAATATTATCTGCTCGGGCGGGAGGCCGCTGGCGCTGGCCGACTGCCTCAATTATGGAGATCCTTCTGATCCCTTTGTCTACAACGATTTTGCAGAGAGCGTAAAAGGCATAAGTGAAGTGTGCAGGAAAATGGAAATCCCGGTTGTTGCCGGGAATGTCAGTTTTCATAACCTGACCCACAACGGGGAGGATATCGACAGCATTATTCCCACCCCGGTTGTAGGCATGGTGGGTATTCTTGATAAGCTTGAGGATGTGATGACTGTGAATTTCCGGAACAAGGGTGATGTGATCTTTTTAATCGGACGGTCCGATAACGATGTGTCCTCCTCGGAGTATCTATCCTTTGTCCACCTGGTCAATGAATCGGCAGCACCCAAATTTGAATTGGAATATGAAATTAAGCTGCAGGGGGTGGTTAAGGACCTGATCGGGAAGAGGCTGGTCAGTTCGGCACACGATGTCTCCCTGGGAGGGCTCTTTGTAACTCTGGTGGAGTGTGCACTTCCTATGGGGCTGGGATTTGATGTGACCTCACCGGCCGAGATCAGGGGTGATGCCTTCCTTTTTGGGGAATCCCAGAGCAGGGTTGTTGTCACAGTCTCTTCGGAGCAGGAGACCAGTTTCCTCGATTTTATGATGGAGACAGGAATTCACTTTTCTGCATTGGGCCACGTGACCAAGGAGGAACTCCGGATTGATGATGTATCATATGGATTTATAGCTGATTACGCCAGGGATTTTGAGAAATCCCTGGAACGGATCCTGGCCGATTAATGATTGTCCGGTGTGGAGGTATACTATTTGTTATATTTGCACCGTTTAATTCTATTATGAAAAGGTATTCCCTTCTTATTGCTGTCCTTCTTATCTCACTCCAGGGATTTTCCCAGGAGGAGAGGCCAAAGAATCTTCCTGCCTTTGATCTGAAACGGCTCCATTTTGGGTTTACTGTGGGATTCAATGCCATGGACATGGCGATCACAAGAAATTATGAATATGTGGATCAGGATCCGAATCACCCCTTTGTATATGCAGATGTGAGCAAGATACAGCCGGGATTCCAGGTGAGTATTGTATCGGATCTGCGGCTCAGCCAGAACTGGAACCTGCGTTTTCTTCCCGGGATCAGTTTTGGATCAAGAGACCTCCAATACTATACTTACCCTATGGAGGCAGTGCCTCCAAGTGTTGAGAATCCTCTTTACCGGGTGTCCCTGGGACCCAGCTTCCTGGATTTCCCCCTTCTCTTTAAATACAGGTCTGACCGTGTCAATAACTACCGTCCCTACCTGGTGGGCGGTGCCAATTTCAGGTACGATATGTCGGCTAAGAGAAGGGGTAAGTATGATGTGGATACGGACGAATATGTGAAGTTGCTGCCAGGTGATCTCTACTTTGAGTTTGGTTTCGGGTTGGATACCTACCTGAAGTATTTCAAGTTTGCCCCTGAGCTGAAGTTGGCAGTGGGCCTGCTGAACATCATCGATCCCACCGGCCGCATCGGCTTTGAGGAGTATACCACATCCGTCGAGAAGGCGCGCTCCTTCATAGTCATGCTCAATTTCCATTTCGAATAGCTATACGAAATCAGCCTCTTCTTTTGATTTCGGAGCAGACCACTGCCACCGATGAGGCCAGGTTGAGAGATTCTGAGCCACCTTCCTCTCCAGCAAATGAGGGGATAGATAAACGCTCTTTTATGTGTGGATCATACTGACCGGAGAGGCCCTTTGATTCATTCCCGAAGAGGATCATCGGAGCCGGTTCGAGGCTGGTTTCATAGATATTCTTGCCTCCCAGGAAGGTGCCGTAAACCGGCTTTCCCTGCATGGAAGAGTCTTCCAGGAGTGGTTCCAGGGGGGTGTAGTATACCCGGGTCCTGGCCATGGCACCCATGGTTGCCTGTACCACCTTGGGATTGTACAGGTCGACCGAGTCGGGTGTACAGAGGATATGCCTGATCCCGAACCAGTCGGCTGTCCTTACAATAGTTCCCAGGTTTCCGGGATCCCGAATGGCTTCAAGCCCCAGCACAATCTCCCCTGAAAGTATTGCCGGGTTCAGGTTCTGTTCAGGGATTTTTACGATGGCCATTACCTGCTGCGGGGTAACGAGATGACTTACCTTACGGAGCTCCTGCTCTGTTGCTTCGTTCAGGCCGATGCCTTCCCCGACCGACTCCCCGTAAAGTTCGATCCACTCCCCTGAGGCGAAAATCTCTGTCACTTCCGGGACCTCCCCGCCGCCCGCTTCGAGGAGTTCCAATACCATTTTCACCCCTTCCACAACAAACAATTTTTGGTGTTCCCGGTATTTCTTACGGTCCAGTGAGCGGATCAGTTTAGATTTAGAGATCGAGATCATGGCAGGGTTGTTGAATATATGCAAAGATGAAAAAAGTTTTGACTGCATTAAAATTTGTACTTTAGCAATTTTAAACGAACCATTGAGCAGAAGGTCTTTATATATCATCTTTCTGGTAATCCCAATCCTCCTGATTTCCTGCAATGCAACCAAATATGTGCCTTCGGAAGATCACCTTCTGCATGGATATAAAATTGAGGCGGGCGATGGAGAATTTGATAAAAAGGAGCTGAATAATTACATCAAGCAGAAGCCCAATAAAAGGGTTCTTTTTTGGAATTTCTACCTCTCCCTGTACAACCTTTCCAACCCGGATAAGGAGAATGGTTTTCATAACTGGCTCCGAAGGATCGGCGAACCTCCTGTGGTGTATGAGGATGAACTGAAGGAGAAATCGACGGAGCAGCTTAAGCTATACATGAACAACAAGGGTTTCTACCATTCGGTGGTGACAGACTCCACAATTTACAAAAACAGGAGGGCCAGAGTTACCTATTACGTGACACCCAATTTGCCATACAGGATCAAGGATATCACCTATTTTTTCCAGGATGCGAATCTCCCCCCAATGGTCTTTGCCGATACGGGTTCCAATAAAATCGGGAGTGGTGAGCTATTCGATCTGGATGTACTCAAGGAGGAGATGGAGCGGATCGAAAAGGTGCTCAGGGACAGCGGGTATTACATGTTTAATAAGGACTATGTTTATTTTGAGGCAGACAGCTCACTGCAGAGCAACCTGGCGAATGTTACCCTGGGGATCAGGAATTTTCCTTCCCGGGACAGCTACGGGAATATAATACATACCGATCACCCTGTATACACCATCCGGAATGTATTTTTGGAAACCGATCATGATGTGATGGCTTCAAGGCGTGAAGAGGAATTCCATGCCCTTGAGAAGGATACCCTGGTTTATGACACCATCCATGTGATCTCCGAGGGTAAGCCCAACATTCGTCCCGGTGTGGTAACACAGAAAAATTATATTATCCCGGGCCAGTTATTCAATGCTTCAGATAATCAGAGGACCTATCGCAACCTCTCCGCCTTAAGTGCTTCCAGGATGGTGGATATCCGCTTCAGGGAGGTGGAGGGAACGTCCCCGATGCTGGATTGTGATGTACGGATAACTCCTGCAACACTTCAGTCCTATACCATTAAGCTGGAGGGGACCAACTCGGAGGGGAATATCGGGGCGGGAGCAAACATAGGTTACCAGCATCGCAACCTGTTTGGCGGATCCGAGCAGTTTGATCTCTCTTTCATGGGGGCAGTTGAGACTTTAAAGGAGTCTGAGACGGTTCCGGATACTGTTTACGAAGGTTTGAATGTTATGCAGGAGTTTGGGATTGAAGCGCGGTTAAGGATTCCAAAATTTCTTCTGCCATTTAAAACCGACCAGTTTATCAGGAGATATAATCCCCAGACAAACATCAAACTCTCTTACAATTATCAGAAACGGCCCGACTATACCCGGACCATGGTCAATGCCTCCTTTGGTTATGACTGGAGGAGCTCGGAGAAATTGCTTCACCGGGTATTCCCCTTTGAGGCCAGCCTGATCCTTACACCCTATAAATCGGATGAATTCCAGGCCTGGCTTGATGGTAAATATCTCTTTTACAGTTATGAGCCACACCTGATCATCGACTCGCGCTATTCGCTGAACTGGACCAATAAGAAGGTGTTGAAGAAGCAGAGTTTCCAGGATATCAGGTTCAATATTGAAACTGCCGGTAACCTGTTATACGCAGGTTACAAAGCCCTTGCTCAGGTACCGGACAGTGGTAAATACCAGCTCCTGGGGGTCGATTTTGCTCAGTATATCAAGGCTGATATTGACCTGAGGAGCTATACCTTCCTGTACGAGGATGTAAGCATTATATTAAGGGGATTTGCCGGAGTCGGCTTCGCCTATATGAATTCCAATGCAATGCCCTTT
>JAAEOI010000116.1 GCA_024244665.1 Bacteroidota bacterium | reverse complement strand
GTGAAACGGCTGCCATTGTATGCCGGCAGTCAGATCTACAGTGCTTCCGCCGTAATTGTCAGGATCATACAGGTTGCTCATAAATGCCATATTAGGATTACTCATCATATGGCCATCTCCATCCCGCTCAATTTCCCGGGCCTGCCCTTCAAGGTGATCTACATATTTTCCTTTAATCTGTAATTCTCCAAGTAAATTGTGACGTACTTGATACATGCCGTAGAGATCAAGACGATATTCATCACCAAGGTTGTAACTCTTGTAGTTTTCATAGGCTCTTGCCAGATAACTTGCGTTTGCTCCCCACCATAATGGGGTGCTTGAGCCTTCATAAAGTATACCGAAGAAAGGATCAAATGTTCCGGAGCCCAACTGCATACTATAGGGCAGGATTGCTCCTTTCTCATCCTGACTTATTGAACCTGTTGGGATGCTTACCCCAAGCAGCAGAGAAACCTGGCTTTTGGGTATCAGGAAGTCATCGGCGTAGAGCAGTGTCTTGGTCATTAACATTGTATCTCCTGCTCCCTGCGAATACATGCTGGACCTCTTGCCATTTCCTCTTGTGATCATTTCCATATCCTTACTTACATACATACCCAGTATACCGGTAAAGAAACGATCAGAGAAGGCGTACCCCACTGAAACATTACTCATATGCATATCCATTTTTCTGGGTG
>JAAEOI010000115.1 GCA_024244665.1 Bacteroidota bacterium | reverse complement strand
GTCACTGTCAAACTTCGGGCTGGGTTTGACAAGACCCATGAATCAATGGACAAGCTCTGGCAGATATGCCAGGGAGCCATTGAGGAAGGAATTGATGCATTAATCATCCACGGCAGATCAGTCAAAGAACTTTATCGTGACAAGGCGAACTGGGAAATAGTATCAGATGTTAAACGCCAGTTTCCCAATGCAACTATCATTGGAAGTGGAGACCTAATGGATCCGGAGACTATTGTCGAAAAGATAAAGACCAGTGGGCTTGACGGAGTGATCATTGCAAGAGGTGCTATAGGTAACCCCTGGATATTCAATGAAACACGCGCGTTGTGGGAAGGCAGATCAAAACCGGAAAGGCCTGATTTGACGGAGCAGGGAGAAGTGTACCTGAGACACTATGAGATGATAGCTGAATCTCGACCGATGTTAAAAAGCGTGAGATACTTCCGTAAGTTTGCTGTTGGATACAGCAAGCATCATCCGGAACGTAAGAAAGTACAGGCAGATCTGATAGCAGCAAAAAGCAGGGACGATCTATACACCGCTGTCAAGAAATGGTACGGAGTAGGGTAGATCAATTCATGTGG
>JAAEOI010000114.1 GCA_024244665.1 Bacteroidota bacterium | reverse complement strand
GGCAATCCCGAAGATACCCGTATTGATAAAACCCTGAAAGTCATTATGAATGCTCCGCACAAGGGAGGCAGCCACCTCATCACGCAGGTCTTCCGGCACCATGCCAATATCCAGTGCCAGGACATTTCCGGTATGGGTTCCATAAGTGGCATTCTCCGTGTCAAGGAAATGCCTGTTGAAATCCCTCGTCAACTGTTCCTGCATTTCAGCATATTCTTTTTGCTGCTCTTTTTTACCCAGCAGTGCAGACACCTTTTCCATGATGCTGACATCCAGGATATGGAATGCGGTGGAACTCAAGGGAACGGGGCAGTCCTTGTTTACATTCCCGCCCGGCGGGCACCAGTCCCCCAGCCCATTCTGAATAATACCGTCCTCTTTGATAGCATGGATATAACTCACCCAGGTTTGCATATCTCCATAGAATTCTTCAAGGATCATCCTGTCGCCATAGTAGAGATAAAGGTACCATGGTATCTGCACAAGGGCAGTCCCCCAATCTGCGGTGGCTATGCCGCTCGTTCTCCTTCCGGGAACGATCATCGTGGGGATCCCCGCAGGCTTCATCACAAGACTCCTTTCCATGAAATGCTTTCCGAAGTATGTTTCCCTTTTCTCCTCCCTGCCGGAGGAACGCATGTCGAGCATGTATTTCAAGAAGAATTTATGGGAATCATAATTAAATATCATGGATTGGACCAGTGCATGGGCATCCCCTGTCCACCCGCATTTTTCCCTGTGCGGGCAATCCGTCGGAATGCTGTGAATATTTCCTTCCATGGTCCACCGTGAAAGCTGGTGGAGTTTGTTGATGTTGTTTTCGGAACAGCTGAAACTACCTGCCGAAGGAAGCGCTGAGCGCACCACCAGTCCGGTGATCATATCTTTTTCCGGGGGAGCTGTAAGACCTTCTACCTCCACATACCTGAAACCATAGTAAACGAAACGGGGTTCCCATACCTCCACACCATCTCCCTTGCAGATGTACCTGCTTGTCTGGACTAGCTCTGTGGCGTATACCCCGGTGCTAGCCGGATCAATATTCCCCTCAGCATCAAGCTCCTCCACAAAGCGCTGGATGATCTCCTGCCCTTCTGTACCCTGGATTTTCAACCGGGTCCACCCGGCAATATTCCTGCCCAGGTCCAGGATGTAGGTGCCGCCCCCCCTAGCAATGATTTCCTTGACCTCCAACTCTTCCATGACCCTGATGGGTTCCTGGAACTGTTCGTACAGCATGGTAGGATGGTGATCTGCTGGTATAGCAGCATTCCAGCCGGAACCTGCATCTGATGCCTCGGGCCAGTCCGGTTTCTCGAGCCTTGCATCATAGCTTTCACCGCCGTATATATTGGAACGCAGGATGGGCCCCTGTGCCCATTGCCAGCTATCATCCGAAGCAATGATATCCGTATTCCCGTTCTTGTATTGAATCACGAGCTGGGAAATGAAAACGGGCTGGCCGTATATCATAGTTTCATTCCAGACCTCGTTCTGGTTATACCACCCGTTCCCGAGCATAATACCGATGAAATTCTCCTCATCCAGGGAGCCTGCATCGATGTCATAGGCAACGTAGTAAGTATAATCCTCATAATTGGTCTGACCGGGATCCAGCACATTTTCCCCTATTCTCACCCCGTTCAGGTAGGCTTCATAGAACCCCGGGGCGGCAATGTACAACCTGGCATATTCGATTTCGCCGGGATCGCTTATCCCGAAAGATTTTCGAAACACGGGCAGTGGAGCATCATCGGCATAATCATAGGTGACCCACTCCGCATTCCAGTCCCCGGGATATTCCAGGGGGACCACGAATCTTTCGGTTTCACTCCAGGCAGAGGGAATGCCGCTCTTATCCCATGTTCTGAGCTTTGCAAAGTACTGCTTCCCGCTTTCGAGCTTTTCACCGGCATACTGAACACCCGGGACATGCTTACCATCCTGCTTATCCGAATCCCATATATTGCCAAGGTTCTTGCTGATAGCCGATGCATTGTCCGAAACAATGATCTGCCAGGCGGATTGACTGCATGCAGTGCCACCACTGTCCGTCTTCCAGGAGAAGACAGGATCTTGACCCAGGTTACTAATGAAATCTACTTCCAGATTCTGGATAGTATCCTCTGATTGGCTGCAACTGCTTAATACAATCGCCAGGGCCAGAAAAAATAAATTTTTGTTTTTCATAATATCATTTCTTTATCGCTTATAGCATTCTCCGGCAGAAAACTCCATTACAGCGTCATAAGCAGCTTTCTGGAGAAGGATTTTAGTACTGTCTTCAAAGACGACTTCTGCCTCACCTCCGTCTGGATCTTTGCCAGTGCCTTTGCCTTTGGATTTATTTTCGACCACGGTATTGAATGCGAATCCTTCAGTGCTTTCCTTGAAGAAGGCAGCGTAGAACATGTTTGCAGCAAGAAATGCGGAATATTGATTG
>JAAEOI010000113.1 GCA_024244665.1 Bacteroidota bacterium | reverse complement strand
GGGTTAAATATTTTTCAGGAACAGCCACATATCGAATCGAATTTGATTTGTCCGGGGACTTTCTGATAAAGGAGCAGCAGGTCTGGCTTGACCTTGGCGATATTTCCGTGATAGCCGAAGTCCGGATCAATGGAGAGGATGTGGGTACCTTATGGCATAAACCGTTTAATAGAGAGATCAGCGAGGCCTTGCAACCCGGTTCAAACACGCTTGAAGTGGATGTTACGAACCTCTGGGTCAACCGTCTCATTGGCGACGAACAGTACCCGGCCGATTGCGAATACAGTGATGTAGACATGGACTGGTATACCAACAGAGCCCTGACTGCCTGGCCGGAATGGCTAAGCAGTATTGAGGAGCGACCGGTAAAAGAACGTATAACCTTTACAAGCTGGAAGCACTGGGACAAAGATGGTAAATTGCAGCCATCCGGACTGATCGGTCCGGTCACGCTTCGTTGTGCCAGGTTGGTTCCTCTGGAGTAAGGGTTTTTGGCCAGGTGAAAGCAGATGGGTAAGTATTATGAAAATTGAGCAACAGGAAAAATGAAAAAAACAAGATTGATGTTAGCTAAAACTTTCTCGGTGCTGATGCTCCTTGTGCTGGAAATGCTGATTTATTCCGTCACAGCCGGGACAGACGATCTGACTGAGGGCTTTCAAGATCCACCCGCAAATGCCCGTCCGCATACATACTGGTTCTGGATGAATGGAAATATCACCCGTGAAGGCATAACCGCCGACCTGGAGGCTATGGCTCGTGTGGGTATCGGTGGTGTTCTTATTATGAATGTTGCCGGTCCCAGAATGAAGACAGATATTCCGCCCGGACCGGTTGAATACTTCAGTGAAGACTGGCTTGGGATGGTGAAGTTTGCTGCAGAGGAAGCCTTACGTCTGGATATAAAGATGAACTTGCATAACTGTGCAGGCTGGGCAACTATGGGAGGCCCATGGATACCCCCTGAGCACAGCATGCAGATTCTGACCGTCTCGGAGGACTTTATCCCGGGCAATCAATCTGTAAGAAAAATAGTTCCCCATCCTGAAACCCGGGAAAACTATTACCGGGATATTGCGGTTTATGCTATACCCGTAGGTCTGAATACCGGATATCGTCTTCCTCAATGGCCGATAAAAGCCGGACAACGTGGCGGAAGGAATGGCAGGCAGCCCGATTTTTCATGCGATTCGCTAGCAGTGGCAATTCCCATTAATGCTATCATTGATCTGACAGACAACGTCAGCGAGGACGGAGTCCTCAGCTGGGATGCGCCCCCTGGTGCATGGAAAATTATCCGCATGGGCCACACCTCCAGTAGCCGTACCAATGCCCCTGCGCCAAAACCAGGACGCGGCCTCGAGGTGGACAAACTCAAACGCCAGGGGGTCGATCTCCAATGGCAGAACGGCATCAAGCCCATCATGGACTATCTTGGTCCGCTTGCCGGTGATGTATTCAATACCCTGCACATTGACAGTTATGAAGCCGGGCTTCATCATTGGACTCCACGAATGAAAGAGGAATTCAAAAAACGAAGGGGCTATGATCCCACACCCTTTCTGTTGGCCCTTACCGGGAGGTTGATCGAAGACACTCCGACCACAGAACGTTTCCTGTGGGATTTCCGAATTACCATCTCCGAGCTTTTTGCTGACAACTTTTATGGCTATTTCGCCGATCTCTGTCACGAAAACGGGATGCAGTTTTCAACCGAACCCTACACATCATGCTTCGAAGGTTTGAAGGTTGCAGCAAAGGCAGATCTGCCCATGTCCGAGTTTTTTGTTGACGGTGGCTATTCATTTTCCGTTGAACTGGCAGCTTCATTGGCTCATATTTACGGAAGACCGATTGCAGGCTCCGAAGCCTTTACCGCCGGTCCCGGGATGGGAGGAGGGCAATGGCAGAGCCATCCCGGTTCGCTGAAACGCCTTGGCGACAGGATTTGGACCAGGGGTATCAACCGGTTTACTTTTCACGTTTATGCGCACCAACCCTGGCTCGACAAGGTTCCGGGCATGACCATGGGCCAGTATGGTTGTCATTTCGACCGCACTAATACCTGGTGGGAACCTGGAAAAGCATGGATACAATACATTCAACGTTCGCAGTTTCTTTTACAGAGTGGTGCTAATGTTGCCGACGTGCTTTGTTTTGCCGGAGATGCAGCTCCTAACGGTGCAATTGTCCGGGATGATTTAAAAAATGCCGGTTACAACTATGATGCCTGCGGCACGGATATCCTGGTCGAATTGAAGGTTGAGGACGGGGATATTGTTCTGCCTTCGGGTAAAAAATACCGGATTCTGGTCATGCCGGATCACGGCTTCCTGAGACCAGAATTTGCCCGAAAAGTCCGAAACCTGGTTCGCGAAGGGGCGACAATTGTGGGGCCTAAACCTATACATACTCCAAGCCTGGAGGGGTTTCCATCTTCTGAGAAGGAAGTGATAGCCATTGGTGAGGAGGTATGGGGCCTATGTGACGGCACCACTGTTACATCAAACAAATATGGCAAAGGACAGGTCTTTTCCGGTGTTTCTCCGGCTGAAGTCCTGGACGAACTTAATGTTTCTCCTGCTATAAAAATCCCGGGGGGGAGTGGCGAATTAGCCTGGATTCATCGCAAAACAAAGGACGCTGATATTTACTTTGTTTCTAATCAGTCGGGCCGCAGGGTGAATACCATTGCCGGGTTCCGCACAGTGGGGAAAAAACCTGAATTCTGGAATGCAGTTGATGCTTCCATTGAAACTGTTTCCGGCTGGACAGTGGAAGGTGAACATACCCGGATTCCGCTTATGCTGAACCCCGACGAGTCGGTTTTTCTTGTTTTTCGTCATTCGGGTAAACCAGGCAGGGATCCTTTTGTGGAAGTTGAAAATTCCTTGCTCAGTAAAAAAGAGAGCCTGTGGATGCCCGGCTTTAAAACCGAAGATAAATTGCTATTAAGGACCTTCAGT
>JAAEOI010000112.1 GCA_024244665.1 Bacteroidota bacterium | reverse complement strand
CTCAGTGTTTTTGCCCGATCCGAAGCGGATATGCCAGTGGTGGTTCCGTGCCCAATCAGGTCTACCGAGACTGTGAAAGCGGTGGCGTGACTGCTCGTATTGGATGTGACCATCATGGGCAGGTCCAGCTCTTTGCATCGCTCCTCGGAAAGTGATGCACAGATCAGCCCCTTGCCATGGGTAGCCATGAAATTAACGGTTTCGGGGGTGATCAGCTCGGCCGCAGCTATGAAATCTCCCTCATTCTCACGGTCTTCATCATCCACTACGATGATGGTTTTCCCGTTCTTTATCTCCTCAAGAGCCTCTTCGATGCTATTTAACTCGACCCTGATTTCTCCTTGTAGGTTGCCAGACATTGCTTTTTATACCTCCTAAATATCTAAAGAAACCGGCCAGAAGGGCCAGATTCATTAATACAAAATGTGAAACAAAGCGCAAAGGTAAAACATGGATTCCTATTATCCGCAGGATTTGGTCAATAAGAGGAATCAAAATGAATATAAGTTGAGCCAGGGCAAATGCCAGGTAGAGCTTTCTAAGGAGGGGGAGGATCTGATCGGTCTGGCTGAGTCCCAGGTAGAGTGAGGTACCCAGGCTGACCAAAACCAGCATGGGGACGACCCAGCGGATGACTTTGTGGGAGAGAAAACAGAAAGCCACTCCGGGGCGGCGGGAAATTAGCAGGGATCTGAATTTCTGCAGGTTCTGAAAGTTTCCGGCAGAGATCCGTTTTTTTCTACGAAACTCCTCCATGAGGTCGTTGGAGACATCCTCATACACATTGGCACTGATGTTGCTCACGCATTGGAAACCCTGCTTCAGTACTGACATATTGACATAAAAATCATCCACCAGAAAATAAGTGGGAACCGCAGTGTAATTTGATTTCCTGACAGCATAACACCCTCCGAAAGGCCCCATCATACTACCCCAGAGAATACTCTCCTGGTGTTTGATCCTTACCTCTCGCCCTATGTAAAATTTCTCCTGGTGGGATATGCCATCCTTTTTTAATGTGGTGTTTACCATGCGTGTATCCACCAATCCGATTTCCCGGTTCCGGAAACTTCCTGCAAGGTTCTTCAGGGTGGTCCGGTCGAGCATTACGTTGGCATCTGTAATCACAAGGATCTCGCCTTCTGCTTTTTCTGCCAGGTGGTTGATTACCCCGGGTTTCCCGGTTCGTTTTTCAAAAAGTAAGGTTTTTACCAGGGGATGCTCCTTATCCAGGTTCAGAAGGATATCATTGGTTTTGTCGTTGGAATTATCCGATCCCACCAGGATTTCAAAGCGGTCGGGAGGATAGTCCGAATCCATTACGGAGTGGATCTTGGTTTCAATAACCTCCTCTTCATTATAGGCAGCTATGAGTATGGAGAGGAAAGGGAGGTAGCCCGGTGGTTGCTGTTCCGGCTTTTTCCGGGAGGCCAGCAACTGTAGCATGGCGGGGAAAAGGATATAGGAATAGAAGATCAGGAAAAGACTGAACCAGAATATTGTCTGAATTAAAATCATACCTGTTCTTTGAAAAACCGGGTAATCCGGGTTGAGAGCCCAAAGTTATTAAAATTCTCCTGAATAAGTTTGCGTCCCGCGGAGACTAAATCACGGGGTGTATCTTCCTCTCTGATCAGCTTAATGATCTGGTTTTTAAATATTTCAGGATCGTCTGAGGTCATGATCTCCCTGTTGTTGCGGGCCGGAATCCCTTCGATGCCGATGGGGGTGGTTACGACCGGCCTGCCCAGTGCCATGGCCTCCAGTATCTTGATCCGGATCCCGCTGCCTGTGAAGAGGGGGGCCACCATAATCCGGTGAGATCTTATAAATTTTTGTGAATCCGCTACTTCGCCGTGGTAGATCACCTGATTTCTGGAAAGTAGTGTTTCGAAGGATGAGGGGGCATTGCGTCCGGCTACATGGAAGGTGACTTCGGGAACCTCACTTCGCAGTGGGTCGATTACATGGTCCAGGAACCAGAGTAGTCCTTCCTGGTTAGGGAGCCAGTCAAGGGCGCCAATAAAGAAAACGGAGGGTTCACCGGGCAGTTCCGTGGAGGGATACTCATGAAGGTCGATACCTGTGGGGATAGTAATAATGGGTTTTCTTACCCCCATCTCCCTGAATGCTTTTTCATCCAGGGGACTGATAGTTACCAGGCATGTCGATTTTTCAGCCACCTGCAGTTCGAACTCCTTCAGCCTTTTTGCCATATTCATGAGGTAAGCCCTCCTGAATGGAAACCTTTCATTGGCAGCTTTCCTCTCCCAGATCCGGTGTTCCACGTTATGCGCACGGAAAGAGATTGCCGCACTGCTGTTTTGCTGTACTGTATCCAGGTAGTGGCCCAGGTAGGGGCCCTCCATCTGAACAAGGTCAAACTCCTCCTCTCCGAGCAGCTGAAGCAGTTTTAAACGGAAGTCCGGCTTGTTAAACCTTTCTGCAATGTAGGGGATTTTTGAAAAGAGCAGGTTAGAGAGCATCCTGGCGGGCCTGATGGAGCTATCACAATGAATCCCGATAAACCTGATTCTCCCGCTCAATGATCCTGGTATCTTTTCAATGGGAAAGCTGTGTTTAACAGTATTCAGGGAGAGGCAGGTGACCTGGTGACCGGCATCGCTCAGACCGGTAATCATGTTGAGTGTGGCAATGGATCCTCCGTCTTTTGGAGGATAGGGAAGCTTGTTGGTCAACAGGAGTATTTTCATGAGGACCGGAGCCTGTTTTTATAACGCAGTCTCAATTTCTTAAACCAGGTGAAGTAGGTTTCGATGTTTAATATAACCGAATCGAGTGTTGCCTTACGGGTAAGCCAGATGCTTAACGGCACCAGTATAAAGGTGGATATCCACATCCCGAAATAGGGGGGGACAAGGCCTTCCCGTGAGAATTTCTCACCCATCATGGAGATGATGTAATAAATTAAAAAGAGCAGGACGCTAGTAATCACCGGCATTCCCAGTCCGCCTTTCCGGATAATTGCGCCCAGTGGTGCACCTATGAAAAAGAAGATCAGGCAAAGAAGTGAATAGGCGTATTTGCGATGGATCTCATTCTGGTAGCGCCGCAACTTGCTCATTTTCCATTCAGCTGTACCCATATTTGAAGTAGTGACAGATTTGTTGCTTCTTGCAAAGTTGACGGCCTGACTGATCGCTCTTCTGCGCTCAAGCTTATTCAGCTGGGCGTAGGCTGAGTCCACATGGAAATGCTGGACCTTTTCTATCCCGGTTTCTTTTCTCTTCTCCAGTGAGTCGGGATGAAAGGCCGACAGGTTGATCATGATTGTTTTGGGTTTTCCTGTGAGGGACTTTTTGATGATCCTTTGGAATTCTTCCAGGATGGCATTCCGGTCGATGGTAAGCGAATCGTCGAAATGGTGCAGCTGATCCAGGTTCATCATGGAATATGAATTCCGGAAGAGCCTTTCATCGCTCCGGTTAAGTCCGAAGCCTGTCATCTCGATGACCATCTCCTGCTGATCGAACTGATCCCTTCTATGGGGGTAGCTTTTAACGTGCTTTCTATCTTTCTTCTGTTTCTGAAGTTCAATATATGATTTCCCGTTATAGAGCGTCAGCAGGAGGTTTTTCTCATCGGCCGACATCTTCATGTAACCCGAGTCGGCAGCTGTTACGCTGACATTGCCCTGCTTAGCGGTGTGGTCAAATATCAGAATGTCTTTCAAAAGGCTTGTCCTGCTGTCCCTGTCCCCGATGCGGATGGAGTAGCCTTCCAGATTGTTGTCAAATACACCGGGTTTGATTGTTAACTCGGGCCGTTGCTGTTGGATGTCATAAAGCAGCGACTTCATTTTCAGATTTGAGTAAGGGAGGACATGGTTTGAGAAAAGAAATGCAGCCACTGCAATGAATGCAGTCAGGATAATAACAGGATTCATGATCCGGACCAGTGATACCCCTGAGGATTTTAGTGCCAGTAGCTCAAGGTTTTCAGCCAGGTTCCCAAAGGTCATCAGGCTGGCCAGTAATACAGCAAGTGGAATTGCCAGAGGAACCAGTGTGGCAGCGGTGTAGATCAGGAACTCCAGGATAATTTTGAATTCTAGCCCCTTCCCGATAAGGTCATCAATATACTTCCATAGGAATTGCATCAGAAGGATGAATACCACGAAGAAGAAAGTCAGGATAAGTGGACCCACGAATGACTTTATGACCAGAAGATGAATTTTTTTCACACCGCTCCCAATTGCAACCTACATTTTCAACGAATACAAAGGTAATTTATTTTGAAAAAAGAGCAGTTAAAGTCCAATGGCATGTTTGAGCTCTGAAATCTGGGTGTCCCAAAGATCAACAGCATCTCCTTTTTCTCCCTCTTCGGCGAAGTCGGTAATCAGCAGTGCCACATCTCCGGTAAGTTCGTCGGTGTGGATCCTGAACTCGAAGAAGATCTCTTCATCATCCTCTTCCCAGTGAAAACGGATATACTTGTTGTTCTTTTTTTGTACAACAGAGGCTTCCTGTTCGGTTCCCTCCCATATGAAAGTGTATAAGTCTTTTTTCAGGTTCACGTCATCTGCGAACCACTCAGACAAACCTTCCGGGGTGCTGATCCTGTTAAAAAGAATTGAGGGAGATGTATTGAGTGTATACTCTAGCTCATATTTCGTCTTCATAAGGAAGGAGGGTTTGACTTGTTATCTGCTTACACGCAATATAAGAAAATTTTGCATATTTCAAAAGCCAGTCAATCAGAGCAATGGTCAGAAATTCAATTGGGTAGAATGAATTTAAAGAAGGGGCAAATTTGTCGAAATCTCACAAAGTGATTTATATTTACAGCTTTCAAAAACAGAAAAATTCATAATTACCATGACTGAGAACAGGAGTAATAAGGGTGTAGTCATTGTGATCGCAAGTATTGCGGCCACAGGCGGACTCCTTTTCGGCTTTGATACAGGGGTGATCTCCGGTGCGATTCCATTTTTGCAGGATTATTTTGAATTAACTGATTCACAGATTGAGAATGTTACCGCACTGGGTCTTATCGGAGCTGTTGTCGGAGCCCTGCTTACTGGAGTCATTACTGATATCCTGGGACGCAAGAAGGTGATCCTTGCTTCGGCTTTCATATTTGCCACAGGGGCTGTCTGGACAGGCCTGGCGCCAACTGTAACCCAATTGATGATCTCCCGTTTTTATCTTGGACTGGCCATCGGTGTTTCATCCTTTGCTGTTCCGCTGTATATCTCGGAGATCTCACCCACAAAAATCAGGGGAACCCTCGTCTCCATGTTCCAGTTGCTGATTACCGTGGGTATTCTTACGGCTTACCTCAGCGACAGTGCACTTGCTGATAATAATGACCTGGAGTGCTGGCGCCCGATGCTGTGGGTAGGAGTAATTCCTGCACTTATTCTTTTTATCGGGATGTTCTTCCTGCCTGAGACTCCCCGCTGGCTGATGAGCAAGGGCCGTGAAGAGGAGGCCCGGAAAATATTAGACAAGATTGAAGATGCGGAGATTATTGACAGCTCCATCTCTGTCATGAAAAGCGATATCGCCATTGATGCGAGCAAGGCAAGCTGGAAAGAGCTCTTTAAACCCTGGCTGAGAAATGCACTGATTATTGCCATGGGTATTATGTTCTTCCAACAGTTTGTGGGGATCAATACCGTGATTTACTACAGTCCGAAAATCTTCCTGGCAGCAGGATTTGAAGGTGCTGAAGCAGCCATTGCAGCCTCTGTGATTGTGGGCGTTGTGAATGTGCTCTTTACCATTCTCTCCCTGTTCATCATTGACAAACTGGGAAGAAGGAAACTCTATTTCATCGGCCTTTCTGGTATTACGGTTGCACTGGTATGCATGGGTCTTGGTTTCATGCTTCCCGGAGCCGGGAAATGGTTCCTGGTGATTTCCATGCTGGTTTACATTGCCTTCTTTGCCATTAGTCTCGGGCCGCTGGGCTGGTTGATCATTACCGAGGTATTCCCCACCAGGGTTCGTGGATTGGGTGCTTCCATCGGTTCACTCTCAAACTGGGGCTTTAATACCCTTGTTGTATGGACCTTTTTTAAAATGGCCAGTGCCATTGGAAATGCAAAAGAGGTGGTTGTGCCTGATGGGCAGGACCTGTCGGAAGTATGTCCGTCCTGTGTGGGTAGCGTATTCTGGATTTTTGCCGCTGTAGCGCTGATTGGAATCGTTTGGGGTTATTTCTTCATTCCGGAAACCAAGGGTATTCCGCTTGAGAAGATTGAGGAGCATTGGAAAAAGGGAGGAAAACCCAGAAAACTGGGAAAATAGAATTATAGGCTGCTTATTCCAATAGCCTGTAACCTTAGAGATATAAGGAAGCAAAAAACCCGGTCGCTGTACCGGGTTTTTCGTTGTATTTTTATGAACGGATAAAGCCGAAGCAGATGACACATCTTTTAGATATTGCAAAGAGACGGTACTCGTGCCGGAACTATGATTCAAGGCCCGTTGAAGCTGAGAAACTTGAGCTGGTCCTGGAAGCCGGGAGAGTGGCTCCTTCGGCTGTGAACTTCCAGCCCTGGCATTTCTATTTGATCCAGGGTGAGTCCCGGCTGAAGAGATTCCACGCAGCCTATCACAGAGAGTGGTTCCAGAGTGCCCCCTGCGTGATTGTGATCTGTACGGATCACAGCCAGTCGTGGAAAAGGAAGGCAGACGGGAAGGATTTCGGGGATGTGGATGCTGCCATTACCACCGATCACATGACCCTCCAGGCCACCGAACTGGGACTGGGCACCTGCTGGATCTGTAATTTTGATCCTATTGTGACACGGGAGTTGCTGGACCTTCCGCCTGAAATGGAGCCTATGGCTATCCTTCCCCTGGGCTATCCCCTGGATGTGGCCGATCCTGAACGCCACGATGAGAAGCGGAAAGCACTTTCGGAAATCGTTACCTATCTCTCCTGAAGAGCCTCCTGAAGAGCCTCTTCTTCTTAAGGGTTTGAATGGGACGGAACTCTCTGGGCTTCTTCTCCACGAAATCATCACAAAGCAATTGATCCTGCGTTGCCGGGCTGATGTCAAAGCGTTTCTCCTGAAGCATATCCCAGTGATCATCACTAAAGGCACTTTTCATGAAGCCTGCCCATATGGGCATGGCAGCATAGGCTCCCTGGCCATATTTCATGTTTTGGAAGCGGACATTTTGCAGGTCCCCACCTACCCATACCCCGGTAAGCAGTCCAGGTGTAAAGCCAATGAACCAGCCATCGGTGTAATTCTGTGTTGTTCCGGTTTTGCCTGCAATATCTGCAGATATCTGGTATCTGGTACGTAGGCCGGCAGCTGTGCCATCGTTCACCACAGCCCTGAGCAAAGATACCATCAGCTCTGCATTTTCCGGACTGCAAATTGCAGTCCCTTGCGCTTCGGGGATCCATTCGTCCAGTACCATCCCGCTCCTGTCCTCGATCCTTTTGATATAGACCGGTTCTTTCGAAAATCCCCCGTTGGCGATGGCCTGGTAAACTCTCACCATTTCATAAAGTGAAACTGTTCCTGTGCCAAGGGCCAGTGAAGGTACTGCGGGCAACGGGGATTCAATTCCCGCTTTCTGGCACAGCTCCATTACACTATCGATACCTACCTGCATCAACAGTTCGACGCTAACCGTATTAACCGAGTGAACCATTGCCCCCTTCAGGGAGTAGTGCCCCCCGTATGAGCGGTCAGCATTCCTGGGGACCCAGTCATCAAATTCCTCGTATACGACGCTGTCATTGGGAAAGTAATCACAGGGAGAGATCCCCTGCTCAAGGGCCTCCAGATAAACCAGCGGTTTAAATGTGGAGCCGGTCTGCCGCCTTGCTGTAACGTGGTCATATTTATAATATTCATTATTGATCCCACCCACCCATGCCCTGATCTCAGCAGTTGAGGCATCCATGGCCAGGATCCCTGTCTGCAAAAATCCCAGATAGTGCTTGAGAGAGTCGAGTGTATTGTATTCTCTTTCCTGTAAACCCTCCCAGGTGAATACCTCCATTTTCCTGGGTTGTTCCGAAGCCATATCCGGCCTTTGACTTCCGTCGTAATTGATCAGTATCTGCTTTTCAGTCAGTCCCCTCCATAGGTTTTTACCCCTCCATTGTTTCCTGAAGATCTCCTGGAGGTGGGCCATATGTGCCTGCATCGCCTCCTCGGCATATAGCTGTAAGCGGCTGTCGATGGTCGTATAGATTTTCAGTCCGTCCGTGTAAAGATTGTATGGTTCCGCCCCGTTTTTGTAGTGCTCCTTGCACCAAACATCCAGCTTCGACCTGATATATTCCCTGAAATAGGGGGCTATACCTGCGTTATGGGGCAGCGGGTGGTAGTCTGCCTTCAACGCCAACTCCTGCAGGGAATCTGCTTCCGAACCTCCGATAAAACCGTACCTGGCCATTTGGGACAGGACTAAATTGCGGCGGTCCATGGCTCTTCCCGGGTTTCTCACCGGGTTGTAGTTCCCGGTTGCCTTCAGCATACCCACCAGTACTGCCGCTTCTTCCAGTTGCAACTCCTGTGGATCCTTGTTGAAGAAACGCCTGGAAGCAGTTTTTATTCCAAATGTATTTTCTCCGAAGGGAACCGTGCTGAGATACAACTCCAGGATCTCCTCCTTGGTATACACCTTCTCCATGCGATGAGCGGTGGCCATCTCCTTTACTTTATTCACAGGCATGCTGAAGGAGCCAATGTCAATGCGGGGAAAAAGGTTTTTGACCAGCTGCTGGGTCAATGTACTGCCACCTCCGGAACTCTCTTTGCTCAACAGCAGGGTTTTGAAAAAGACCCTGACGAGGCTGCGGGTATCGATGCCCTTATGATTGTAGAACCTTATGTCTTCGGTGGCGATCAGTGCATTTTTGATGGGTCCGGTGATTGTGGATGCTTCCATGTACTGACGGTTCTGTATGTAGTAGGTCCCCATGAGAACTCCATCGGCTGTATAAATCTCCGTGGCAACCGGATTCTGTATCTTCAATAAAGCTTTAGCATCAGGTATTTTGCCAAAAGTACCTGCAAGGATTAACAGGATAAACAGGGTCATGATCATCACAAAACCCAGCAGGAGGTAAAGGGAGATCCTCAGGGCCTTTCGAATTGTTCGGTATGTCACTTTCGGATATTTCATTGTTCATGTATCAAAATAAGAACTCCTGATTGGAGCTTCTTAGTATAATCTATGATAATAGATAGAAAAAGCTTAACTTTGGTTTATCGAATGACTGAAAGTCATTAAATAAATGTAAGTCATCAAATCTTTGATTATGGGAATAGCCGAAAGAAAAGAGCGGGAAAAGCAGCAAAGAAAGGAGGAAATAATAGAGGCGGCCGAGCAGGTCTTTTTCTCAAAGGGTTTTGAGCAGTCAACCATGGATGATATTGCCATGAAGGCAGAGTTGAGCAAGGGGACGCTCTACCTCTATTTTAAGAGCAAAGAGGACCTTCACATGGCAGTAGCACGAAGGGCCATTATATTGCTGAGATCGATTACACTGAAGGCAACCGAGCAGGCGGGTAATGCGATTGAGAAACTTCAGCGCATGGGCTGGGCCTGCATTGAATTCTCAGGATCAAATCCCGATCACATGAAGGCCATCATGACCCTGGAGGGCATGGAGACTGCCAGTATCAGCTATACAACCAGTGATGTGCAGAACCTGATCTACAATGAATCGACCGTCGGTACGGTGATTCAGGTTGTGGAGCAGGGTGTGGCCGAGAAGATTATCCGTTCCGATATACCGGCGGCTCTGGTGGCTCATACACTCTGGATGACCGTACTGAGTGTGATCCGCTTTGTAAGCATGAAGAAGGAGCTGTTTAAGATGCTGGAGTTATCCCCCGCAAAGATTTTTGAGAGTCATTTTGAACTGGTGCTAAATGGAATCCGCTCATGAAAAATATATTTTTAGTGGCTGTCCTTTCCTGCCTGACTTTCCTGACGGGGACAGAAATTCAGGCTCAGAATCCGATCCTCCGGGCATACATTGCAGAGGGCCTTCAGTCGAACCAGGCACTGAAACAGAAACAGCTGAATTATGCCTCCAATCTTTCGGCTTTGAAGGAGGCCAGGGGCTTGTTCTTCCCTGATCTGAGCCTGAACGCCCGATATACAGTTGCAAACGGGGGCCGGATGATTGAGTTCCCGGTGGGGGATATGTTGAATCCTGTATATTCTACCCTTAATGGACTTACAGGATCAGAGATGTTCCCGCAGATTGAGAATCAGGAGTTCCCCTTTCTGCGTCCTAAAGAGCACGAGACGAAGTTAACCCTGGTTCAACCCATCTTCAGTTCTGATGTCATTCACAATCACGGGATCAGGAAACAATACACAGAGATAGCCAGGATTGATGTGGACCGGTATGAAAGGGAGCTGATCAGGGAGATTACCAAGGCCTATTATGACTATCAGAAGGCGTATAACCTGGTCTGGCTGGCCGATACCACCCTGTCGCTGGTGAACGAAAACCTCAGGGTGAGCCAACGCTTATACGAAAATGACAAGGTAACCATCGATGCAGTTTATCGCTCCGAGTCGGAACTCAGCAAGGTTGAGGTTCAGCGGGCACAGGCCAACAACATGCTTCAGGCTTCCAGGGCTTATTTCAACTTCCTTTTAAACCATTCCCTGGAGTCTCCCATTGAATTGTTTACTGAAACTCCCGGGCCTGTGGTGGTCTCGCTGGATGAGGCAAGCCTGCTGGCGATTCAGAACCGGGATGAGCTGCAACAGATCAAGGAGTACCAGGTACTGAACCAGCGAGTGACCAGTATGCACAGGGGGAGTAACATTCCGGGTCTTTTCGGGGTGGTGGATTATGGTTTCCAGGGTGAGGAGTACAGTTTTAACGGGGATGATGATTTCGTGATGGCATCGCTGGTGATGAAGTGGAACCTGTTCCAGGGTACGGCCAACCATCATAAGGTACAGCAATCGAGAATCGAAGGTGAAAAGCTGACCGCGCTATATTCGGAAACGCAGCAACTTATCAGGCTGGAGGTGATCAACCACTATTATGCCCTACAGGCAGCCTATGAGTCGGTTCAGTCGGCACGAAAACAGACACAGGCAGCCAGGAGGGCCTATGAACTGATCAACAGGAAGTACAGCGAGGGACAATCCTCATTGCTGGAGCTGATTGATGCACGTACCAGCCTTACCAGCGCTGCTGCCAACTCTATTATTGCTCAGGGAGCTTACTTCAGCCGGCAGGCCGACTTTGAGTACGCCATGGGGGCCACTGATCCTGAAAATTTTAATCAATAAGTAAAAAAAGTCTTTCTATGAAATCAATAGCAAGAGGCCGCACAGTGATTCCAGGCATAACACTCCTTCTTTTTCTTTTGGCCCACTGCACTGCGCCGGAACAGAAACACCAGCCTGAATCCAAACCAGTCAGTGTAAAACTTCACCGGGTAGCAGCTGTGGAATATCAGATTCCGGTGAGGGTTACCGGGTCGTTGGTGACCGCCACCCAGATGAAACTCAGCTTTAAGACCGGTGGAATTATCAACCAGGTAAATGCTAAGGAGGGACGTGCTGTTTCGAAAGGTGATGTGCTGGCTGCGCTGGACCTGTCCGAGATCAGGGCCCAGGTCAGTCAGGCCGATATCGGATTGGAGAAGTCGCGTCGTGACATGAACCGCGCCAAGAATCTTTACCAGGACAGCGTGGCCACTCTGGAGCAGTATCAGAACTCCAGATCGGCTTTCGAACTGGCCCGTGCTCAGAAGCAGATAGCTGATTTTAACTTTCAGCACTCATGGATCAAAGCCCCCTCGGATGGAGAAATCATGAAGATACTGGTGGAGACCAACGAGGTGATCGGGCCCGGGTACCCGGCCATTCTTTTTGCATCTACTGAAAACGATTGGGTGGTCAGGGCAGCCTTAACAGATAAGGACATTGTCAAACTGCTTATTGGTGATTCTGCAAATGTTACAATGGATGCCTTTCCCGAAACGATATTCCGGGCAGTGGTGACTGAACTGGGTAGTGTGGCCGATCCTGTGACCGGTACCTACGAGTCCGAGTTGCTGATTTTGCAGGCCCACCCCCAGTTCAGAACAGGCTTTTTCTCACGGGCTGAGATCTATCCTGCCGGGGTCAGCCGCTCCCTGGCTGTGCCCATTGAATCACTTCTGGATGCCAGTGACAACATGGCTCATGTGTTTGTATATGCCGATAATAGCGTTTCCAAGAGGCTCCTGAAAACCGGACGGATACTCGGTGAGACGGTGGTGGTGGTGGATGGACTGGATGAGGGGGAGTGGATCGTTACCGAAGGAGCAAAATATCTGAGGGCAGATGATGAGGTAGTGCCGGTCAATCACATTGAAGGGGAGAAGCCATGAGACTGCCTGCACTAGCCATCGATAACAGGGCATTCACCTGGATGATCGTAATTTTCCTGACAATTCTTGGGATGCGTGCCTATATGACCATGCCGCGTACAGAGAATCCTGAAGTATCTGTTCCCGGTTCCTCGGTTATTGTGATAATGCCGGGTGCCGGTCCGGTCGACATGGAGAAAATGGTCGCCCTCCCCCTGGAGGAGGTCCTGAACGGACTGGAGGATATTGAACGGATCTCATCGGAGGTGAGGGATGGGATTGCTATCATCGGGATTGAATTTGAATCCGATGCCGATCCGGATGAAAAGTATGATGAGGTGGTACAGCAGGTGAACAACATCCGGTCCACACTCCCGGATGAGATCGTTAAACTGGATTTGTGGCAGTGGTCCATCACCGATATGAGTATGATGCAACTTGCCCTGGTATCCGATTCTGAACCATACTCTGAACTTGAGGCGCATGCCGAAATACTGAAGAAGCGGGTGGAAAAGATCCGGAACATCAGAGATGTTTCCTTTCATGGCCTTCCGGTCCGGGAGATACATATCAAGCTCGATTTTGAAAAAATGGCCATGGTGACCACCTCCATTGACAATATCGTGAGAGCTGTGGAGACCAACAATGCCAATATCCCGGGGGGGGACCTGAAGCTGGGGCCCACCAGCCTGAGTGTGAGATCTTCCGGATCGTTCCAGGACCTGGAGGAGATCCGGAACTGCGTGGTCAACTCTTACCAGGGCCGCTTAATCTACCTTAAGGATATTGCGACGGTGGATTTTGGATATGAGGAGCAGGCTTACATTACAAGGTTCGGTTCAAAGATGGTTGACCGTGAGGGGAGAGGAGGGCAGCGGGCCGTTTTCATTGGGATCGGTCAGAAGGAGGGCCTGAATGTCCTGGAGACCTCTGAAAGTCTGATGCCGGTCATCGAAGCTTTCCGGGAGGAATTACCCGGGGGGGTAGAGCTGGAGGTGATCTATAATCAGCCTGTTACTGTAAAGAGCCGGATCGATGGCTTTGTAAGCAACCTCCTTCAGGGGATGCTTCTCGTGGCCCTGGTGATCTTCCTTTCCCTGGGATTAAGGTCCTCCATGGTAGTGGCCCTGGCCATTCCACTATCTCTCATTATTGGCCTTGGATTTGTCAATATTTCAGGATTTGGTCTTCAGCAGATTTCAATTGCTGGCCTCGTGGTGGTGCTGGGGATGCTTGTGGATAATTCCATTGTCATGGTGGAGAATATAGGCCGCTATATCGGTATGGGGCATAAGAAGAGGGAGGCATCCATCCTGGCTGCCTCCGAGATAGGGTGGCCGGTCATCACGGCCACCCTGACCACCATCCTGGCTTTTGTGCCCATTGCAGCCATGCCCGATGAGGCCGGGGATTTTATTATGTCACTGCCGGTGACCATCATGATTACCCTGACGGTTTCCCTTTTTATTGCACTTGCATTTACACCGGTAATCACCAGCCGCCTGTTTAAGGATAAGGTTGATGTTGTCCGGAATCCCAGGGGATTCAACCGCCTTCTTAGCTGGGTCATTGAGAAACCCTTCAGGTATACCCTGAGGCTCTCCCTGAAAAGGCCCCTCTATACACTTCTCCTGGCACTGATCTACCTGGCCCTGTCATCCCTTATGTTCAGCTATGTTAAGATCTCCTTTTTTCCAAAGGCGCAACAGCCCAACCTGATGATCCAGGCCACACTGCCGGAGGGTTCCAGTATCGACCGGACCGACCAGGTGGCAAGGTTTATGGAATCGGTGCTGGATACGCTGCCCGAGGTGCACTACTATGCCACCAATGTGGGACACGGAAATCCCCGGATCTACTACAATGTATTCACCCGGAGACATGATATGCGCTATGCAGAAATCTACGTGGAACTGAACAGCTATGAGGAGGAGGCTTTTATGAGGACCCTGCAGAAGTTACGTGATGTATTTGATGGCTATCCCGGTGCCCTGATCCGGGTAAAAGAATTCGAACAAGGACCGCCATTTGACGCTCCTGTCCAGGTCTATATGACGGGTGATGACCTTGAGGTGTTGCGCCAGGTCTCAGCCGACGTAGAGGAGATATTCCGAGAGCAGCCCGGGGCCATCAACATTGAGAATCAATTTGTAAAAACCAATACGGAACTGCTTTTTGATATCAACAAGGAGAAGGCCAACATGCTGGGTATCCCGGTGATCGAGATTGACCGGACCATTCGTACCGCTGTGACCGGAATAGGGATCTCAAAATTCAGGGATAAGGATGGGGAGGAGTATGATATTGTTTTGAAAATGGGCCCCGGCGATGAGTTCAGGCTTGAGGACCTGGATAAAGTCTATGTCTCGTCACTTTCGGGCCGGCAGATTCAGTTAAAGCAGTTTGTTGAACTGAAGATGCAGCAGGTGCCCAATTCCATCAGCAGGTATGATATGGAACGCACGGCTGAGGTCATTGCCGATGTCAGTCCCGGATTTACTCTGGATGAGGTGATGGAGCCTATTATGGAAGGTCTGGAACAGTATCCCATGCCCTCGGGTTACAGCTATCACATAGCAGGTGAACTGGAAAGCAGGAACGATGCGTTCAGCGGAATGACCAATGCCATCATCATTGCCATTATTTCCATCTTCTCGGTACTGCTGCTGCAGTTCAGGTCCTTTAAACAACCCCTGATCGTATTCGTGGCCATTCCATTTGCTTTTACCGGGATGATCTGGGCACTGCTGATTACCGGGAACTCTTTCTCCTTTACAGCTTTTGTGGGCCTTACCAGCCTGGTGGGTATTGTGGTCAACAATTCCATCATTTTGGTGGACTATATCAATAAGTTGAGAGAACGTGGGAAAGCACTGGATGAGGCCCTGCAGCTTGCAGCTGAGACCCGCCTGACACCCATTGTCCTGACAGCGCTGACCACCATCGGGGGATTACTACCACTGACTCTCCGGGGTGGTACACTGTGGGCGCCCATGGGCTGGACCATTATCGGCGGACTGCTGGTATCGACGGTACTCACTCTGGTCATCGTCCCGGTGGCATATAAACTATTGGAAAGGGGGGAAGGAAGTAGGAGGGTAAATAGTAAATAGTGTCTCTACGGAAATTCACGTTTTCTTGCAGGCACTAAACAGGCTAATTTAATAGAAACAACTATTCAGCTCATGAAACGCATGATTACAAAATATTTAATATATGCTTTGTCAGCAATATCCACCTCTATTTTGATCGTTTCTCTGATTGATCTGTCTGCATCAATAGACGAACTGGCAACTTCAACAATAATGCATAACAAGGATGAAGTATTCCATGAGTTTGATCATTATTTCCATCCCATTGTTGAGGCTGTTGAAATTGCAATAGAGAGAGGAGAATCTGGTTTTTTCGATGAGATTTCGAGGGAGGAATTTGATTTGCATTTCATCCCGTTATTGAAGAATTCTATTCCTATCTCCTCTATTTTGATGGCTAATAGCAAAGGCGATGAAAAGATGTTAATGAAGAACGATAGCACCTGGATTAATATCCATACCTATGTTGAGGCTGGTGAAGTTAAAGCAGAGGGATATGAGTGGAAATATGTACATGGTTCATTAGAAATGATCAAAACCTGGGAGGTGGATCAAAGTATTGATCCCAGGAAACAATTATGGCTCACTGAAGCCTTCGAAAAACATGGTTCTCTAAACTGGACTGAACCATACATCATCTATAATACATTCGATCCTGGTATTACCGCTTCTCGTGAATGGATCAACAGCAAAGGTGAAATCTTCTATTTTGGATTTGACATCATGCTGAGCGACATATCGAAGTTTACTACCAGTATTGAATTTAGCAGACATGGGAAGGTCTTTGTTCTGACAGAAGATGATCGGGTATTAGGATTACCAAATGATCAAAAATTTGAGAGTGAGAATTCTTACCAGAGCAGTATTCTAAAATCAATGGAGAACATAGGAATTCCGGTATTGAGTCAAACTCTGGATATTTGGCATCAGACTGAAAATGGAAATGACTGCTTCTCTTTTAAATTTGACCGAAAGAAATGGTGGGGATCAATTAGTGAATACAAAATGGGAGATAATACATATCGAATTGGCATAATAGCACCGGAATCTGATTTCCTCTCTTCAATAGAACATAGCCGGAAGCTTATTTCAGGAGGTTTTGTCCTGATATTCCTCTTTACAATAGCTTTTATCAGAACATTTCGTCAGATTAAAAAAGCCAATTTGCTCCTGCATAATAAAAACATCGAGATAGCGAATCACTTATCGGTAATAGAAGAACAAAAGTTGTCGGTAGAGATGAAGAACAAAGAAATTTTGGATAGTATCACGTATGCGAAACGAATTCAAACTGCTATCCTTCTCCCTGATAATAGAGTTAAAGAGTATCTCGAAAAATCGTTTATTATATATATACCGAAAGATATCGTGGCAGGTGACTTCTACTGGATTGAATCCATATCCAATCAGAATAGTAACTCGTCAATTTCCATATTGTTTGCAGCAGCTGATTGCACCGGTCATGGTGTGCCTGGAGCAATGGTACATGTAATCTGCAGCCATGCTCTTAATAGATCGGTTAAAGAATTTGGTTTATCTGATCCCGGACAAATCTTAGATAAAACGAGAGAAATTGTAATTCGTGAATTTGAAAAATCCGATGAAGTAGTTATGGATGGGATGGATATTGCTTTATGTTCTCTAAATGGGAATATGCTGAAATACTCAGGTGCTTTTAATCCATTGTGGATTGTCCGGGATGGAGAAATCATTGAGATCAAAGCCGACAGACAGCCTGTTGGTGGATATGTTAAATCTAATCTATTTACCAGTCATCAGCTTGATCTGAAGAAAGGCGATGTAATATATATCTTCTCAGATGGATTTACGGATCAATTTGGTGGGGAACACGGGAAGAAATTCAAACAAAAGGCGCTTAAAGATCTGTTTTTAAGTGTTCGCGGCAAATCTATGGATGAGCAGAAGCAATTGATTACTGACTCATTTGAAAAATGGAAGGAGAATTATGAACAAGTGGATGATGTTTGCATAATTGGAGTCCAATATTAGATTTCCTGATAAATAGGACTCATCTTCACCGTTTGTATTTTCTATGCTTCGGGAGTCTTTGAATATCACGGTCACTAACGAAATAATACGGCATTGTGGCATTCCTGACGTAACAGTTCCATAGGTGTCAATAAATAAATCACTTCTGCCAATTACAGAAGTAACTCCTAAATTCACAATACTTGCGCTGAGATAGATATTTCCTGCCCATGAACCTGCCCTATACCATGACCCCGAATATGGTAGCCGACCTTGCCCTGACCATTCAACCCTCTATACTTTACCCCTGCCACTACGGGAATACCGACACTCAGAATCTGGTTGATCTGTTAAAAAGTCAAAAGGAGATTGAAGTCAGGATCAGGGGCCTGAGGTAGCCTGTTGTTTTTTCCGAATTAGAATGACCTGTGGATAAATGGCTTAAGGAGCAATGCCGTAATCTCGTATATTTATCATATGAGGACATTCAGGTGGTTGTTGTGGATTGTGCTTCTGGGAGTTTCGGTGGCTGCTTCAGGACAATATACGAAGGAATTCAAACGAATCTTTTTTGATGCGGATTACCTGAACCAGACAGGTTTTTATGAAGAGGCATTCAACAGATATAAAAATTTGCTAACACTGGATCCGGGAAACAGCAATATCCTGTTTCTTTGCGGTGCTTGTTGCCTGGAGATTCCGGGAAATGAGCAATTGGCTGTCACCTACCTGCAGGAGGCTGCCGCCGGGGTAAGCCTCTCCTACAAAGATCGGTCTCCCAAAGAGCCAGGAGCCCCGGTATTAACATATTACATGCTGGGCAGGGCTTATCACCTGAACAACAATTTCCCGAAGGCCGTAGAGAATTATGAACTCTATCGTGAAGCAGCAGCTGACGAGGATCCGATGCTGGTAGAGTTCGCCGAAATGCAGATTGAAGCGTGCAATAGGGCTGTGGGTGTGGTGAAGAATTACCCGTCTTTTGAGTTTCAGAGTGTCCTGGATCACTTCGAAGATGACTTACCCTCCTGTAACAATCCTGTGATATCGGGCGATGGGAATATCCTGATTTTTCTGGTTGACTACCCCAACGATAAGAAGATTATGATGACCCACCGTGACGGATCTTTCTGGACCAGGCCCAGGGTAATCAATAGCGAGATTGGAATGGTGGGTGAAACTTACCCGGTGTGCCTCTCTTATGATGGGAAGGACCTCTACCTTGTTCACCAGTTCTACTCCCACTCCGACATTTTTATCTCCAGGATTGAAGGAAATCGCTGGTCCGAAGCTGAAGCTCTGGGGTCCAATGTGAACGGAAGGACCTCGGAACCGCATGCAAGTGTCTCAAGGGATGGGAATACGCTTTATTTTGTAAGCGATGCGCGCGGGGGGAAAGGTAGTTTTGATATTTATGTTTCCAGCCTGGATGAGAAAGGAGAGTGGGGACCGTCGACCAACCTGGGACCGGTGATTAATACACCCTTTGAGGAGCATACTCCATTTATTTCAAGCAATGACTCCATTCTCTTCTTCAGCTCGCAGGGGCATGCAGGTATTGGAGGTCTTGATGTTTTTTATTCCGAACTGGGAGCTGATGGCCAGTGGATGGAACCCATAAACCTGGGTTACCCGGTAAATACCACCGGGGAGAATGTATTCTTCAATCCCGGTTGGAACGAACTGGACGGTTATTATGCGGTCAGGCGGCCTGATGATCCTACATCCAACACCCTCAACATGGTGATTGAGCTGGAGCCACCAGAGGTGCATGCAGAGGAGCAGCAGCCAGCAGCCATAGAACAACCAGCGGAAATTGCAACAATAGTTCCAGCACCGGCAGAGGAGCTGAGTGATGAAGAAGAGCAACTGCCAGTAGCCATAGAACAACCGGCTGAAATTGCAACAATAGTTCCAGCACCGGTAGAGGAGAAAGAGGTGGACGTATCTACCATGGAAAAGGCCCTTGAGCCGGAAGAGACCGATGAGATCCTTGAGGTCCTCAATAAGGGAGTGGTTGACGAACCAGCCGAGGTGGTTGAATCCACGGCAACATCAACTCCACCTCCCTCACTCCCGGGTGCAACCAGGCTGCAGACTACCGTGCCCTTTGAGCACAATGCTTCTGAGTTGATCATGGCTGCCGTACTGGAGGTTGAAAGAGTGGCCGATTTGATGCAAACATTCCCGGAGACAAATATTCATATCTCCGGGCACGCCGATGCCACAGGTTCTACCGATTATAACCTCTGGCTGTCCAGCCGGCGGGCTAATAAGATAGCCAAACACCTGGAAATGAAAGGGGTCGACCGAGGCCGGATAAGCCTGGAAGGAAAGGGTGAGAAAGCCCCGGTCGCCAGGAATGCCTATCCCGACGGCAGTGATGCACCGCTGGGAAGGTACCTCAACCGGCAGGTGATACTCACCATTGAAAGTCCGGAGCCGATAAGGGCCGAGTTGTCTGGTTTATTTGTCCCAACCAACCTGAGACCTGAAACAGTGGAGCCGCGGGGACAGAACGATTTCTACTTTACCATCCAGGTACTTGCTAAACAGTCACCTACACAAGTATCTGAATTCAAAGGGATTGATAAGGTGAAGGAGTTTGCCTGTAAAGACAATTTCTACAGGTATACTTGCGGTGAGTATCACACTTATGAAGAGGCCAGTATAGCCCGTGGCTTGATCAGGGAATCAGGATACCCGGATGCCTTCATCCAGACCATGGAGTGGTACTCAAAGGCTGTCAGGTGACCCTGTAGCCGGGTATGTATATCCGAAAGCTTTCCTATATTGAGATAGTCCATATGATTAAGAAGAATCAACAGAATAGCTTATAAAACCAGTAGGAATGCAAAAAATGTATGCCTGTATATGAGTTTTATCCGGATCATTGAGCACTATCTTTTGGTCCTCGTCATACTCTCTGGTACACAGATAATGTAATCCGCAGTGTTCAGATGCTCTTCCTCAAGTTTCTTAATTTCTTCCTGGAGGACCGTGTTGATGGTCACAATCTTCAGGTCCTTATTCTGTTGCTGAAGGTGCCAGATGATGCCCTGGTAGTTGTTGGAGTGGTAGGAGCCGTTGAAATGGAACATAGTTTTTCCTTCTGTCCAGTTTTCCATGATGAAGTGGGCCATGGTGGCATCTTTGGCTGCCTGCGCTTTAGGAAGGTTCTCCATGTTTATTTTTGGCATACCCATGCCATGTACAGCTGGCATGCCCGTGGGCGAGTCGTCCATACCCATTGGGGTTTTACCCATATCCAGCATATCCTTATAGCACTTTAATTCGGGATCATATGCAATGGGAAGGGGGGCGATGTAACTGAGGGCCATATCGGAAAGCTCCACCAGGGCCTCAAATCCACCCACAAAAACCATGGAGGCATAGCGGCGGGGAATGTTTGTGGCAATAAGCGGGATCCCGTTCTCTTTGGCAAATTCCACCACTGGTTTGTAGTCGGTCTGGTAGTTGTCCCAGAGGCGGATTTCAGCTTCGTACTTATTGGTGGGATAAATGCCGCTCAGATACTCATCCATAATCAGCTGGTTGTCGGCTTCGAACATCTCGGCACCCAGAATAAAGTTTTCCTTTTTGTGATCGAACAAGGCTTTGGTCAGTTCAAACTGCATCCAGTGGGCAATGGGATCGGTGTGTAGCTCGCCAAAGAAGATGAAATCTGCACCCTCCATTTCTTTCAGCATTTTGGCATATTTCACCTCTTTCCCATTCTGGTCATAAAGGATATATGCGGGTTTGTCGGAAGTAAAACTCATCAGGATCACGGCGGTGACCAGCAGTACTACAAGTTTTTTTTTCATGTCTTAGTCATTAATTGATGGAGTGTTGATCAGTTGCTAGGATAGGTATGCAATATACTCAGAAATCGTTTTAAATCCTTCAAAATTGATCTTTTCGATTAGGGTATATGATGGTTTTCATGGGCTGTCGGCAAGTGACCTGGCAGATGTCAGCTGCTGTGTGATGGCTGGTTGGTCGGGATAGGCTATCACATGGTCGAGTCGTGAATTCAGTGCCGGGAAAATGCCCTTGAGTACATTGTCGGGGGCATCACCCTCAAATCCCAGGTATCCATAACTCCCGTAGTGGAACAGCTTTCGCGAAAGTCCTGTAATTGCAGTGGGATTCTTTGATCCGATAAAACCCAGGGTCTGCTCCTGTTTATTGCTGTTTGGAATGGCATAGACCAATGAGTTTTCTTCGATCAGCGATTTCATTTTTACCCTCTCATCCTCAGTGAGCATTTCCCGGTACTGATCATTGATCTCCACTTGCGGGTAGAACCTGTTGCAAGAATCCAGAATCCATACCGGCCTGTCGGAGGGAATTTGATCAATCTCCGAATCCAGGAGAATTGAAAGCTCCTTCTCCTGTGCCTCCTGTGCTGAACTCCACATCCGTGCCAGTGCAAGGTACTCTTCATAAAGGGCACACGTGGAGGGAAGGATTATGGCTGCCTTTTTTGCGCCAAATAGTTGGGAAAGGGTGGAGGGGACTTCACTGCGATCAAGAATACGCATCATATCAAATTGAGGATCCACACTGATTTTCAGGGGCCTGTTTTTGAACGAGAAGAAGCATGCGGTGCTGCCTGTCGCCAACGGCTCACATGAAAAGTAAATCTCTTCCAGGCCCTCCAGGTAAATGGCTATAGGGACACTCAGTTGAAAGGGCTCTCCGGGCTGGACCTGTTTCAGGTTGAAGGACAGTTCATACTGATCCCCTTCCCGGAAAGTTTTTACATCAGATATTTCAAGGGAGGGTGCCCCGGTTCTTTGAATCCACTGCTCAAACAAGGGACCCAGCTCCTTTCGAGTCACCTCTTCGAAACTGTGTTGAATGTCATTGAATGATGCAAACCTGAACCGCCAGGTATTGTAGAAGTTAGTCCAGGCTTTCAGGAAGAGCTCATCTCCAAATTCTTTCCGGAGCATGTGATTGAACATCATAACCTTTCCATACCCGATAGCCTCCTCTGCCGGATTGTTCCTGGAGAGGAATTCCGAAGCCGGGAAATCATTCTCCTCGTTTACATAGTCAGTATATTTCTGCAGGGTGTTTCTCCTGTATTCAATCCCGCCTCCCCGCTGCTCTTTGATCAGGTGATCGGCCATGTAGGCTGTGATGCCCTCACACCAGTTCCCTTGTTCATAGTCCACATAGACGCTGTTTCCCCAGTAGTTATGCAGAAGCTCGTGGGGATAGGATGAGTGCAGGATCCATGGGAAGCGGATCACCTTCTCTCCCAGAAGGGTGAAGGAAGGCATTCCGTAGCCGGTCTCCCAGAAGTTCTCTACCAGGGTAAACTTGGTAAAGGGATACTCCCCGATAAGCCTGGTGTACAGCTCCAGGTAGTGACTGGTTACCCCGAGGTACCTTTGAGCAAGTGCTTGATCTGGTGAGCGCAAGAATGCCTGGACAAGCACATTGTCAGATTGGCTTGAGTACTCGGTCCACTGACCGGCAATCAGGAAAATTTCATTCATGGGATCGGGGGAATGATATTTAACTATACGCCTCTTTCCTGATGCCCTATTGATGGTCCGGTTACCCTGGGAGACAACTCCCCACGGTTCATCTACTTCCACAGTCAGGTCAAAGGTGAAGAGATCGGCCATCTCAAAAGAGGGAACCCAGTTGCTGGATCCTGCCAGGTAAATTCCTTCGGGTCCGATAGTCCCGTTTGTTTCGCTGAACCCCCGGGCATATTCAGCGGCTCCGGTCTCTATTTCATCCCTGATCGATCCGCTGTAGCGGAGGATCAGTTCTGTGCTGTTTAGATCGTCCGGCATAACTTTTATCAGGTACCTGGATGTTTTACTTTGTGCATTTTCCAGCTTCTCAATTCCTGAACCCTTGCCCATGTCTTCCAGGACAAGGCTGCTACAAAGTGTAAATACAATTGTTTTTTTTCCTGCCAGGGAGCCGGAAGGAAACTTGAGTGTATCGCATACAGTGATCTCATTGGAATTGTGATTGATACTTACATGGAGGTTTTGGTGCAGATATTGCGCATCGGCTTCGCAGCCTGAAACTATGAGCACAAGAAACAGGAATGCATATCTCTGTTGCATGGGATCGGTTTTTTTGTTACAGTTAGTCAACATAATAGAATTCGATAGCTAGAAGATATTGTACAGGTAGGCTAAGAGGGCCATTTTCCCGCTCGCTGAAACAGACCATCAGGTATTTTTTGGATACTATGCGGACTTCGGTCAGTTTGATGGCAAGGGCCTGGAAAAAAAGGAGGGTAAGGATAAAACCGCTCAGAAATGCTCTTCTTCTCATAAGTCAAATCTAGTGATTTTCGCGTTTTCTTTCATTTTGAGCCTGGTATTATACGGTCTGTGGATATATTGATATGAACCCTTTATACTTTGTAATGTTTATGGTGTTGTGAATGAATCTTCACCACCTCCCCCCGAAGCCGCACCAAGATCATTGAAGAGCCTGGTGAATACTCCCTGGAAGAGATCCATGCTCATTGTCCAGTTGGTGAGTTATGTGTTGATTGTGGGATCGCCCCTGATTGGCGGTGCAATCGGGGGGATTTTGGGTTTAAAAGCTTCAATGATCGGAGGTCTGATCCTGGGAATCTTCATTGCGGGTGAGGTCCTGTTCTACGGCTCGCTGGTATTTCTTGGTAAGGAGGTGGTCCTGGTGATCAGGGACGTCCTGCGTTCAAAGATCGGTCGAAAGCGAAAGACACAATAATTTTCTCCATTTAGGGAGGAAGTCCGGGAAATCCAAAGAAGCTTCTATCTTCATGAGGCCGCTTTCTTAAATAGAGTATATATTTTTCCTCTCCTGATAATACAGGGCGCAGGTTTGCATCGCGTGTATGATCTCTTTTGTAAGTTCAATTGGTGATTTCTGAAGCACTGATTCCAATGTTTTCAATTCTTTTAGAATCTTTTCTTCTGCCTTATGGGCGTCAGAATTATTGGTGGGTGACAGGTATCTTAGATCTTCACTGAGATCAAATATTTGGCCTTTGATCTTTGGTTCAATATCATTTCTCGAGTTAATTGTATGAAGGATTTCCTTTGATACATCCTTTATATTTAGCATCCTTGCACGACGTGTCTGTTCTGATTCATAATCGCTTTTTACTTTTGAAGCAGAGGCCACTGCTACTGAGAGTCCTGCTGCAGCAAGAAAGAGAAGTATCGCGTGCAGCAATATTTGGCTTTGTGCACCAATGAGAAAAATGGTATTGAAAACCAACATCAAACCAATGGCGGAAACAGCATATAAATAGGTTACTATCCATCTGATTCCTGAGGACCCGACTTTCGGGTGTGATATATCGGATAAGTCTACCATTGGCACCAGGGCGTCGATGAAGAAAAGGAAGTAGATGATAGACGATACAGTGATATTAATAGTCGTCGAATAATTCTCAGATTCGCTTGAGAAATGCAGAAAGCTGAAAATTAGAAGGCCCTCTCCAAGAAGAAAGAGTGTGTACAGCAGGATTTTTTTCATTTGTTTATTACTTTATTTGATAGCTGTTTTTTGTTGCCGTAACTATTGCCCCAAGAAAGACTCTGTATTGAAGTTCACATTTAGTCCAATACAAATTTATCTATACAGGATAGGAGATAAAACAGGAAGAATACCTGAATGGGAAAAAATTAATACCTGAGAATTTCAGGTGTTTTATGCAATTTCATGTTCTTTTTATGGGTAAAAGCCGAAACTGGAATACTTTTGATCTTAGTTTTTATCTATTCGAAGTCCGAACACTTTGATGACCTACTGCAGTAGCCTTTTCAATTTCAGTTGAGGGAAAGGGAAGTCCAACAAGAGAATCTGCCGCTGGTTTCGAAACCATTGGCATGACTAAGCCTGAAAAGCTGGAAGGGAAAACCTGAGATGGTGAAAGCTAATTAATCAGCAATACATTTGTCCATTGTGTTCCTTCATACCCTCCTGGACTCCAGTCCCATACCAAAGACAGTAAAGTTGTGCATCTATTGGAGTTTTGTCAGCTTAATACTTATTCCAAGGAAAATAGTAATTTTGCAAAAAAAGTATAAGACATGAATGAATTGCACATAGGGGATCTTACAATTGAACTTCCAATCATACAGGGGGGAATGGGGATTGGTGTTTCAATGTCTGGATTAGCGGCAGCTGTAGCAAACGAAGGGGGTGTTGGAGTTATTGCCGTAGCCGGACTTGGTATGTTTGAACCTGACTATGTTAAGAATTTCATTGAAGCAAACAGTAAGGGATTAAGGAAAGAGATACAAAAGGCCAGAGAATTGACCAATGGTGTCCTTGGTGTGAATATCATGGTTGCTCTTTCAAATTTTGCTGAATTGGTAAAGACTTCAATTTCAGAAGGAATTGATATTATAATTGCAGGTGCCGGACTTCCTTTGAATTTGCCTGAGTATTTAGACAAAAGCTCAAAAACAAAGCTTGTTCCCATAGTTTCCTCGGGAAGGGCTGCAAAAATATTGTGTTCAAAATGGAAAGAACAATATGATTATCTTCCTGATGCAATTATTGTTGAAGGGCCAAAAGCTGGTGGACATTTAGGATTTAGAAGGGCGCAGCTTGATGATCCCGAATTTGCATTAGAAAAACTATTACCTGATGTATTAGAGCAGGTGAAATGTTTTGAAGAAACATACAATACTACAATCCCGGTAATAGCAGCAGGTGGAATTTTTACCGGTGAAGACATTAGAAAGATTATTGATTTAGGAGCATCAGGTGTTCAGATGGGAACGCGTTTTGTTGTAACAGAAGAGTGTGATGCTTCATTGAAATTCAAGCAAACCTATATTGATTCCACGGAAGAAGACATGGAAATCATTGACAGTCCGGTTGGAATGCCGGGACGGGCTATTAGAAATGAATTCATTGAGAAAGTAAGCAGAGGGGAGAAACGTCCGGTAAAATGTCCTTACAAGTGTTTAAGAACCTGTAACATCGAAACAACCCCATACTGTATTGTGGCTGCCCTGATCAATGGCAGGAAAGGTAATTTTTATAATGGCTATGCCTTTGCGGGAGCAAATGCATACAGGACTACAAAAATAACTACTGTTAAAGAAACAATAGTTTCATTGGTAAAGGAATATGAAGAATCGCTGTCAAAAACCAATTAGACGAACAGGAGCAATTTCACAAAGAAGAGCTCAGATGATCTGCTTATGAACTAAGCAATTACCAAGGCGAGAAGGCGTTGGTACTTATCGCGCAGAGGCTTACTTGCAGGGAGTATCAACCCGCAATCCGACATCGTTTTTTTTACAATGGATAAACATTTTGAATTACTGCTCTTGAATTGAGTTTTTTAATAACTTAATTTAGCATAGAGATAACTTCGAATGTCATTTCTATTCATGATAGTCTAAAATTAGGGAGGAAATATGGAACCTATGAAAGCCGCTATCCGTTGTTTTACTCTAATATCAATACTGCTCTGCCTTTCTATCACTTCAAGTTCCCAGGTCAATGTGATTGGTTCAATTGAGTACGAGCAAGTCAGCCATTTCGAAACGGACTATGTCATCACTGCCATGAAGATGAGCGGGGATGGATTAAAAATTGTCTTCGCCACAGGTGGACCTGCTGTGAAAGTATACACTATTAATTCCGATGGCACCGGGTTGACTCAGATATACGATTTTGAGAGGACCGGTACAGGCCCATCTGTGGATATCAGCGCCGGTGGTGAAAAGGTGATCTGGTGTGATGGAGAAGGTGAGGTCTTTATTGCCAATCTGGATGGCAGCGAAATTCTGGAACTGGCCACTCTGCTTCCAAATCCCGATCCCAATTTTGGGGATATAGAACCCATCATACCGCTTCCGCCCCGTATTACATCTGACGGCAGCCAGGTATTATTCATTCATATGGACAGGGATCCGATGGCCTCTGGGGTCTGGCAGGTCGATGCTGACGATTCCGGATTGACACAAATATTCAACTATACCGAAATGGCAGAGGATCTGTTTGGACCAGATACAGCTGTATATAACCGTAATACCGCTTTCTCTGATGGGTTTGATATCAGTGCTGACGGCTCAAGAATGATCTTTGGAACAAAAATCTTCAAGCTGGCTGCAGGTGACCCGGACCGTGGTGATGCCATTGCTGTAGATGGAACGGATTTTTACAATGTTATCGATTATGCTATAGGAAACCAGCCATTTGCAACTTATGTGGATGGGGACTTTTTTACTGTGTTCAGGAGAGTTTACAATCCAGAATTAGACTATGATGAGATCAATGTATATGTTGTTCCGCTGGGGACCGGAAGTCCTGTAAAGGTGATCAGCGGGCTGGATATCTTCGGAACATCAAGCATGACCCAGATGGCCTCCGATGGCTTCCAGGCCATCGTGCATGGAGCCAACGGGAGACTTCCCATAACATTGGTGGATGGGGGGCCCGGTCCATCGAGGCTCGATCTGGTGAGCATCGATGGACTCAGCATTGCCATGGGGGGGTACAGGTTCTCGGAATCCTGGCTCCCTTCCATTTCGTGGGACGGGAGCAGATTCTGCTTTTTATCTACCAGTATCCCTCCCCAGATATGGGTGGCCGACATTAATTCAGATGGCATTAACAGCCAGCCTGCTATCACTGAGATTCAGTTTGATCCTGATGAAGTGGCCATCGATGGATCCACCACGGCTACCATCAGTGGGCATGTCACCGATATGGAAGATACAATACACACGGTTACCTTTGATGCATACAAGGATGGGGTATTCAAGTTTCGCGCCCTGGAATCCGACTGGCCCTATAGCGGGATGTTGTTGGATGATGGCACATTTGGTGACGAGTATGCGGGGGATGGTTATTTTACAAACAACAGTGTCCGCCCATTCCTGGCGGAAACACCCCTGGGATCCTATACGATCCGGATAGCTGCAGCCAATGCAACGCTGGATGAGGTCACTATGGTGGATGCGGAACCATTCTTCATTGTGGAACCCTCTGCTTCAACCACCGAAAGGATTGAATCTCCAGGATTCAACCTGCATCAGAATTTCCCCAATCCCTTCAGGCATTCCTCCCGGATCCTATATGAGATACCAGTGGAAAGCCAGGTGGAAATAAGACTACTTGATCTACTTGGAAAAGAATTTGCCGTGATGGTCAACGGAAAAATGGAGCCTGGTCAGTATTCGATCGATCTCCACGCAAAAGAGCTGCCTGCCGGTCTCTATTTTTATACCATGCGTGCAGGTGCTTATTACATGATTAAGAGAATGCAAGTGTTGAATTGATCATTGAAATGTGATAATGTCTCCTATTTGACTCACATATTTTAATAACAGGTACTTTACATTGATTTGAGATTGCAATCAACTCTGGCTACTAGTGTTCAGGGGCATCGGGTTTTCCATTAGGTTAACAGTTTTGATAATCCAAGCCCGCAAATGCAACACCAATTTTCTTTTTCTGTCATTCAGATAGACAAAACCATTTAATATGTTTATCATGAAGACAAAATTTTTCCTTCCGGGTTTTGCCCTGATCACCCTGTTTTCAACAACTCTGTTCTGTCAGGAACTCACACAGGTGATTCGCGGCACAATTGTAGATTCCGAATCGCAAGCTGCCATCCCGTTTGCTACCATTTCCATTCATACGCTTGAATCGCCTATTGGAACAACATCCGACGAGAACGGAGTTTTCAGGTTGGAAAATGTTCCGATAGGCAGGCACAATCTTAACGTGTCATTTGTGGGCTTTGAGACAAAAGTGATCCCTGAACTGATGGTTACCTCCGGAAAGGAGATTGTTCTTCAGATCGGACTTAAGGAAAAGATTACCCGGATGGAGGAGGTGGTCATAAAAGCATATACGAAAAAGGACAAACCCCTTAACAGCATGGCACTGGTGAGTGCGCGAACTTTCTCGGTGGAAGAGGCCCGAAGGTATGCAGGTGGTTTTGACGATCCGGCCAGACTAGCATCTTCTTTTGCAGGCGTGGCAACAGGCTATCTGGATGACAATGGTATTATCATTCGTGGAAATGCACCCAAAGGATTGCTCTGGAGACTGGAGGGGATTGAAATTTCAAACCCTAATCATTTTGCAGGTATGAGCACATTTGGAGGCGGCGGAGTTTCTGCTCTTAGCAGTTTTGTGCTTGCCAATTCGGACTTCTTTACTGGAGCCTTTCCGGCAGAATACGGTAATGCAATGTCGGGGGTTTTCGACATCAAGCTGAGAAATGGAAACAATGAAAATTATGAACATGCAGTTCAAATCGGCGTACTGGGATTGGATATTTCTTCGGAAGGACCCTTCTCCAAAAAGAGTCGGGCTTCCTACCTGTTTAATTACAGATACTCAACATTTGGGCTGATCAAACCCATACTGCCTCCAGAAACCAGTATTCCCATTTATCAGGACCTCAGCCTGAAGATCAATGTTCCCACTAAAAAGGCCGGGGTATTCTCTCTATGGGCATTGGGTGCTGATAACAAAATCACATTTGAAGCTGAAACCGATACTTCCATGTGGAGCTTTGAGGGGCACCAATTATTTGGTGAGGCAAGTCAGCGCATGGCAGCTATCGGACTTAATCACCGGTTCATAATTGGGCAAAAAACCTACCTCAACACATCCTACGGTCTTACAGGAGATTTTACCAGATATGATGTCGGTGAGATGGATGTAAATCTAAACCGCTACCCTACTGAGCATATTGATTATGTGAATCATAAACACAGTTTCACATCAAATCTCAATCATAAATTTAGTGCCAGGCATGCCAACCGGACAGGCTTTGTAATAAATAATCTTCACACAAATACAATTTTGAAGTATGCACCCTCATCAAGTGAAAACCTGATTACTTCTATGGACGAAAACAGCAGCACCATGCAATATCGGGTTTATTCACAATCCAGGTTCAACCTTGGCAACAAGCTGAAGCTAAATGCAGGTATCAACGGCCAGTACTTTGCACTGAACAACGAACTGATCGTTGAACCCAGGGTGGGGGTCACCTACCAGGTTACCAACCGGCAAGCTATTACCCTTGCATATGGGAAACACTCAAGACTGGAACCATTAAGCATCTATTTTGCACAGGTGGAAACCGAAAGTGGTATCGATCATCCCAACAGGAACCTGAATCTTTCAAAAGCCCATCATTTAGTACTTGCCTATGACGTCAGTCTGAATCAAAACCTACGGTTGAAGATCGAACCCTACTTACAATTGCTTTATGATATACCGGTGGTTCCGGACAGCAGTTATTCAACCATTAATATGGAGGCTGACTGGTTTTTTACTGAGAAACTCAATAATTCCGGAACCGGTACAAATCTCGGGATT
>JAAEOI010000111.1 GCA_024244665.1 Bacteroidota bacterium | reverse complement strand
ATGCCCGGACTCACCAACGGTCCTCCCTCCACCATGGAGGCGCTGAACGAGCAGCTGGAGTGGATCTACCAGGACTATGTGCGTAATCCCAGGTTCGAGGGCCTGTGGCAGATCTATGAAGGCAAGCCCCTGATCATTATCCTGGATACAGGGATCCTGGCTCACAAGGCCGGCCGGACGGAGTCTTCCTTTCGCATTCCCTTCTTCAAGTGGACCCTCACCAGCGGGGGACTCTTTGATGAGGCTTCCATCGATGCCCTCAGGCAGGAGCAGGGACCGGTGGATGATACCCACTTTACGGTCCGCTGGATGTCATCCCAGAACCAGAGCACCCGGCACCACGAATTTGGATACTGGAGCTGGATGGACGGCTCTCTGAAGCCCATGGTCACTTACCGGGACGGACAGGCTGAATCTGTTACCGTTACCCCGGCTTTCTTTGCCGAATGGGGGTGGACCGCTCCAGAGGCCTATGGCAGAAGGGGTGGATGGACCTACCTGGAATCCTTCAAAACTGCGCTTGAGGAGCGGCCACAGGTAGTTATGCTGCACCAGTGGAATGAGTACCGGGGTAATGCCAAAGGTCGTGGACATGGTCCTGATAAGGATACCTACATGGATACCTATTCGGTTGAGCTGAGCGATGACCTGGAGCCCATATCTCCAACTGCTCCCGGATACCGGGGAGGTGAATCCTATGGTTTCCACTACCTGAACCTTACCCGGGCTTTGATGGATATTTACAGGGGAGCAGCCGATGACGTTACCCTGCTGGCCCTGCATGTGGCCGATTCCACCGGAGCGGAACTGGCGCTGGAATGGACCACCATCGGTGTGGAGCCGGAAAGCTTCAGCATCCGGCTCGACGGCCAGGTTATTGAAGAGGGATATACCGGGCTGGAATATGCCCTGTCCACTGAGGAACTGGAGGCGGGAGAGCACCTGGTCAGCGTTCAGGCCAATGGCGTTGGTACCCGCTATGAATTGTCCCGCTACAAATATGACATCCTCCCGGATGAGTTGATTCCGGTGGTGGCTGAAACGACTTTCTGGCGTAAATAATACCTATATTCATAGCATGAGGCTCCTTGTTGTTGCTTTGATGCTGATCTTTCTGCAGGTATCCTGTGAAACGGGGACAGTAAATGAAGAATCCGTCAGGATCATTTATGACACTGATATGGGGAACGATACGGATGACATCCTCGGCCTCATCATGCTTCATTCATACGTGGATAAGGGCATGGTGGACCTTATGGCTGTGTGTTCCAGCAAGGAGCATCCCTATTCGGTCAGGTACATCGATCTTCTGAATACCTGGTACCAGCATCCGGAGATTCCCATTGGAGTGGTAGAGGATGGCCCGGAGCTGGATTCCATCATGGCCATCCCCCGGTATACGACAAGTGTGGTGGATATGGAAAAAGAAGGGAAGCCTTTGTTTGAGCGATCCATCAGTGATTACAACTCTCTTCCCCGGGCTGCGGACCTGTACAGGAAGTTGCTTTCGGAATCGCCCGACCATTCTGTGGTGATCGTGGCCGTGGGCATGTACACCAATCTGGCTGCCCTGCTCCGAACGGGTCCTGATCACTATTCTGGTCTGACAGGAAAAGAACTGGTGGCACTTAAGGTCGATTTTCTGTGTATTATGGGAGGGAACTTCGAAAGACCTCTTCCCGAATGCAACGTGGTTACCGACAGTGCCGCATCGGCTGAGATTTTTGAGTCCTGGCCCACCAGGCTGGTGGTTTCCCCTTTTGAGGTAGGAGGAAAAATCCCCTATCCGGCTTCCAGCTTTGCCAGCGACTTTGACTTTGTGGAACACCATCCTCTTATAGAAGCGAAGAAGTGGTATTCGGAGGAAATGCGAAACTCTCCCACCTGGGATATGACCGCGGTATTGTATGCGGTGGAAGGAGGGGAGGGATACTTCAGCCTGTCAGAACCTGGAAAGGTAAGCATAGGCTGGGAGCCAGATATTCAGCATCATATAGTCACGAAATTCACTCCGGAACCTGCAGGGAAGCACTTTTACTTAAAGCTTGACAGCAGCGGGATGGCCTCTGTTTTGGAACGCTATCTCGAACTGGTACCCATGGATCCCAACAGGGAATGAACACTATTTAAAACCATAGATATGAAACGAATACCCTGTATTATTATTAGCTTTCTTTTGCTGAGCCCTCTGGCAAAAGTCTACTCGCAGAAATTTCCGGAGATTTCTGAAAGCAAGCGAATCAGCATGCTGGAGGCACCCGAAGGACCTGTCAGGATGGTCCTGGATACGGACACCTATAATGAGATCGATGACCAGTTTGCCGTGGTCTACTCTCTGCTGAGTAAGGAAAAACTCGTGGTAGAGGCCCTCTATGCTGCTCCCTTCCATAACAACCGTTCGGAAGGTCCGGAAGATGGGATGGAGAAAAGCTACGAGGAGATCCTTCGCCTCCTGGACAGGCTGGATGTGGAGCCTGAGGGTTTCGTTTTCAAGGGAAGTCGCCACTACCTGGACCCCGAAAAGCCGGAGGAGAGTCCGGCTGCCCTGGACCTTGTCAAACGTGCGAAGACTGCCTCTCCGGATAATCCCCTTTACGTGGTGCCGGTGGGAGCCATCACCAATGTGGCCAATGCAATTCTGCTGGATCCTTCCATCATCGAGAATATTGTGGTGGTCTGGCTGGGAGGCAATTCCCTGGAGTGGCCCACCAGCCGTGAATTTAATTTTTCCCAGGACATCCCTGCCTCCCGGCTGATCTTTGACTGCGGGGTGCCCCTGGTCCAGATGCCCTGTGTCCCGGTAGTCACACACCTGGCCACCACCCTCCCTGAGATGGAGACCCACCTCAAGGGACAGGGAGCCATCGGGGATTACCTGCTGGAGATATACAGGGAATTTTCCGATGACCACTATGCGCACTCCAAGGTGCTGTGGGACATGACCGCCGTGGCCTGGCTGGTGAATGCGGAATGGACCCCCACCAAGCTGATCCATGCGCCCATCGTGAGCGACCAGCACACCTTCAGCGTGGATGAAACCCGCCACATGATGCGGGCAGCCTTCTTCATTAACCGTGACGGGATTTTCCGTGATTTCTTTAAAAAGATTGAAAAAAATGCAGAATAGAATTGTTCCGGGCCTTTTCATCCTTGCCTTTTCTCTGATTTTCTCCTCCTGCAGGCCGGAATCCGGAGAAGGTAAAGCGGTCAATATCCTTTTCCTTTTCTCCGATGATCAGCGCTGGGATGGGCTGGGATATGCGGGCAACGATGTGATCAAAACCCCGGTGCTGGATAGTCTGGCTGCCAGGGGAACCTATTTTAATAATGCCTTTGTGACCACAGCCATCTGCTGTGTGAGCCGGGCCAGTGTGTTAACCGGTCAGTATGGAAGGAGTTGTGGTGTACTGGACTTTTTCACACCCATTGAACTGGAAACAACCTACCCCAGGTACCTCCGGGAAGAAGGGTATTATACGGGATTTGTCGGGAAGTGGGGAACCCTGGAAACCGATACCGGATATTTCAGGAAGGCGGCCGGTCTCTTTGATTTCTGGGCGGGGAGCATGGGCCAGAGCAATTTCTGGCACGAGCGGGACTGCAATTTCGTACTGAACAACGGTACCACGGAGAAGCATCACTTCCTCTGCGATTGTCCGCCCGATGCCCGGGGATTCCGAGGGGAGCAGATCCGTGTGGGTAAAGCCAATATGGAGGATCCCGTACACCAGGAAAGCTACGTGATCCCTCAAAAGGTCAGGAGTTTCCTGGATCAGCGGGATGAGGAACAACCTTTCTGCCTTTCCATCAGCTTCAAGTCCCCCCACGGCCCATGGAGCGACTTTGACGAGGACTTTGCTTCCTGGTATGAAGGGGAGCAGATGCCGGTGTTGGCCTCGGCAACGGAGGAGGAAGCAAGACGTCAGCCTGACTTCCTGAAGGTCTCCATAAACGGGATGAAGGATCTGAACAGGATGAAGCTGGCAAGAGACCTGGATGGGCCCCTGATGCGATCCATGCGGCAATACTACCGACTGATCAGTGGCATGGACCGCTCGGTGGGGATGATTATGCAGGAGCTGAGGGAGCGGGGACTGGAGGACAATACTGTGGTGATCTTTTATTCTGATAACGGCCAGTTCATGTGGGAGCATGGCTTTGGTGGAAAGTGGCTCATGTACGAGGAATCCCTCAGGGTGCCCGGATTCATCTATGATCCAAGGGAACTGAAGGACAGGCAGCACAGCGAAGAGATGGTCCTGAATATTGATCTTGCCCCTACCATCCTGGATTATGCCGGTGCGGAGATCCCGGACCATATGCAGGGAAAGAGCCTCCTGCCGCTTCTTGAAGAACCGGAATTGCCCTTCAGGGAAAGCTTTTTCTACGAACACCTCTATACCCACCAGGAAGGGTACATGCATATCGAGCCTTCGGAGGGAATCAGGACCCGTGAGTGGGCCTATATTCAATATGTGGACCAGGAAGGGCCGGAGTCGGAGGAACTTTACAACATCCGGGAAGATCCCCTGCAGATGAAGGACCTGTCTGAATCTCCGGATGTGCAATCCCTGCTTGAGGAACTCCGGACTCAAAAGCAATCCATTGTTCAATCCTTATAAACCCGGTGTAAATGACTGGAAAGACCTCTCATCTTCTGTATGCAATGCTGCTATGTGCAGCCTTATCGTTCCATTCTGGCAGTATCAATGCCCAGGAGCAATTCACCAATCCTCCGCCGGCTGCGCGGCCCGGGGTGCTCTGGGACTGGATGGGTGGATTGATCAGCAGGGAAGGAATCACGAAAGACCTGGAAGCCATGGCGACCCAGGGTATCGGGAAGGTGATGATCATGCAGATGCCAGACCAGTGTCCCTATCCCAGGCAATGGTCGTACAGGGATTATCCCGGTAAGGTGAAAATCCTGAGCGATGAATGGTTCGATATCATGAACTACACCATTGGTGAATGTGATCGCCTGGGCATTGAGATCGGCGCCTTCACCTGTCCCGGCTGGGGCCATGTGGGCGGACCCTGGGTGCCGGAGGAAAAGGGAACCAAAAAAATGGCAGTAAGCCGTGTCAGTGTGAGCGGACCGGTCCTGTTTGAAGGGGAATTGCCACGGCCTGCCCCCGCCCCGGTAGTCAGTGGTGGCAACCTTATCCCGGAATGGAATCACGCTTTTGGGCTACTGCCCGAAGCAAAGGAGAATTTCTTCCGGGACGAGGCAATACTGGCCTTCCCTGCAGCAGGGAGAGGTGGCGTTGTAGCACTGGATGAAGTGATCGACCTCACCCGCCATCTGGACGGGGAAGGGAAACTGAGCTGGGAGGTGCCTGCAGGAGACTGGACCATCTACCGGGTATGCCTGGTTTCGGAGAATGGTGTCAATCATCCGGCCCCGCCTGAGTCCATCGGTCTGGAGGTAGATCGCATGGACCCGGAGGCTGTCCGCATTGTATTTGACAACATGATCGGGCGGATCCTGCGTGAAGCCCGGGCAAAGGGCTATCAATCCTTCACCTCCTTCGAAACCGATAGCTATGAAACCGGCTGGCAGGATTTTGGTCTGGACTATATTAAGGAGTTTGAGAGGAGGCGTGGCTACGACTGCACACGCTGGCTGCCTGCCTGGAATTTCCAGTACAGCGACATTCAGAAGTGCGATACAGGGGCGAAAGTTGGGAGTGAGGGACCAGCAATACCGCTTATTATCGAATCGGCTGAACTCACCGAACGATTCCGCCGTGACATGCTACGGACCATCTCAGAACTGTGGACGGAACGCTTCCAGGGAACCCTCAGGAAACTTGCCGATGAGAATGGAATTGAGTGGATGACCGAACCCTATTTCAAGATACCGCTGGAGTGGACCACAGCCGGTGGAAGATCCACGATGCCCGGTGCCGAATTTTGGGTGGGCGAAGGAGGCGATTTTGGCCAGTATGTGGGCAATGCTCCGGAAATTGCCGCTGTAAATGACCGCAGGATAGCCTGGGCTGAAGCTTTTACAGCCGAATCCTATAACAGTGCATGGCGCAACGATCCCTGGATCCTGAAACGCTCGGGCGATATGGCCTTCAGCCATGGGATCAACCTGTTTTACATGCATGGCTTCGTGCACAATCCCTTTCCCGACAAATACCAGCCCGGACTTACAATGGGTTACTGGGGAACTCAGCTCAGCCGACACCAGACCTGGTGGGCTTTTTCCAGGCCCTGGCACCAATACCTGGCCAGGTGTCAGTACATGCTCCAGCAGGGCGACCCCGTTTTTCAGGCCCTGCGCTATCCGGCTGACTTTGATCCCAATCCTGTTACATTACACGGCCAGTACCGGTCAGCTCAGCTTACCGATGAAGTGCTGCTGAACAAGTTGTCGGTGCATGGGGGAAAACTGGTGCTACCTCATGGGGCTGAGTTTAATGCTTTGTATCTCACTGGCGGAGCACTGAGACCAGATGCGCTGGAGAAGATCAGGGATATGGTGGAGGCCGGGGCTGTGGTCATCGGGAATCCTCCCCCGATGGTGTCGGCGAGCCTGGAGAATTACCCGGAATGTGACATGGAAATCATCAGACTGGTCGATGAGCTCTGGGGAGGAGGACCGGTGGATAAGGCGCCCTATGTCCGCAGTCTGGGAAAAGGAAAGGTGATTTCCGGAATGTCGCTGGAAGAGGGCATGCGGGAAATCGGAAAACTTCCTGATCTTACCTGGAAGTCCCTGCCTGGAGAACCGCGGGCCGACCTTCGCTGGTACCAGCGGACCACCGGAGATGAAGTATTCTGGTTTGTCAGCAATCATGGCTTTGATCCTGTAGAGGTGAAGGCCAGCTTTGAGCTCAGTGGACTGCAGCCCGAGTGGTGGGATCCGGTGGACGGATCCTGGCGTGAGCTACCCGAATTTCAATTTGAGAACGGGCGCACGATCATTCCGCTTTCCTTCGAATCCTTACAGAGTGGATTTGTGGTATTTCGCAAAAAGGCAGAGGTGCAGGGACAGGAGCAGGGAACCAACTTCCCCAGACTGGAATCTGTGATGGAAGTTCAGGGGCCCTGGAAAGTGGCTTTTGATCCCCTGTGGGGCGGAGCGGAAGATCCGGTAAGCTTTTCTCATTTAAGCGACTGGAGCGCAAATGAGGATATGGGGATCCGCTACTATTCGGGAACGGCTGTATACAGGGTGAATCTGGATGCACCATCCGGTGTCAGAAAGGCTTCAGGACCAGTATTCCTGGATCTGGGAGAAGTGCATAACCTGGCCCGGGTGAAACTGAACGGCCGGGAACTTGGAACCGTATGGTGTGCTCCCTGGAGGGTGAGTATTCCGAAAGGTTTGTTGAAGAAGAAGGAGAACGAACTGGAGATCGCTGTGGTAAACACCTGGGTAAACCGCCTCATCGGGGACGAGCAGGAACCCGATGATTTCGAAACAGAACCCGGTAATCAGACCGGGGACCGGCTGGGCAGCTATGATATAAAGGTCAAATCGCGCGGACTGAAAGAATTGCCCCACTGGCTGCTTAATGAAGAGCCGCGTCCTTCACAGGGACGCTATACTTTCACTTCCTGGTTCTACTATGACAAAGATGCCCCGCTACGGCCGGCCGGATTGCTGGGACCGGTGCGCATCATGGAATCCGCAATACAAAACTAAATCAATACAAATAAACGATTGACACTGACCCTGTTATGAACTGCTCTCCTGTGCAACAAGGAATTCTATTTTTTTTTGCAACTCCGGCGGGATTGGTGGGCGTTGAGCCAGGGGAATAAATCTAAAGCTTGATGACCTTTTCCCAGAGGGTTGAACTATTAAACCTGATGTTGATCAAGTACATGCCATGAGGGAAGTCGGAGAGGTTAATATAATGAGTATTGCCATGCGCTGTTTCTTTATATATCCTGTGACCGCCGGCGGTATAAATTTCGATTAAATAATCATTGGCAATATTCGTTTCGACAGTGAAAATGCCTGAAGATGGGTTGGGATAAACCAGGAAATCGGCAGGCTCATTTTCCTCCACATCTATGCTGCAATCTTTGAACTCAACATTCGGACTTGCTGTGGTATCTATATTTACTCCTCCTGGAGGAAAGGGCAGTGTCCAGACACAGACTTCGTTCAGCATTGGCATGTCAGTTATGGATAGTTCAGGAAAGTCATACTCCCCGCTACCAATTTCAGGATTATTTGAGAGGTCAAGTCGTTCTAAAAGATTGCTCCCGCAGTTTAAAAATCTTAGTGAAGGACAGGTAGATACATCCAGACTACGCAATTGGTTGTTATTACAATACAAAGCAGATAAATCCAATGACTCAGGCAGTGCCAGGCTGCTGAACCGGTTATTATCACAGTACAATCCTTTTAATGCAACACAACTTGCCAGTTCCAGACTGGACAAATTGTTAGCGCTGCATGCCAGAATATATAAAGATGTACAATTGGAAAGCTCCATCCAGGTCATTTGGTTGTTAAAGCAGTGTATTCTTGCCAAAGCAGAACAATCGGAAGCATTCAGGCTGATCAATTGGTTATTGCTACAATCCAGATAGTCTAGCTTAACAGAATTAGAAACGTCCAGATTGACCAGCCGGTTCTCAGAGCACGATATTGCTTCCAGAGCAATGCAATCAGTGACATCCAGACTACTTAATTGATTGAACTGGCACCGCAATTGCTGCAATGCAGTATGCCCTGAGACATCAAGGCTAATTAATTGATTATTGCTGCAATTTAGAGTTTGCAGAGCTATGCAATCAGAAATATCCAGACTGACTAGTTGATTGTCCTGGCAATTCAGGTACTGTAAATTTGCACAGTCAGAAAAATCCAGCCGGACCAATTGGTTGTAGGAACACTTAAGATGTTGAAGGCTCACACAACCAGAAATATCGAGAAGGATTAAGGGGTTGTAGTAGCAATCTAAATGCTGTAGTCTCACACAAGCAGAAACATCCAGACTGGTCAATTGGCTGGACTGGCACTCTATCTGTTGAAGATTTACACAAGCAGAAACATCCAGACTGGTCAATTGGCTTCTACCGCAAATCAAATATTCCAGAGCCGAATTGGCGGAAACATCCAGATGAATCATTTGGTTGTACTTGCAGTTCAGGTGCTGCAGCGCTTTACAGCCAGCTACATCCAGAACGGTCAACTGGCTGTTACTGCAGTCCAGATATTTTAAAGCACTGCATCCCGAAACATCCAGGCTGGTCAATGTGAATCCGTTGCATTTTAAGTACTCCAGAGCTGTCAATGCAGATACATCCAGGCTTGTCAATCGATTTTCGCTGCAATCCAGATAGCGCAAAGCGTGGCAATTTGAAACATCCAGTCTGGTAATGAAATTTTCTGTACAACGCAAAGTGTCCAGATTGACAAAGGCTTCAATTCCCGTCATATCAGAAATACCACGGAATACATTCAGCTTTGTTACCGCCTCTGCCTCCGGATATGTTATAATTCCATCATTGTTTGTATCGACTTTTTCCTTAATGAGTGCCTGAAGGAACTTATGGTCAGGAATGGACACCAGGTCTTCTATCCTGAGCAGGACTTTATCCGGAGCGCTTTCATTCTGGCAAATGGTCTGGGTCACAAAATAGGTGTATGTTCCCAGGTCCTGTATTTGTGCATCAAATTCATCCCCTGTAAACAATGGATCCGTCAACAAAGAATCACCATACCATTTTAGAATCGCACCCGGATACCCATGGGCTGTCAGCCATGCTGCTTCCCCCTTTTTTATGATGGTATCGTGCCCGATGGGACTTGGAATCTCCGGCCAGATGGACAGCGTTACTGCGTTTGCTGTACTTTCACAGCCTGAGAGTGACTGAGTGGCGTACAGGGTATAATCCCCGAATTCTTCCAGGCCGGTCGGGTATAGATTTCCCAGGTGCACAGGATGTATCAGCTTCTTATCACTGTACCAGCGGACGTTTTCACCACTTGCAAAAAGATCCGGAATCGCCTGTCCACTTATGATCACGGTGTCTGCTGCATCGGGAACCGGGGTAGTACTTGTGAAATTCCCATATTCATCCCTCGGACCGATACAGCGATTTGTATCATCGCCATCAGGTTCAGGTGCACTATCGGTGCAATGGGATGGTTTTGGCCCAATGCCCCAGCTATAGTATCCATCACCATCATTATCTGTGCATATGACTGATTCCTCATTGTAAATCAATGAATTAACAGGTCCGTGCAAGGAATACATCATGATATCCTGCTCATCGCCCAGAAGATAAACATAGCCCTCGTCGCCCCAATTCTCTCCCCAACTGTTCTTGCACAGCCAGGCGGTCTGGTTTCGCAGTGGATGCTCGTTCCCTATAGTAATCCACCTACAGGTGTCGGAGTCGTTTTTCAGGTAGAGCGTGTCACCTTCTTCAAGTGTTTTATACCCAACAACCTGAACAACATGTTGCCATTTACTTACGGAAACAGATGTGGCTCCACTGAGTATAGCCCTCTTCTTTGCATCCTCCTTATGGAAGTAGCTAAAACTATCTATACGGATCTGGTCCGACGGATTGGCACAGATGTCCGAGCAATCCTGCTCACTGGCTGTATATGGAAAACACTCCTCCGGTACGATTCCCATATTTTTCGCATATTCAAGGGCCAGACTTTGCGGTGCTCCCAGATCACAACCTCCACTGGTACACGAAACAACATTTTGTTCAGAGAGATCATAATCTATCTTCTGATTGAAATAGAGGTTCACCATCAGCTCAATGGCCCCGGTGGACCCAAAGGCCCAACAGCTGCCACAGCCCGTCTGGTTCTTCACCGGAGTCGTCCAATCCTGTCCATGCACATTCCTCCAGCTAAACTCCTTTACAAAAGGAGATTCTACTGCTTTGTTGTCCTCAGTTTTCAATTCCCCGGGGATTATGAAAATTCCGCCCGCATAATATTCAAAGCCAAATAAATCAGGTAGTTTACCACCGAAATGCATTTTCTTCTCTTCATGGCTCATATTTGACAGGGACGTCTCTCCGGCTATCCAGGGGATGTTCCTTTTCCTGAGATTATCGTTGATCTTATTTATCCGTTCCAGCATCTGTTGCTTCCGGAGATCTTCTTGTGAGAGTAGTGATTTATGTAATCCAGGCTTGCTGGTGACCAATTCCGTAAGAAACAAAGAAGCGTCAAGGATCTCAATACGAAGCGATGAAGGAACCACCTGCCTGAGTAAGCTGGTCTCTTCTCCCAATTGGCTGATGGAAAAATGTGTAGAATCTGCTAATAGCGTATAGGATTCAAATACCAGATATTCATTGTTGTGGTCATCAATCAGAATTACCCTGATCAGACTGGAGTCTGAATTTAATACCACATGACCGGTGATACCCAATCCGCTTATTGGACTTGCATCGTAAAAAGGATCTATTTGGGAACTTTGACTGAAGGTCTTGTCAATTTCAATTCTTTGATCGGCCTGGTATTGAAGAGAAAATGGGTTTTCCCGTGCAGCGCAGTACGAAAGGAGAAGACTAAAAACTGCACTCAGAATAGCACGTTTCATTGTTGGGGCTTTGCAATTCTAAAAAATACAAATAGCTTTTAAGCTAGAAGTTCAATGTCTGAGGGGTAGTAAGTACAGGTAGAACACCTTTATATAACATGTGATGGTGTATTTTATTGCATAATGAATAACTGTTTTTGAATCCTATTCGTGCCACCTCTGTGCTTCTGCCAATATGCCCGAGGTAAAGAATGCAGATGCCCTTGTTTTTACTCTTCCGGTGAAAGGGATTCCAGGTAATCGCTGGGAGCGACCCCCATTTCTTTCTTGAAGAGGGTAGAGAAATAGGTGGCATTGCGGAAGCCAGTTTGATGGCTGATCTCGGTGATGGATTGGGATCCCTGTTTCATGATCGCGCAGGCCTTGTTTATCCTGAATCTGGCCAAATACACATTGGGGGAGGTTTGGGTGATATTGGTGAATTTCTTGTAGAAATTTGACCGGCCCATGTTCATTCTTTTGGCCAGTTCATCCACCGACAAATCCACATTGCTTACTTCCTCCTCCAGGATCCGGTTGAAACGGGCCAAAAAGTTGACAACCTCCCCACCTACTTCAGTATCTGGTAGTATGGGCGCCAAACCCCTGAGATAGCTGGAATGTATATGCTCCCGAATGCGGAACTGGTTGCGCACCACTGCAAGCAGGTAGTCCAGGTTGAAAGGTT
>JAAEOI010000110.1 GCA_024244665.1 Bacteroidota bacterium | reverse complement strand
TCAGGGAATAAATGTTGATATTAGGTTGATTTGTATTAGTTTTATTTGCAAGGTTCTTCCGAAATTGGGTTAAACCTTGCAAAATGATTGGAAAAACAGACAAGTACCCACAGTTGCATATGTACCAGGTTCCCCTCATACAGTTTATCAATAAGGAGCATGAAATCAATCAGTAATCCGAGCGGATTAATTGGGATTAATTTAAGCGGGATCTGGCTGAATATTACTACATTGACAATGGTAGGCCGTCGATACCTATCCGAAAAATAGTTGGAGTTGTGTTACTGAATAGGATGTTTAATGAGAGCGATGAAAGTGTAGTTGGCCGATGCAATTATTACCTTACTGGCAGCTACAGGCTTCAATATGATGAAGATGTTAAACAGAATTATTAGTCCCAAACGATATTATCAATGGAGTGCCAGAAACATCTTTTTCAGATCCCGGACGGGGTCCACTACCTGAATTGTGCATATATGTCCCCACTCCTCAAATCTGTGGAAGAGAAGGGGATTGAGGGGATGCGTATGAAGCGGAATCCTATATCGATTAAACCGGTTGATTTTTTCACCGGAGTGGTGGGGATCAGGGAGAAGTACGGAAGAATGGTCAACTGTGCGCCTGCCCAGGTGGCGTTTATGCCATCGGTCTCCTATGGGATGAACAGTGTGATCGGGAATATTCCCTTTAAACCAGGTCAGCATGCCCTCACCATTTCAGAAGAGTTCCCCAGCTGTTACTATACGGCGCAGAGGTGGTGCAATACCCACGGAGCTGAGCTGAGGATTGTGGCCCGCAAGGATGATATCCCTGAAAAGGCCAGGGAGTGGAATGAACGGATCCTGGAGGCTATTGGAACTGAGACTGCATTTGTGGTGATGGCTTCAGTGCACTGGATGAATGGGGAGAAATTCGACCTGGAACAAATTGGGGCCAGGTGCAAAGAGGTAGGGGCACGACTGATTGTGGATGGCTCCCAATCGGTTGGAGCATTGCCTATTGATGTGAAGAAATATCATATTTCAGCCCTGATTTGTGCCGCCTATAAGTGGCTGATGGGGCCATACTCTACCGCTCTTTCCTATATCCATGAGGATTTCAATGAGGGGATTCCCCTGGAGGAATCGTGGATGACACGGCCCAATTCGGAGCGTTTCGACAGGCTGACCATCTACGAGGAGGGGTATAAACCCGGGGCGGTCCGATTTGATGTCGGGCAGAGTAGCAATTTTATCCTGGTACCCATGCTGAATGAAGCGCTTGGTCAGATTCTGGACTGGGGTATTAGTGGGATTCAGGCGTATGGCAGGAGGCTTTCGGAACCCCTGATCAGCTTTTTTCGTGAGAAAGGATCTCAGGTTGAGGATGAATCCTTCAGGGCACATCACCTCATGGGCTTACCGCTGCCCCCCGGTACCGATGGTGGAGCACTGGTGAGTGAGTTGCAGTCACGGAATGTCTATGTCTCTCTGCGGGGGAGTAACATCCGGATCAGTGTGAATGTATTCAATACTGAAGAGGATATCCAGCAGCTTATGGCTGCCCTTTGATGACCTCCAGGATTCGTTCGGGAGTCATCGGCATCTGATAGATCCTTGCACCGCATGCCATGCCGATTCCACGGCCACTGGGACCGGTCAAACCAAACTGATCCCTCAATACCCATAACAGGGTGAGGTCCGGATCGATGGTGAGTTCAGAAAGCTTACTATTCAGTGTAAAATTGTATAGCATTTGAATAGTCTTCAGGGGTGTCGATATCCAACAGGATACCAGGCTGATCAACCTCCACTTCCAGGACATCTTCCGGAAAATGGTGCATCAGGGCTCTCAGTCCCTTTTCCAGGTCGAGCCTTCCAATCTCTCTTTTGTATTTGAAATCCACCAGCAGGGGGTGGCCCCGGCGGTGGTCGGTAACCGGAATGACAATACCGTGAAGTGATTCATTGTAAGCCTCAATGACGGCATTGCTAACCACGGGAGGGATTCCGGGCTGATCGCCCAGGAAAACCAGCGCCGTTCCTGTATCATCGGGCAGGGCAGAGAAACCACAGATCACGGAGGAGAGCATTCCCGATTCGTGATTTTCGTTAATGCACACCTCCACGGGCAGAGGATCGATTACCTTCCTGATCTGGTCGTGGTTTGCACCCAGAACCACCAGGGCGCTGTCGATTGTTGAAGAGAGCACATTTTGTATGACTGTCTCCAGGATTGTGCTGTCTCCGAAGGGAAGCAGCATCTTTTGAGATCCCATCCTTTTTGAGGATCCTGCTGCCAGTATTATTGCCCGGTTTTTAAGCTTCATTGTTCAGGTTTTTCTCCTGTTTGATCCAGTATCGCTCAATGGATAATCCCTCACCGGGATCTTTGCTTTCAAGAGTACAGATAGCTTCTTCAGCGGGGCCGGAGAGGGACTGTTCCATCTCTTCAAGGACTGCCCCGTGGATTCCCGGTTTCTGGGGTGTGGAACCTGAGGTTTTAACCACAGTGGCAAGTACAATCCTCTCACCGGATTGAATAGATTCCAATAACTGACGATGGATATTTTTCAAATTATCCTGAATGCAACGATGATGATGATACTGCAAATAGAAATATGGGACGACCATATTCCGGAGAGGATGGAGGGAGCACTTTCCTGCCTGGCCGGATCACTTTCACCTTTTTGGCAGAGTGATCCTTTTGCCAGAATAATCCCGAAATTGGGAGTGATGCTTTTTTTATCCATATCAATTGTAGGATTAGTGCAATAAATATAAACTATTAAATAACACGGGAATAACTCTACCCATGGGACAATGGGCTACCTCTCAGCTTGCTGATTCCGGCACTTTTTCGCGAAAATGGTATGAAAAAGGTCGAAATAATTGACTTCTGCCTTATGATTTCGTAACTTGTAGACAGCTGAATTTAAATCCCTTAATGATGGAAAATCACTATATATGCCCACATTGCAGGGGACACCTCCGTGTTGGAGAAAATATTGTATTGAAGGCGCGTAACACTCAAAGAGAGAAAGGTATATTGCTTTTACATCCCGAAGTTGGGAACTATACCAGTCTCATTCATCCGGAGTTCATCGTTTTAGAAGGGGAGCGGATCGATTTCTTTTGTCCCCTGTGCATGAACTACCTGGATGCTGCCATTGACGAAAACCTGGTTCACCTGATCATGGTTGACCTCAAGGGCATTGAGCACCAGGTGTATTTCTCCCGGATGGCAGGTGAACAGAGTACATACCAGGTCTCGGACGATGAGGTTATGGTAACCGGGATTCACTCTCACAGATACACCTACTTTGTTTCATCGGACCAGCAGATGTCCTCCCTGCAGAATTAGGACGAAGGCCTTTATATCCATTTCCAACAAAAGCTGCCCCGGCTTGTTATTTCCTTTATGAGGGCAGTAAAAGCTGTTAAGCAACTCGGATTCCCTTGGGAAACACAGGATCCATTTCTTTTTTGTGTATACCATGCAGATGATTACCCCAGGGGGAATGAAAATTTTGGCCCTGATGCCACCCTGGATGGAAGAAGCATCGGAAACGACTTTGTGCTTAAAGATGGGTGGCGCATGTATCATGGTGAAAGAGTCCCCGGATTCCCTGTTCATCCTCATCGTGGATTTGAAACGGTTACCGTGGTACGCAAAGGTGTGGTTGACCACTCCGACTCCCTGGGTGGTGCCGGAAGGTACGGCAAGGGAGATGTTCAATGGATGACAGCCGGGAAGGGTGTTCAACATGCTGAGATGTTTCCCCTTTTGAACCGGGAGAAAAGGAATCCCCTGGAACTTTTCCAGATCTGGCTCAACCTTCCCCGGGCAGATAAATTTGCTGAGCCACACTATGCCATGCTTTGGAGTGAGCATATCCCGGTCATTGAAGAGCTTGATCACAAGGGCTTAAAAACCATGATCGAGGTAGTGGCAGGTTTCATTGGAACTGTAAAGGCTCCCGATCCGGCACCCGACTCGTGGGCTGCAAGTGGGGATCACAAAGTGGCCATCTGGGTTGTGGAGATGGAACCGGGTGCAAAATGGACTCTGCCTGTTGCCGGTCAGGGAATCAACCGGTCCCTTTACTTTTTTGAGGGAGACTCTTTTAAACTTAATGGGGATTCTTTTGGGCAGCATTGTGCTCTTGAACTTGAGGCCCATTTTGATGTCCACATTGAAAACGGTCCTGTGAGCAGCCGCTTCCTTGTTTTGCAGGGAGCTCCGATTAAAGAGCAAGTGGAAAGTTACGGACCTTTCGTAATGAACACAAGGGAGGAGATTCACCAAACTTATGCGGATTTCCAGGAGACTCGTTTTGGGGGCTGGCCCTGGGAACGGCACGACCAGGTGCATGGCCCAGACCGGGGAAGGTTTGCCCATTATTCAGATGGAACTGAAGAACTTCCACCCTCAGTGGACTAATCCTGTTCAAACAGCAGCCAGGTATTTGGATCAAGCACAATTCCCGAGGGTTTGCTTGCTGAAGGGATCGTGAATGATTCATCCCTTTGGGAAATATGAAGGGTTTGTTCAATGAAGTTTCCGTCTTTTAACGCGACTCTGACCTCCAGGGGAAAACTGAAGAGGTAGTCTTCCTGATGCTGTCTGATGGTCAGCTGTACTTCCCCTTTTTTATAGTCCCAGGGCGCAGTTAGTACCGGATGGCCCGGGGTATGGAACCATTGTTGAAAAAATGCCTTAAAATCGCGGCCCGAAAGGTACTCCACCACCTGCAGGAAATCGTTTGTCAGCGCATTGTCATATTTGAAATCGTTGTAAAAGGTGCGGACGCAGCATTGGAACAGTTCGTCGCCCAGTTCGTGTCGCAGCATATGCAATACCCATCCCGCCTTTTCGTAACTGTTTTTATTGAGCAACCTGATGGATACAGGCAGGGTGGTATCCACAATGGGGGCGAGCCTTTCTTGGGCAAATTCAAGTACCTCTCTTTTTTCATCCAGCATCGAAGCAGTAAATGCATCCCGGCCGTGTTCGTTTTCGATGTACATATCGGTCAGGTAGGTAGCAAATCCCTCGCTGATCCAGATGTGGTGCCAGTCAAGCTCCGATACAGCATCTCCGTACCATTGGTGAGCAATTTCATGGGCAAACAGCGTCTCTCTGTCCCTGTTCCCGTTGACGGTTCCCTCGTTGTAAAAGATACAGCTGGCATTCTCCATGCCCCCGTACCTGGTTTTGGACTGCACATTGGCCAGCTTTGACCAGGGGTAGGGAGCAATGTAACTTTCGAAGAAATCCATGGGTTTGATGGCCACATTATAATCCTTAAAACCGGCTTCCTGGTTCTGGGGATATACCCAGGTTGAGACCGGGACTCCCGAAGAACTTTCCAGGTATTCCACTTCGAATGGACTAATCCCGATGACCATCAGTTTTGTGGAGAGTGGTATATTCATCTCCCAGTGTGATGTGATTCGCTCGTCGTTCCACACTTCACTGGTAAGTGATCCGATTGAAACAATGCCATAGTGTGCGGGAGCCTCTATGATAAATTCCACGGTGGCTTTGTCGGAAGGGTGATCAACACAAGGAAGCCAGTGGCGGGCCCTGTTGGGCCAGTTGTCTCCAAAAAATGTGCGGTCTCCGAACTTATTTTCCGATATGATCAGGCCGTCGGCAGGAATCCCGTGGTATTCAACGCGGTATTTCCGGGTCTCTCCTTCTGCTATATCATTATCGGGGAGTTGCAGGAGGTTATCTTCATGAATATAAGACACTTCAACACCATTTTCTGTAATCTGGTCAATTTTCATTCCACGTCCTTCGGCAGAAAGGGAAACCAGGTCAAGGCTAAAGCCCGGGACCTCTGCTTTGAAGTGGATCTCCACCTCGGCAATACAGCTAATGACATCAGAGGTGTCATTCAGGTCGATTTCAAACCGGTAGTGCTGAATATCAATGGCGTTACACCGTTCATGGTGATGCTGTCCCTGCATTGGGAATCCAGCAATAATGCAGGTGAAAAGGAGGAATAGGGCTTTTGTAATTTTGTGTGTCATTGGGTTAAATTATGCGAGTGCAATTTAGCCATATTCCATGGATGCAGGATCTTTTGTATTTTTAGACTCTGGAAAATTGTCAGATACCGGTTATGGAAGAATGCCCGGTCGGAAAAAGGAGTGGAATTTCCCCTTCATGCTTGCCAATTGAGATTATTCACTATTTTTATAGGCTTAACGCAAATTGATGAAAGTACTGGTAACAGGAGGAGGTGGTTTTATTGGCATGGCCCTGATCAAACGTCTGATCAAGGAGGGTCATAAGGTAACCAGCTTTTCACGAAGGGAATACCCCCTGCACTGGGCTCTGGGGATCAGTAGTATTCAGGCTGATGTCAGGGATCTGGATGCTTTGGAGAAAGCGTGCAAAGGGAAGGACATGGTTTTTCACCTGGCGGCTAAGGTAGGTATCTGGGGAGATTACAAGGAGTACCAGACCATCAATGAAATCGGGACCTTTAATGTGATTAAAGCGTGCCGTAAGGAGGGAGTGGGTCGTATTGTTTCAACCAGTGCTTCATGTGTAGTATTTGATGGTTCTGATTTGGAGGGCATCGACGAGTCCTATCCTTATCCGGAAACACACGGATCTCATTATGCAAGCACCAAGGCTATGGCCGAACGACTTATCCTTGAGGCCAATTCTGAGGAGTTGAAAACCATATCACTTCGTCCCCACCTTGTCTGGGGCCCGTATGATACCCACCTGATCCCTGGGATTCTTAATAGAGTTGGCTCGGGAAAGATGAGACGTATCGGGGACAAGGAGCACTTTATTGATACCACCTATATTGATAATATGGTTGATGCGCTTGTCCTGGCTGCTGAAGCTCTGAAATCAAATCCGAAGGCTGCTGGAAAGGCCCTGTTTATTACCAATGGTGAGCCAGCCAGGGTGTGGGATTTTATAAACTCCATCATTCAGATTGCCGGTCACCCACCAATCCGGAGAAAGATTCCAGACAGGCTAGCCTTGTTTGCTGCAGGGATTTCAGAGTGGATCCATCGCTTGTTAAAGATTAAATCGGAACCTTTTATGACGCGCTATGCCATCAGGGAGATGATTACCAACCACTGGTACGATATTTCAGCGGCCCGTGAGATTCTTGGATATGAACCTG
>JAAEOI010000109.1 GCA_024244665.1 Bacteroidota bacterium | reverse complement strand
TTTCATACGGGCTTTCTTTTGGTCATATCAACAGAATGCTCACCATTCCAACCGGTATCCGGGCGGTCATGAATGCTGACAAAAACAGTTTTGAGCTGCTGGAAGCAGCAGTTATTTAATCTCAATCGCTATTTTAGAGGAATGGATGATTTCGGACTCCTTTCTGTTCTGCCTCCACTTGTTGCTATTATCCTGGCCCTGATGACCCGGCAGGTTTATATTTCCCTTGTGGTGGGTATCTGGCTGGGATGGATGATTATCAGTGACTGGAACATATTGCAGGGTAGCATAGCCACCCTGGAGGGATTTGTGGATGTGTTCAGGAATCCGGGGAACACGCGTACCATTATGTTCAGCGCCCTTGTGGGAGCCCTTTTGATCTTCATTCAATACTCCGGCGGAGTACAGGGTTTTATCCTCAGGATTGACAGATTGCTCCAATCCCTTGAGAGGAAACGGATGGGCAAAAGCAGGGTAGTGGTGGAGCTTTTTGCCCTGGCTACCGGGATTCTCTTGTTTATTGAAACATCCATCAGTTCATTAACAGTAGGAACCCTTTATCGTCCGATATTTGACCGCTTAAAAATCCCAAGAGAGAAGCTGGCCTATATTGCTGATTCCAGCTCAGCACCCAGTTCCATCCTGATTCCCTTTAATGCCTGGGGAGCATTTATTATGGGATTGCTGATTACCCAGGGTATTGAAGCACCTTTTTCGGCCATGTTATCGGCCATGGCCTTTAACTTTTATCCCATGATTGCCCTTTTGATGGTATTCCTGGTAATTGTAACACGGAAGGACTTTGGGCCAATGGCAAGGGCTGAGAAACGAACCCGGGAAACCGGGAAACTGTTGAAGGATGGTTCCAGACCCATGGTTTCGGATGAAATTACCTCCTGCGAGATGAAAGCGGGAGTCAGGCCGCGGGCAGTGAACATGATCATTCCCCTTCTCACCATGATTGTCATGATGATAGTCAGTCTGGCCTATACGGGCTGGGGAGAGGTGACAGGATACACCTCTTTCATGAATCATTTCACAAAGGCAATGGGACAGGGCTCCGGTTCCTCGGCAGTACTTTATGCAGTGACCTGCTCCATACTGATAGCCATGGTGATGTACCGGGTCCAGGGGATCATGAAAATTCGAAAAATGATTGAACTGATCCTGAAGGGGATCAGTGAATTGATGCCACTGGCCCTTTTGATGATGCTGGCGTTTTCAATCAGTCATGTGTGTAATAGTCTGGGTACCGGGATATACGTGGCTGGCATTACTGAAGGTTGGCTTTCGCCACAACTCCTTCCGGCCGTTGTATTTGTACTCTCCTCCTTTATTGCCTTCTCCACCGGGACTTCCTGGGGTACTTTTGCCATTATGATTTCCATTGCAGTTCCGATGGCCCGGATTCATGATGCAAATGTATTCCTGATCATTGCTGCCACTATGGGAGGAGGCGTTTTCGGGGATCACTGTTCACCCATTTCGGATACCACCATCATCTCCTCCATGGCATCAGCCTCCGATCATATCGATCATGTTCGGACTCAACTGCCTTATGCCCTTTTTACCGGTCTGCTGACCACGATGATTTATCTGCTTTTGGGATTTGCGATTGGATAATAACTAATTTGTGCGTGAAATTGCCTGCAGAGGACGGGCAACAATGATTCCCGTGGCCGCTTTGCTGTTCATAAGGTACTCTTCCAATGTCTCTTCTGAAAGGACCACCTTTTCAGCCCTGGAGGATGCGTGCAGCAGGTGGATTCGGCCTGATTTACTGATCAGGATTCCCACATGCATGATGTCAAGTCCGCCGATAGCTGTTGTGATGCCAACAATATCACCCTCCATTAATGAGGATTCCGTATTCTTCAGGTCGTTTTCTGAAATATAGTACATCTCCCTGGCGGAGATCTCCTGTTCCTGCCCGGCAATTATTTCAATCAGGGTTGAATCTGCAGCAAGTTGCCGGTAAGAGCCGGGATGGGTGCTCATGAAATTAAGCTGATTGGGAAAGGGGATCCCCCCGATTTCCCCGGAAACATCCCTGATAAGTTGTTTCTGCCCGTTTGTATGGATCCAGTCACTGAAATAGTGTAGGCGGGAGGTATAGCCGTCGACTTCTCCATCCCGGTACCTGATCTTTACCAGCTCTGCTACAAATTGCTCAAAGGTATGATTCCCGGAGCGGATGGTTCTCGATATGGCCAGACAGCTTTCCGCAAAGGTTGTGCAGTCAAACTCCCTCAGGTTTACCACCACCTCCTCTACTTCCCTTTCAAGGGTGTGGGCCACGTAGGGAGTCCCTGAGAAAAAAGCACCCACCTCTGTCATCAATGTGGATATGGACGTTCCCTGATCCTCTGAATGTAAAGTGAACAGTTGTTCAAGAAGCTTCTTGTCCAGGGGCTGGCTTACAACATTTACCGCCTCTGCCTGTCCAGGTCTTTTAGGAGAGGAACATGCTTCGGTGAAAAGCAGGGCAATGAGGATTAGAGTTTGATAAAGCCTTAGGGAAATCATGTCTTCTATTGGAGGTGGACTGCCTGTTCTCCGGCCTCAATGGCAACGGGCAGAAAATTTTCCTTCGGAGGCATGGGACAGGTGGCATAAGGACTGAATGCACAGGGCGGATTGTAGGCCTTATTGAAATCCAGAAGGATCCGACCCCTTGAGTCGGGCATACAATACATGAAACGGCCAGCGCCATATGTCTCCAGTCCGGTACTCTGGTCTGCAAGAACCAGGAAATACCCTTTACCTGAAGTGAAGGGATAGAGTACAAGATCCTCATTGTTGATCCTGAAATGCAGTTCACCCGGGCACTGGTACGATTCGGTAAAACCTTCAACCGGAGTTGCCACTGTAAAAGTTCTGGGTTCACTAAAGGGAACAAGGGTAGCATCAACCACATAATCTGTGTTTACCGGGTAGGCAGGGATGTGATCCAGCTCTTCCAAACGGGGATGTTTATGGTCCCTGAGACGGATGCCGTATTTATCTCCCCGTTTGATAATATACCATGCCAGGTCGCCCTGTTCCAGGTGAGTGGTTGGCTTCTGTTGATCATCATTCATTTCCAGGCTTGTCACCAGGGCCCCATCGCTTCTGATCTCCACACCTTCTTCCACCTCCAGTCTCGTTTTCCCATCCCCGAGAGTCAGAGTACCACAAAAAGCGTCAGCCTTTTCGGGAAATACAATAGTATTGGATGGATCTGATCCAAAGCTGTTTTCCCCCTCTTCGAGCCAGAATAATCCAGCCAGGTTGAGCCATCCACTCTTCCCTTTTAACCTCTCCAGTCTTGATTCCTGCCACTCTTCAATGGATTCTATATATGCCTCCTCATTCTCAATTACTGGCTGCGGGAAGTTGCACCCGGTCAGGATAAAAGCCACAGTGGCAAGGAGAAGAGAAGTTGCAGATATCCGCATGATCAACACTGTTAAATGATTTGCCAAATATCGTTAAAAAATTATACTTTTGCATCAGCCCGGAGAGATGCCGGAGTGGTCGAACGGGGCGGTCTCGAAAACCGTTGTGCTCTTTACGGGCACCGGGGGTTCGAATCCCTTTCTCTCCGCAAAACAGAAAAACCCTTCCGCCCTGGCAGAGGGGTTTTTTATTCCCAACCCTCCTTACAAAAGCGTGGGGAATTATATTTTCCCCTATCCTATTCTCCCCCTGTTTTGCATAGAACTTCACCTCGAAATCCTCAGACTATTTCTTAAAAACAATCCGTATGCGGACCTGCTCTTCAATGGGTACGTTTTCCCTACTTGCCGGAACCCATTCAGGGCCTTCACGGATTAAGCGGATAGCTTCCATTGTATAAGAATCACCCGGGGAACGAAGGGTTTGAAAAGCGTTGATCTTCCCCGTAGATGAGAGAGTGAATTTCAGGATAACAACTTCCCTTTGTCCCAATGAATATTCATCGGGGAACACCATGTTCTCCTCCATGTAGGTCCGGAAGGCCTTGAATCCACCTGCTGGTTCCGCAAGGGTATATGAGTTGCCCTCATATTCCTCAGAGGGATCAGGGTCATACCTGGAGCGGGTTGAAACGGCACTGACTCTTTCGACTCCATGGGCCACCACCACAACCTCATCCAAAGTAAGCGCATCGGGCTGCATTACCAGCATATTGTCCTTTTCACTCTCGAGAAGGTACTCTTCCGACTCCATGCCTATGAAGCTGGCTGTCACTGTGGTCTGGGAGTCATCCGCAGGAAGAGTGAACCGCCCCTCCATATCGGCCACTGTGCCTGAATTGGTTCCTCGTATTTTAATGCTTGCCCCCGGAAGCGGGTCCATATCCTCCGAGGAAACAACCACTCCACTCAATATACTCACCTGTGCTGGGGCTGCCATCTTCTGCCTTTCCAAATCCCTTTTGATTTTTGGCGGCTCAGCTTTTTTTGCCATGATCTCCATTTTGGGTTCAGCTTCAGCCACTACTTCAAGTCCAGCCACAACTTCAGGGTCAGCCACTACTTCGAGGTCAGCCTCTTCTGTTACGGCATACTCCATCACCACTATCTCTTGCTCAATTTCCTGCTCTTCCTCAAGGGTAACTGCCATCACTGGAGAGGGTGCGGGTTCATTGGTCAGGGCAATATCTTCAGCAGCTTTTTCAACAGATTTTTCAGGCATGACTGCTGGAACTGTTTCCGGGGGCTTTTCTTCAGCTACTTGCACGGGTGTTTCTTCTTCATATCCGGCTTTCTCACCATCAGAATCCAGGGTGCGGAATGATTCTTCGGTCAGGGGTTCCCTGTGGGAGTCTTCGGGATTCAGGTCATAAATATTGAGGAAGATGGTCCCTACGATCAGGATGGAAGCAGCAGTGGCAGCAATGCTGTACCAGGCAACTCTTTTTCTGCGTCCCAGCCGTTTTCTCAATGATACCTGGAGGGAGAGAAGATCATCTTCTGCCTTTTCAGGTGAGATGCTTTCCAGTCCTTCCATGGCCTCCTTTTCAAATGGATCGGCTTCCAGTCCGCGCTCCAGGTCATGGCGCTCCTGATTTGAAAGCTCATCTTTCAAATAGTGCAGGAAATCGCTGCTGCTCCTATGTCTCTTTTTAGCGCACATTTTTACTTTCGAGGCAAATTTTCAAATTCCGTTTTCCATTCTGCAGAAAGCTTTTCACCTTCTTTTCTGTCATGCCGAGGGAACCGGAAATCTCACTGTAGCACATTTTCTTATTATAAAAGAGTTCAATACACTGCTTCTGTTCGGCTTTGAGTTTGTCAATGCACTCCTTCAATGCCTGCTCAATGGATTGATCCTCTCTGTCAAGAGGATGCATTTCCTGGTCCGATTCCATAAACTCCACCTCAGATTTATATCCATCCAGCCTTCTGTCGTTGCTCTTTTTTGCCCGGATCTGCATCAGACAATGGTTTTTAGTGAGCACATAGAGCCAGCTTTTAAACTGTCGGATCTCCTGTCCGGGAAGTTCAGAGATCAGTTTTTCAAAGATTTGCATGGTGGTATCCCTGGCATCATCAGGATCGCCCAGGTATTTCAGAGATACACCATATACAAGGTGCATATGGCGGGCATAGAGCTCCCCGAGCAGGTCAAGGTTCCCCGACTTCTGATAAAGTCCGAGTAAGACCTCGTCAGTTTTTTCGGGATGTTTTTCGCTTATAGTAAGCATATGCCGGGTGTGGAATTGACTAAAGTAAGAAAAAAAGCAAAATATTTTATGGAATCAGTGGAAAGGTGGCATCCTAAGAGTGAAGTCAAACAAAAAAACCAAAATCATGAAAGCAATAATCTCAATTTTAGCAATAATGCTGCTCAGCGCAGCGACGATGGCCCCGATGCAGAATCGTTTGATCAACGGGGTGGTAAGCGATGAAACCGGCTCACCTGTGCCTGGAGTCTCTATCGTGGAAAAAGGTACACCCAACGGTACTCTAACCGACATGAACGGTGTCTACCAGATCTATGTTGCCCCTGAAGCCACCCACCTTGTATTCTCTTATATTGGATTTGAGACTCAGACAGTCAAAATCGGGAAGACCAACCGGATCAATGTGACCATGCAGCTCTCCCAGGTAGCGCTTGAGGAGATTGTAGTTGCAGATATGGAGCATTCACCCAGGACTATGTCAGGTGTTCAAGTCAAGGGATATGCGTCAGGTACAAGGATCAGAGGACATGCAAAAAGGTCTAATGTAAGTTATTCCTATGCTCCTGAGCCTGGCTACATACAGCACAACACGGAAGGTTATTCAGCCATCCATGAAAATGGGTTCAAAGATGTGCTGCACAATCCGCTCTCTACTTTCAGTATCGATGTGGATAAGGCATCCTACTCCAATGTGAGGCGTTTCCTGAACATGGGTCAACTGCCCCCGATCGATGCGGTAAGGATCGAGGAGATGATCAATTATTTCTCTTACGATTATCCCGAACCTCATGGAAAGCATCCCTTTTCTGTCTACACCGAGATTTCTGAATGCCCCTGGAATCCTGCACACCAGTTGCTGCATGTGGGACTGAAGGGTAAAAGCATTGATAAATCTGAACTGCCCGCCTCCAACCTGGTATTCCTTATCGATGTTTCAGGATCCATGGGCACTCCCAACAAGCTTCCCCTTTTGAAGCAGGCATTCAGGATGCTTGTAAATGAGCTGAGGCCTGGAGACCGGGTGGCCATTGTAGTATATGCAGGAGCTGCCGGACTGGTGCTTGAATCGACCGATGGATCGGAAAAGCAAGAGATTATTGCCGCACTTGACAATTTGCAGTCGGGCGGGTCCACTGCAGGTGGTGCCGGTTTGAAACTGGCCTACAAGGTTGCGCAGGATAATTTCATTGAGGATGGCAACAACCGTATTATCCTGGCCACGGATGGTGATTTCAATGTTGGCTCCTCCAGCAACGCTGAGATGGAACGAATGATTGAACAGAAGAGAGAAAAAGGGGTATTTATGACTGTTCTTGGATTCGGAATGGGAAACTACAAGGATGATAAGATGGAGATTATTGCCGATAAGGGGAATGGCAATTACGCCTATATAGATAATATCCAGGAGGCCCGTAAGGTTTTCATCACCGAATTCGGCGGAACGCTTTTCACCATTGCCAAGGACGTCAAGTTCCAGATGGAGTTCAATCCGGCCCGTGTAAAAGGATACAGGCTGGTAGGCTATGAGAACCGCCTTCTCAATGACGAGGATTTCAACGATGATAAAAAGGATGCCGGGGAAATGGGTGCCGGACACACTGTGACTGCCCTCTATGAACTTATCCCTGCCGGATCGGATGAGTCGATGAAGAGCATTGATCCGCTGAAGTACCAGGCTGATCGCAGTGAAGTGAAGAGGGTTGATAAGGTGAAGGCTGATCTCGGTGCCGAGTTGATGACCGTTAAACTTCGTTACAAGCAGCCCGATGGAAACACAAGTACAAAGGTGGAAATCCCTGTGATGGGAAAGGTGCTGAAGCTGGATGAAACTTCAAAAAGTTTCAGATTTTCAGCCTCCATTGCTGAATTCGGGTTGATTCTTCGCAATTCTGACTACAAAGAGGATGCCTCCCTGGATCATGTGATTGCCATGGCCAAAGCTGCCAAAGGTGAAGATGATGAAGGGTACAGGTCTGAGTTTATCAAAATGGTGAAGCTGGCCGATACCCTGAAAGACTGGACCGCTGAAAAATAGTACACAATACAGTACTCAGTACACAGTACTCAGTGCTCAGTACACAGTGCTCAGTACACAGTGCTCAGTACACAGAGAAGAGCTGGCGCAATAGCGACCGGCTCTTCTTTATACTACCTAACTAACTTATTATAGTATTTGCTGACCATGGCTGCGCCAACAATCCCCGCTTCGTTCATGAGCTTGGCGGGAACCACAGGGGCCTTGGTGGTGAGGTGGGGGAAGAATTTATCTCCCTTTTTACTTGCACCGCCGCCGATAATGATGCGGTCGGGCCAGACCAGTTCTTCAACACGCAGCAGGTATTCATTGAAACGGCCTGCCCAGGTTTCCCAGTCTAACTTATTATTGCTTCGGGCTGCATCTGAAGCGTATAATTCGGCGTCAGCGCCGTGCAGGATCAGGTGTCCAAACTCCAGGTTTGGAACCAGCTTCCCATCGGTAAATATCACGGTTCCCAATCCGGTTCCCACTGTAATGAGCATGATCGTTCCTTTTTTACCATTCCCGGCCCCGAATTTCATCTCTGCCATTCCTGCAGCATCTGCATCGTTTACCACGTGCACCACACATCCAGTGGCTTTTGAGAAGAGTTTATTCAGATCCTTGTCGATCCATGATTTATCTACATTGGCAGCAGTCCTTGCAATCCCCTGTTGGATCACTCCGGGGAACCCAACCCCAATGGGTCCTTTCCAGTCGAAATGCTGTGCAATGTTTTTGATGACTTTTGCCACTGCTTCGGGGGTGGCCGGTTGCGGTGTGGGGATCCTGTAACGCTCAGTTATCAACTCTCCTTTTTTAGTATTTACAATGGCTCCCTTTACGCCTGATCCCCCGATATCAATACCTAGTATCTCCTTCAATTTCATCTTCAAATCCGGTTATGCTTTCAGTTCTGTTAGTATGGAACCATAAATTTAATTTTTTTTGACGAATAATTGTACTAACTTAGAATGAACTAGTAATAAACCATTTATGGCCTAAATGAATATTCCGGATCACTATCAGTGGAATGGAAAAAAGATACTTGTTGTCGAGGACGATGAGTCAAGTGCCTTTCTCATGGGTGAGTTTCTCAGGGAAACGGGGGCAATGGTGAGTTATAGATCGGATGGAGAGCAGGCGGTAGCCTTCATGAGGAAACATCCTGAAACTGACCTGATCCTTATGGATGTGCTTCTTCCAGAAATGGATGGGTTTACAGCCGCACGTGAGATAAAAACATTTGCCCGTAATGTGGTGATAATTGCACAGACAGCCTATGCATTTTCGGTTGACCATAAGCAGGCCAGGCATGCCGGTTGTGATGCCTTCCTGACCAAACCCCTTGTGGCCTCAGTACTTCTTGATATGATGGATGGTTATCTCGCCTGATTATTCAAATACAGCTTTGTATTTCATACTGCTCTCAACCGCCTCGCGGCTGAAAGGATCATTGTGAAACAGGTTATTCACGTATAAAGCGGTCTGGTCGAGATAGTGGGGCGATGCCGGAACACCTGATGTTCCCGTTGGAATAACCGTTAAGGACTTATCCCAGTTGGCCGTATTGAAAATATGTCTTTCTGAAGCTCCGTGGTTGGCGACGAAAGATTTTCCCAGGGGATAGCTATAGGGGCAAACCGTATGGAAACTACCTCCTATCGGGAATGGGCCCCTGTTGACTCCAAAGAGTTTGTCCACAATTGCAACACCTCCCATGGGGTGTATCAGGGAAACCTTGTGGAGATCACCCCACATCCAGTTCTCCGGGTCCTCCCCGTACAAGGAGGCGATGGTATCCACCGCCTGGGAGAAGGCAGTTTGTATATTATCCGTGAAGGTCTCAGTAACTCCTTCTGTGGCAACATCATCACACCAGGCCGATTCGCCGGTGCTTACTATCTTGTTGATCAGGTTGCGGGGGATACTACTGTTGCCGATCATTAACGGGTATAGTTCTTCGCCCAGTTCATCACCGAACATGACCCTGTGAAGCTCGAGCCATATGATCTCAAATATCAGTGCAGCAGAAGAGGTCGCTTCCATGTTGTAATCCCAAAGCTTCAGTTCCGTAAAAGCTTTCTCATAGATGCCATCGGTATGGCCTTCTAATGCTTCCAGGTAGAACGGTGTCATCTTCTTTGCAAAATGGGAGGTCTGATCCCGCAGCATCCTTTTAAAATCCTCCACTCCGTGCTCGGGCTGACTGTCCAGCATCTCCCTGATCCTTTCGATCCTGTATGGAAGCGCGAACCATGTACTGATGTAGTAGGGGTAGTCATCATCCACCGTCCTGTTGTTAGCACTTGAGACATAGCCGCACTCCGGGTTAAGGGAGTAAGGTAGTTCCTCAAAAGGAACCTGCCCGGTCCAGTCATACAGTGAAGTATCTCCGGGGTAAACCAAAAATTGGTCTCCTTTTCGGATGGGAATCCCAGCCACCGTCTGCAATCCAATGTTCCCGAAACGGTCTGAATAAATGACGTTTTGTCCCACATAAAATGTGCTAAGCGCATCTCTGAATTCGTTCCAGTTCGCGGCACGGTGGAGCAGGTATAAAGCCCTGAACTCATTGCTGTATTCATTTCCCTGCCACCGCAAGGAAATGACCCTGTCATCCACACCTTTGAAACCGCTTATCACTGGTCCCCGGTGTGTAAACCTGTTTACACGCGTCACAGGTTCGTCCAGCCCTTTGACTACAATCTGCTCTTCCACCAGTTCCATCTCTTTCCACTGACCATCCAGTTTGTACTGGTTGGTGTCAGCAGGATTCACGGTTTCAAGGTAGAAGTCGGTATCATCAACCATTACATTGGTAAATCCCCAGGCAATGTCCTGGTTGTGTCCGGCAACCACATAGGGTTGACCTGGCAAAACTTCTCCGCTTACATTGAGAGAACCTTCCACCACCTGGTGCATCTGGTACCAGATACCCGGGGCCATGAGCCCCAGGTGCATATCATTGGCCAACAAAGGCATCCCGGTCTTACTCCTCGTTCCGGAAACTGCCCAGTTGTTGGAGGCCTGGAAAACCTCCAATCCCAGGTCCTTCACAATCCGGATGGCATCATCCATACCGGACTGCAGTTCAATGCTTTTTCCATTGCACCTGAAGCCCGGGTAAACATGGGTGTTCTGGTATTCCATGTCAGGCAGAAGCTCCTGGAAACGGGCACTGTCAAGCACCTGTTGCATTTTAAACAGGGCCATCTCCGTACCCCACCCCATGGCCAGGTCCCAATGCATATAACCAATCAGGTTAATAGAGTGGATAAGTTCCCACTGGTCGGGTTTATATCCCAGCATGGCAAACTCAAATGGAAGTTTCTTTTGATGGCTGTCAATAAACTGATTCACTCCATCGCAATATGCCTCCAGACATTCAATGACCTTGGGATCTGTCTTTGCGATCACCAAAGCAGACTTCTTTGAGAATTGCAGAGCCCGAAAGAGCTGGTCGGCATCTACCAGGTCGGGATCAAGTACTTCGGAGAGTCTGCCTGTGGTGATCCTTCTCAACAGGTCCATCTGCCACAGCCTGTCCTGTGCCATAACATATCCAATGGTGCGGCAGAGGTCCAGGTCATTTTGAGCATAGATATGCGGGATTCCCAGGGAATCTCTGTAGACAGTTACCTTATCGGTGAGGTAAGCCAGGTCCACATCCTCGTTGTAATCGGGAACAGCCCTTGTTTTCAGGTTGTTCAGGAAGATCATACCAATTGCCATGACAATGGCAATAATTACAATCAGAATTGTGAGAATTCGTTTCCGGGTTTTCAAGGGACGTAAATGGGTTAAGTGTTTTAAGGAGTCAGTGCTTATTGGGATCAAATGTTTGCCGGGTACTACTTGGGATTCATCCTTGCCACCAGTTGAACAGGCTGATGGTCGCTGAACCTGAACTCCTCATCCAATGTTTTCACCTCCTCAATCCTGATGTTTGGAGAGAGCAGGAAGTAGTCGATTACCGTTGCTAATGATGTGGACCGGTTATAAGGGACACTTACCCTCCGGTTTGTAGGGAGAGCGGGATCATAGGCCCAGTTCCATCCGGGTTCGGGAAAGTCCTTCTCAACATAAGTCAGGTTGATGGTGTCGAACTGGTGGGCGGGCAGCTCCGGTGCAAATCCGTTGGGGCTTTGGTTCCAGTCGCCACCTACAATCACATAGTTGCCCCTTTTGTACTCATCCAGCAGGAAATCCTTAAGGTAAATCATCTGCTGTTTCCTCAATGAACCATCATCATAGGACGAGTTGTGGGTATTGATGATCAACAATTCATTTCCGTCACTTACGGGGTGCCTCTGTACCAGGAAACAGCGGTCGAGCATGAAGAGACTCATGGGCCAGGAGTAGTTCCCGGGGAAACTGTACCGGTCTGCCGATGTTGGTGTGTGCCTGCTCATAGTCATTACTACTGACTCAACTTTTCCCATGGGATTGGAGACCGGGATAGGGACAAAAAACACTTTATAATTGGTCCCGGTATAGGTTTGATATCCCTGGAAATCTTCACTGATTACCCCGGCCTGGTTCACATGGTAGCTGCGTTTTGAATCGATATCGACCTCCTGCAGCAGGATGAAGTCATACCCATTGTATGGTGAGAGGGTACTCCTGATACCTTCCAGGTTGGAGTTTACTCCCTCCCTGGATTGTCTTGTTTGTTCTCCTCCGTCGTAGAAAAAGTCCATGGAGGCATCCAGGCCCGCATAACCAATATTCCAGATAAGAAGGTTCAGTACCGAGCTGTCGGACAGGACATTGGTCTGTGTTGCTGTGAACTTGTTGATTTTTTTATCAGGCTTGTAGTCATCCACTTCAGCATAGAGGAGAAATAGAAGAAATGCCCCAATGGGAACCAGGAGGGCATACATTACTTTTCGTAAGATTTTCATAGAGATTGGCTTCAAAGACTAAATGTACTAAAAATGGAAATTATTTCTATATTACCCTCCCTTAAACTAACTTCTATGACAACCCTGCGACTGATTTCACTCTGTGTAATCGCTGCTTTTATGATCTCCTTAAGTGCACAGGATACAGACTCCACATCCTCAAAAAGGGAGGAAAATGTGAAGGATGGATTCTCCCTCGGGGGTGTTCCTGTGGTGGCCTACGATTCGGACATAGGGTTTAAATATGGTGCTCTTGTGAACCTCTACTGGTTTGGTGACGGATCGCGTTATCCCCAGTATGATCATTCAGTTTATGTGGAATGGTCACGGACCACCAAGGGTAATGGCATCAACCAGATCACCTACGAAACTGATAAACTACTTCCCGGTATCAGGTCGCTTTTTGAAGCCAGCTACCTGACTGAGAAGTCGCTTGACTTCTATGGTTTTAATGGTTATCAGGCCGTTTACGACCTTGATTTTGAGGCGGATGGCTTAGATATGGCAGGTAATGCCAACAGACTTTTTTACAGGCATTCGAGGCAGCTGTTGAGGCTCAAGGCTGACTTCCAGGGAGAGATCCTAGGACAAAAATTACGCTGGTTGGGAGGTATCGCCTATTATGGGAGTTCCATCGATTCGGTGGATGTGGACGGTTTAAATGAAGGCAAATCTGAAGATTTGCTATCGCATAATTCGCTCTATGGGAGCTATGTTGATTGGGGATTTATCAAGGAAGACCAGGCCAGGGGAGGAAAGCATACCATCCTGAAGGCCGGACTCATCTACGATACCAGAGACAATGAACCAAATCCGTTCAGTGGAATTTGGTCAGAACTGCAATTGCACTATGTTCCTTCATTTTTAAGCAATACAGATTATGGGTATGCAAGGATTATACTTACCCACAGGCAGTATTTCACACTTGTCCCTGAATGGATAAACCTGGCTTACAGGGTCTCATACCAGGGAAGGATCGCAGGCGAGATGCCATATTATATGATGCCATTTATGTTCCAGACAGCCCCCAAACTTACAAGAGACGGGGTTGGAGGATCAAAAACGGTTCGTGGAGTGAAGCGTAACAGGATCGTTGGTGATGGCTTTGCCTTTGGAAACTTTGAGCTTAGAGGAAAAATCCTGAAAGGCACAGTGTTCAATCAGAATATCTATGTTGCACTCTCTGCATTTGCGGATGCGGGGATGGTCACCCAGAAATACGAATTTGACGCTTCGGGAATGCCTGATCCGCTTCCGGTTGATCTGCCCGGCCAAATCCTCGATCTGGATGCGAAAGAGGTTCCACACGTTGGTTTCGGTGGTGGGATTCACTTTGCCCTGAACCAAAATTTTATAGTAACTGTGGATTATGGAATGGCGGCCAAGAAGGCAGATGGAGATTCAGGTTTATATATCAATCTGAACTACCTGTTTTAAGCGGTAACACTGATCGTCTCCCACGAGGTTCATTCGGGATCCCATTCATTGTAGAAGCGGTCCAGGAACCGGAGCATGTAGTTGTGCCTCTCCTCAGCCATCAACATACCGGTCCGGGTATTCATCAGGTCTTTCAGCTTCAGCAGTTTTTCGTAAAAATGGTTGATAGTGGGCGCATCTGAAAGATGATACGCTAAGGAGTCCTCGTACTCCTGAAGAGGCATCTCCGGGTTGTGGATGGGCCGGTTTTTAAACCCCCCGTAATTGAATGCCCTGGCGATACCTATGGCACCAATTGCGTCGAGTCGGTCAGCATCCTGTACAATCTGAAATTCGATAGTATTAATGTGGTACTGTGGAAATCCCCCTTTAAACGAAACATGTTTGATGATGTCCCGGATGTGTTCCACTTTCTCTTGATCCACCTCCTTTTTCAGAAGAAAATCGCAGGCCATACTGCTTCCCTCTTCATCATCCCCACCATTGAATTTCGCATCTGAGATATCGTGCAGTAGTGCGGCAAGTTCTATGGTCAGCAGGTCGCCTGCCCCCTCTTTGCTATGAATAAAACGCGCTGTTTTCCATACCCGTTCAATATGGAACCAGTCGTGCCCTCCTTCGGCATCAGCCAGGGTCTCTTTTACAAATTCAATGGTCTTTCTGATTATGGAATCTGACATAGTTCAGCACTTACCCACTTACGCTTGCGCAGCAAGCATAACTAAACAATTCCTGCAAATCCCATGAAAGCCAGGGCCATGAGCCCGGCTACAATAAAGGCGATGGGAACCCCTTTCATCCGTTTTGGGACATTGAGCAGGTCGAGCTGCTCACGGATTCCAGAGAAGGTGATCAGGGCAAGCCCGAAGCCGATGGCATTCCCGATGGCATATACGGTGCTCTCCAGGAGGTTGAAGTCTTTTTGAACCGCCAGCACAGCCACACCCAGTACGGCGCAGTTGGTGGTGATCAGTGGCAGGAAGATCCCCAGTGCCTGGTAGAGTGGGGGAGATATCTTTTTCAGGATAATTTCCACAAGCTGCACAAGGGAGGCAATCACCAGGATAAAGGTAATGGTTCGCATGTAGACGATGTCCATGGGTACCAGTACCGAGTAGTAGATCAGGTAGGTCACCAGGGTGGCGATTACCATCACAAAAGTTACGGCACCGGTCATCCCGATAGCAGTCTCCACTTTGCTGGATACTCCAATAAAGGGGCAGATACCCAGGAACTGGTTCAGTACGATGTTGCTGACAAATACAGCGGCGATAATGATCAGAATGTATTCCATGATCAGGCGGTTTTTTCTTTAATCATATTGGCAAGAACGATCAGGTATCCAAGGGCAATAAATGCTCCCGGTGGCAGGATGAAAAGCAGCATGGCATCGCCGCTGATCAACTTCATTCCAAAGAAGGCTCCGCTGCCCAGAATCTCTCTGACAGCGCCAAGAACGGTAAGTGCCATGGTGAATCCAAGACCCATTCCGGCACCATCCACCAGGGAGGACCAGACTGTGTTTTTTGAGGCAAAGGCTTCGGCCCTTCCCAGTACCAGGCAGTTGACTACGATGAGCGGAATGAAGAGTCCAAGTGCATCAAAGAGGGCGGGAACATATCCTCTCATGACCAGTTCAACCACTGTTACGAAGGTCGCAATGATTACGATAAAGGCGGGAATCCTCACCTTATCGGGAATCCAGTTCTTCACCAGTGAAACCACCAGGTTCGACATCACCAGTACAAATGTGGTGGCCAGTCCCATACCAAGCCCGTTGGTGGCAGAGGTGGTCACCCCGAGTGTGGGACACAATCCAAGGAACAACGCAAAAACGGCGTTCTCCTTGATAAATCCCTTGCTAAAATTTTTCCACTGATTCATAAGTATTTATTATATCTATTCTATGGGTCTTATGTAACTTACACTAACAATAATTGCATTCCCTTTTGTGATTTTATTGCTATTATTTTCAGGGACGTTTCATTTTTCTTCTTTCTACTGAGTCAGATTTAATGCCTCGTATGCACGCATCACTGCGTCGCAGTAGGCGCGTGAGGTAATCGTAGATGCGGTGATGGCATCCACCTCACCACGGTCCTTTGTAACGGCAATGTTAAAGTTGGTCGGGTCTTTGCCCATGAACTGCACATGAAAATCCGATTTATGCTGTTCCATCTTGTCACCCAGTCCGGGTGTCTCGGCGTGCTTAATCACGGCGATGTCGATGATGGAACCATCGGGATCAAAGCCTACCATCAGTTTGAAGTTCCCGCTGAAACCTTTGTTGGTGAAAGTCTCAATGGCTGTCCCCAGTACCTCGTCTCCCTTCCGGGCAGTGTAGAGAAAAATAGAGTCTCCGTCTATGAACAGTCCCTCAACCTCCAGAGAGGGTTCATTGTCAAATCCTGGTACCACCACGGCAATGGCTTCGTTTTTCTTTTTCAGTTCGGCCAGTTTTATGGGCTCCTTGGTAAGAGCAAATACTGTTCCGAGCATCCCAGCCGCCAGCAGGGTCACCACCACAAGGGTGGCAGTCATATTGAGGAATGTGGATTCTGTCTTAGCCATTGGGCACCTCCTTTCCAAATCGTTTTGGTTTGATGAACTTGTTCAGTAAAGGAGTAAAGCCATTGAATATGAGGATGGCAAACTGAACCCCTTCGGGATAGGCTCCGAATACCCGGATCAGCACGGTGACGACTCCGATCCCAATGCCGTAGATCAGCATCCCCTTGCCTGTCATGGGGGAGGTAACATAATCTGTGGCCATGTATATCGCTCCCAACATGAGTCCCCCGGTAAGCATGTGAAACAGGGGATCGACAAAGCGATCAGGATTGGCCAGCCACAGAATGCCTGTAAACAGGAATACTGTCCCAAGAATTGATACGGGGATGTGCCAGGTAATGATCTTTTTGTAAAGCAGGTAGATCATCCCAATGAGCAGTGCAAAGGCAGCCACCTCACCTGCTGAACCCATGTTGTTTCCCAGAAAGAGGTTGAGGGAGGATGGGAGCTCAGGCATGATCTCGCTTACAGTCTTCATGGGCAGTCCCTCTTTCATTACTCCCAGTGGAGTGGCTCCGGTGGCTGCATCTATGTACTGCATCCAATTTTTGGTCTCGAGCCAGGATTTTGGCCAGGCTGTCATGGCAACCGGGAAGGAGATAAACAGGAATACCCTGCCCACCAGTGCCGGGTTGAAAATATTGTTTCCCAGTCCCCCGAAGGTCATTTTCCCAATCCCTACCGCCACAAGTGCTCCGATCAGAACCATCCATATTGGAAGGTTGGCCGGAAGGCAAAAGGCCAGCAGCAAGCCGGTAAGGAGTGCGGAGCCATCAAGATGGGTGGCCTTGACCTTCATGACAAATTTCTGGATCAGGTATTCGAAACTGATGCAGGAGAGGACCGACACTACAGTGATAATCACCATCCCGATGCCGAAGTAATACACCGATACTCCCAGTGCCGGCAGCAGGGAGATGATCACCCCGTACATGAGCGAGGGGACCGATTCCCTTGTGGATGCGTGGGGTGAAGGTGAAACAATGAGCTTATTCATTGGATATAAATTTTCAATATTCTTCTTTAAACTGCTTTTCTGGAACGCATGATTTTTCCGACTTCTGCTTTTCCAAGTCTTATATAGTCGAGCAGGGGTCTGGACGACGGACAGGTGAAACTGCAGCTGCCACATTCGATGCAATCCATTACTTTTTCATTCTCCATCCTTTCATACATGGTCTTTTCGGAGACGGTCATCAGCAGGTAGGGTTCCAGCCCCATGGGACAAACACCAACACACCTGGTACACCTGATGCAGGGTAAGGATTTTTTCCGTTCCGCCTCTCCCTCTGGGATCAGTAAAATTCCCGAACTTCCCTTTACTACCGGGACATCCAGGTTTGACAGGGCCCTGCCCATCATGGGTCCGCCATTAATTACCTTGGCGGTATTTTCAGGTACTCCGCCGGCCTGTTCTATCAGGTAGGAAACCGGGGTTCCGATCCGGACCCGGAAGTTGGAGGGTTTCTCCATCGATTTTCCGGTGACCGTTACCACCCTTTCGATCAGGGGACGGTTTTTCATAACAGCCTCGTAGGCGGCAAAGGCAGTTCCTACATTAAAAACAACCACACCCACATCAATGGGCAAGCCGCCCGAGGGGACCTCCCTTTTCAGTAGTGCCTGAACCAGCTGCTTCTCACCTCCCTGTGGATATTTAACTTTAAGTCCCTGGACCTCTATGGCAGGATCGTTAGTGATCTCCTTCATTTTTGCGATGGCATCGGGCTTGTTGTTCTCAATGCCCAGGATCGCCTTCTTTACACCCAGTCCCCTCATGAGCAGCCTGATCCCTGCAGCCAGTTCCTGGGGCCGTTCCATCATCAGCTGGTGATCGGCGGTCAGGTAGGGTTCGCATTCCACCCCGTTGATGATCAGGTATTCGGCTGTTTTTCCTCCGGGAACCATCAGCTTTACATGGGAGGGGAAAGTCGCTCCTCCGAGTCCAACGACACCAGCCTCAAGCATCTTCTTGCGAATATCTTCCTGTTCCAGAACGGTGTGAGGTACCACATCATCCGAACGGTCAACATCCTCCATCCATTGATCACCCTCCACCTGGATCTGAACGGCCGTTTTCCGGTATCCCGAACTATCGGGGAAGAGATCCACTTTCAATACCTTGCCGGATACAGAGGAGTGAATGTTGGTGGAAATAAATCCTTCACTACTGGCAATGAGTTGCCCCACTTTTACTTCATCTCCTCTTTTCACCAGTACTTTTGCGGGTGCTCCCAGGTGCTGGGATACGGGAATCACAACCACATCGGGAAGAGGGATTTCCCGAATGGCGGAGCCCGATGACAGTTTGTTTTCCGGAGGATGAATCCCACCCCTTGAGAATGTTTTATGACTCATCGTGTTTCTATTTTAATTCTGCGTCAGCTGGTTCTGTTTTCTCGGTCTTCCTGGGTGGCGGGAAGTTCAATTCAAGGATCGCACTAGTGGGGCATACCACCACACACTTGCGACAGAGCTTGCATTTGTCGGCATCGATAAATGCAAGGTTGTTCTCCATGGTGATGGCTTCATAGGGGCAAACTTTGAAACACTTGGAACACCCGATGCAAGCCACGCTGCAATTCTTTTTGGCCATTGCACCCTTCTCAGTGTTGATGCAGCTGACAAATATTTTACGGTCTTTCTTATTCTTTTTGCGGAGCTCAATGATGTTCCTCGGACAGGCATCCACGCAGGCACCGCAGGCAGTACACTTTTCATCCACCACCACCGGAAGCTCGCTTACCGGATCCATGTGGATGGCATCAAAATCACAGACAACAACACAATCGCCCTCTCCGAGACATCCGTTGGGACAACCACTTTCACCCATGTAGAGGCTGTGGATGATCGTGCAGGTAGGGGCACCGTTGTAGACATTGAGCCTGGGCCTGTGCTCGGGAGTGCCGTTGCACCGTACCACGGCCACCTTGGGTGCCTGTTCGATGGCCTCCTTGCCCAGGATCGCAGCTGCTTTTGCCATGATTTCGTTTCCACCCACCGGGCAGAACAGTCCGTCCCATTTATCAGATTTGACCAGGTTTTCCGCAAAGTTCCTGCAGCCGGGAAATCCGCATCCACCGCAGTTGGCTGCAGGAAGCTCCTCCTCCACCTGGTCGATCCGGGGGTCTTCAAAGACCTTGAACTTCTGTGCCACAAAATAGAGGATGATCGCTGCAGCAGCTCCAATGGCGACCAGTGTGACAACTGTAAATAGAATGATCTGGCTCATTTCACCGTTTAAGTTTTCTGTATGCTGAATGTAAAAGAAGATGCAATTCGTTTCCTGGCCAGATATAGGGCCAGGTAGTAAGGGATCAGTGACAGCAGGGCAAACAGCCCGGCTGTCAGCTCTTCGGTTCCCGCCATTGTAAGAGCGATCAGAACAGTCATCAACAGGAGAAAGGGGTAAAAATAACCCAACCCCACTGCTTTGAAACCCAAACGCCGCGCAACCAGTACTTTTACAACTTCACCGGGACTGAATGCTTCACCCTTCAACTGGACATCCAGGAATTTATCCTCCTGGTCGGCCGCACTGCACACACCCTTGGCGTGACAGCCTGCACATGCCGATTCGCTGTTGATCTTAACATGCGCCACGTCACCTTCAATGCGGTCAATAATCCCGTCGTGGTCGATCATGGGCACAAAATTATTGATGTTGGATGATTCTCACTTGCTGCAGATCATATAAATGAGATTTCAAGGTTATTTATTCTGGATTTAAATAAGTCGATCCAAAACAGGAAACCAAGTTGGAAATAGATATTCTCGTGACTGATGCGGTCATCGGGCAGGTGATTGAGGTCTGAGAGAGTTTCGTGCAAAGTGACTACTTTTTCATTTGTCTCCTGATTGTAAGAAAACACCATATTTTACAAGTTTTATTGTCATAATTGCTAGCTAATACTCCCCCAGTCAATGCGTCCCGGGTTGCCTTTTTTGACGTGTTTGGCGAAGAGCCAGTTTTTGTCAAGGTTGAGATTTGGGTCTTCAGTGATGATGGCTTCGGCAGTATCGCGGGCCAGCTGCAGGATCTGGAAGTCTTTGCCCAGGTGGGCGATCTTCAGGTTGAAGGGGACACCGCTTTGCTGGGTGCCTTCAATGTCGCCTGGCCCGCGCAGCTTCAGGTCCACTTCGGCAATCTCAAAGCCGTCGGTGGTGGCCACCATGGTATCGAGTCGTTTGCGGCCCTCGTTCGAAAGTTTGTAGCCTGACATAAGGATGCAGTAAGACTGCTCGCCTCCCCGACCTACCCGGCCCCTGAGCTGGTGCAGCTGGGAGAGCCCGAAGCGTTCGGCGCTCTCAATGATCATGACGGTGGAATTGGGTATGTCCACGCCTACCTCAATGACTGTAGTAGCCACCATGATATGGGTTCGACCCTCCACGAAGTGCCTCATGGAGGCCTGTTTTTCTTCGGGCTTCATCTGGCCATGAACCACACTTACCTGGTATTTTGGAGGGGGGAAGGCACGGGAAATACTCTCGTAGCCATCATGCAGGTCCTTGTAATCCATGGTCTCCGACTCCTTAATGAGCGGGTAGACAATATAGGCCTGTCGACCGGCAGCCAGCTGTTTGGTAAGAAATCCGAATACCTGCAGCCTTTTTGAATCGAATGAGTGGCGGGTAATGATTGGTTTGCGGCCCGGGGGCAATTCGTCGATTACCGAAACATCCAGGTCACCGTAAAGGGTCATGGCCAGGGTGCGGGGAATGGGAGTGGCGGTCATCACCAGAACGTGTGGCAGGACTTCTGCCTTTTTCCATAAGCGTGCCCTCTGTGCTACACCGAAGCGGTGCTGTTCATCAATAACCACCAGTCCGAGGTTTTTAAACTGAACCACATCTTCGATAACGGCATGGGTTCCAATGAGGATGTTCAGCGATCCGTCGAGCAAACCTTCATGAATGGGCTTCCGATCCGACTTTTTAACCGATCCGGTGAGCAGTTCCACCCGGACATCCATGCCATCCAGGAAGCTGCTGATGCTTGCAAAGTGCTGCTGTGCCAGGATTTCGGTGGGAGCCATGATGCAGGTCTGGAACTCGTTATCCATTGCAATGAGCATGGACATCAGAGCCACCAGGGTTTTCCCGCTTCCAACATCCCCCTGGAGGAGCCGGTTCATCTGACGGCCCGAACCCATGTCACGGCGGATCTCCTTCATCACCTTTTTCTGTGCGCCGGTTAGTTCAAAAGGGAGGTGTTCCCGGTAGAATGTGTTGAAGGATTCACCCACAGTTTCAAATACATTTCCCCGGAATCTTTTATTACGCTCACTCTTACCCTGCAGGATGTTCAGCTGGATGTAGAAGAGTTCCTCGAATTTCAGCCTCAGTTCGGCCCGTTTGTACTGGGAAGGGTTGTCGGGAAAGTGGATCTGACGCATGGCTGTATCCAGGTTCACCAGGTTGAGAGACTGTAGCAGCCAGGCCGGCAGTGTCTCCTCGAATTTGGTGGGGAGTCCCTTTACCACGTTGGCCATGAGCTTGCTGATGGCCTTTGAGGTGAGGTACTGGTCCTTCAGTTTCTCGGTGGTGGAGTAAACTGCCTGGAGACTTGAACTGACCGCATGCTTTTTATCGGGGTCCTCCAGTTCGGGGTGGACCATGTTGAGTTTCCGGTTGAATACCGAGGGTCTTCCAAAAGCCACCAGCTCTTTTCCCACAGGATAGTTTTCAGGAATCCATTTGGCCCCCTTGAACCAGACCAGCTCGATCCGCCCGCTATCATCCCTGAAGTCGGCCGTGAGCCTCTTCCCCCTTCCTTTGCCAACCGAGGAGTAGCCCATAATCTTTCCCCGGATCTGAATAAAAGGCATGTCTGACGTAACTTCTGATATTTTGTAGAACCTGCTCCTGTCAACATAGCGATAGGGGTAGTGGGTAAGCAGGTCTTCGAAGGTGGTGATACTCAGCTCCTGCAGCAACAACTCCGCCCTTTTGGGCCCCACCCCGGGTAAAAACTTGATGTCCTGTTTTAAATATTGTTGCATGCGTGGAGCAATTTGTGTAAAATTAACATTTTAGATCAAAGCCGAAACATGACCTGGCGAATCTGGAAGTACATACAACACCTCTTTTACTGGAGCCACAGGAAGGGACATGGGATTCACTCACCCTATCTGTTTGAGTTTGTCAACGGTGTGATATTTAACGGATCGAAGGTTAAAGTGCCGGGGGAGATTCTCCTGCAACACAGGGAGTTGAAGAGGGATAAATCGATCATCCCGGTGGGGAAGCTGGGGGCCACATCCAATGTGGACTCCTCGGGTGAGAGGTCAGTAGGCTCTTTTGTGCGTGACTCTTCTGTAACAGAAAAGTATGGAGCCCTTCTCCACAGGATTTGCCGGTGGAATGAACCGGAGATCGTTATTGAGCTGGGATCGGGACTGGGTGTCAGTACCCTCTATCTTGCATCGGGAAGCCCTGAAGTCCCCCTGCACTCAATTGAGGGAAATACAGACCGTGCATCATTTGCAGCCCAGTTAATTTGCCGGAACAAATTGGGTTCCACTTCGGTTCACTGGGGTGAAATGAGTGAGAAACTGGAGGACCTGATCCCACTTATAAAGGGGCGTTTTGTGGCCTTCGTGGACGGGAACCACCGTTATGAGCCTACCCTGATTTATTTACGAAGACTGGTGGATACTGGGGTAGGGGAGTCGGTTATTATTATGGATGATATCTACTGGTCGAAGGAGATGTTTGCCGCCTGGAGGGAAGTGATCTCATGGCCGGAAGTCATGGTGAGCATTGATCTGTATCAGATGGGGCTGCTGCTGTTGCGGAGCGACCTGGCCAAGGGAGATTATAAAATCAAGTTTTAAGCTTTTTTTTAAATGTATTTTCACGAGATTGCTTACTTTCGTGTACAACATTTTGGATTATGGAAACTATGATCAGCCTGGATAAAATTGTCAAGAATTACTACATCGGTTCCATCGTAGTGGAAGCCTTACGTTCGGTGGATTTAAAGATTAGTCAGAATGAGTATGTTGCCATTATGGGGCCTTCAGGTTCGGGGAAATCAACCCTGATGAACCTGGTGGGTGCCCTGGATACTCCCACCAGTGGTGAGTATATACTTAACGGAACCGACGTAAGCAAAATGGACGACGACAGGCTTGCTGAGATCCGCAACCAGGAGATCGGGTTTATCTTTCAGACCTTTAACCTGCTTCCCCGATATACCGCCCTTGAAAATGTTACATTGCCACTGATCTATGCCGGGATCGGGAAAAGCGAACGGATCGAAATGGCCAAAAAGACTTTGGATGAGGTGGGGCTGGCAGACCGGATGGACCACCGACCAAATGAATTGTCGGGGGGACAGCGTCAGCGTGTGGCTGTGGCGCGTGCCCTGGTGAACAATCCATCCATTATCCTGGCCGATGAACCCACCGGTAACCTGGATTCAAAAACATCGATTGACATCATGAAGCTGTTTGGGCTCATTCATGAAAGAGGTAACACCATTATCCTGGTAACCCATGAGGAATCCATTGCCAGGTATGCACACAGGATCATACGACTGATTGACGGGGAGATTGATAAGATCGAGATTAATAAGAATCCGGATAAGTAGAGGATCCTTCAGCCAGTGAAATGTCGAAAAAATCTGAAATATACACCAGGGGTGGCGATAAGGGTAAGACCTCGTTGATCGGTGGACGGCGTGTACATAAATTCCATTCAAGAATCGAGGCATACGGGACAGTGGATGAGTTAATGGCCCAGACTGCTATGTTACGCGACATGGTGGAGGATGACGGGATCCGGGAGGACCTTCTGACTATTCTGGATATTCAGATGGCCACCGCTTCGGTGCTTGCTGCCGATGTGGATCACAGTCCTGTGGAGTTCCCCTTGGTAGGGGAGGAGCAGATAAGCTTTCTGGAGAGGCGGATTGATGAGATGGATGCCACCCTTGAACCACTTACCTCATTTTTAATTCCGGGGGGCCATCCGATCATTTCCCAGGTTCATATTGCACGGACCGTGTGCAGGAGAACCGAAAGAACTATACTAAAACTGGGCCAGGAGGTGAACATTCAGGAAGATATGGTCCGTTTTTATAACCGCTTGTCCGATTATTTCTTTGTATTATCAAGAAAGATTGCAGTCATGACGGGGGTTCCACAGCAACCATGGAAAAGTGGGTTGTAGGGTTTAATTTTTTTATTATTTTTGCGGCTCTGAACAAGCCCTAAAGTTTAATTAAAATTGCGCGTTAATGTATTGGACCCTTGAATTAGCCTCTAAGCTTGAAGATGCACCCTGGCCAGCCACCAAAGAGGAGTTGATTGATTTTGCCATCAGATCGGGAGCTCCCATGGAAGTTATCGAGAATCTGCAGGAAATTGAGGATGAGGGAGATGTGTATGAAAGCATTGAGGATATCTGGCCCGATTATCCCAGCAAGGATGATTTCTTTTTTAACGAAGACGAATACTAGTTATTTCCACCTGAATACATCCAGGTAATCCACCGGCCTCCGTTCCACCACCCATTTAAAATCACTTAAGAGCGCTTCTGCGGGAGGCAGCAGCTCCAGAGGATAGTATGTGCCGTCGGGTTTGGTCATGTAACTGACTTTGGATATCTGATTGTCTTTCAGGTAAATAACAAGATCAGTACATTCGGTTTTGTTGGCACCGATGATTACATCCTGGTCCACCGCATAATTGATAGTCTGACCGTTTCCTCTAACAGTGATCCTGGTGAGCTGGTTATCCCTGAAGTACCCGGTCATCTCCTTTCCCCTCATCTGGTCGTATTTGGTGGAATCCTTCTGGCTGATCACCATCGCCACGCCTGTAAGATCCATTCTGTGCAACTTCTGGTCCTTCATGACAACCTTCATCTCGCTGGCAGTAAGCTGATTCTCGTCCGACCACAGCACCGGTTCTCCAAAAAAGTTAAAAGCACTGTCTGCTTCAATATAGATCAGGGAGTCGCACATCACCTGCATGTCAGGGCGGAATATTTTTACTTTGTAATAGGCCTTAATGACACGCCCGATGCCTGTCGTATCTGGGTTCTGCATAGAACGGAGCGTATCGGCATGGACATACATGGAATCAGTACCATCTATCAGGATCATCAGTGCACTGTCAGTTACCATGGCTGTCTCCTGCTCACTGTAGTAGAGCCCGAAATTCCCCGTCAGGGTCATCCCTTCGGTTGAATCAACCATTGCCACATTGGAACGGGCCCGCCCGAATCCGGATTCAGCTTCGTAATAGAGAGTGTCTCCGCTAATGGTGCGACCGTTCTCCTTCATAAATGCATTGTCGGTCACAAAGGAGATGTCCTGTTGCATATTGTGCCATCCGTTTTCACAATAGATGTAGCGTTCATCATTGAATAATTCTGTGGGGCCTGAAAAATAGGAGATTTCCGTCTGTGTATCGTATTTCAGGCTGTCAGTGTTGATGAAGTAATCGGGGTTCTCGATCTTAACACTGTCCATGAAATAGAAGATTTCCGAATTCAGTAGGAAACGACCCCGTCCACTGGTGAGGCGGCTATCAGTCTGTGTGAGGATCCCGCCTCCCCGGTAGGTGGCAATTCCTTCGGTCCGGTAATAGTCAAGAGTGTCGGTTTTCAGGGTGATGTCGTTGTTCACCAGCTTAACATTGTTACGAACACGCGCCAGTTTTGTCTCCCCGTTATAATGTGCCAGGTCGCCTGTCAGTGTCAGGGTATCACCCTGAACCACTTTAACATGACTGAATGCATCAACAGAGCCTGTAGAAGAGTAGAAATATGCTGAATCGCAGGACATGACAATATCTTCATGTTTCAGCTGCACATCCCCCAATAGCTTCCTGGCATCCTTACCCAATTTAATATCATAGGCGGTAAGCTCCGCATTCATGATTTGGAGCCGTGTTTTTTTCTGTGCGTACAGCAGGGGGGATATCAGCAGCGTGCAGATCAACAGCATGCATGTCAGGGAAACACGCCTATGCCGGGATCCGTTCATCTCTTACTTGTCTCTTCACCAAAGTGGGCGCAGTTTTTAAAGGAGTTGTCTACCCTGATGTAGGTATTCTTCTTCTTGTTGCTATACCATTCGTCCATCACCTTGTTATTTTTGACACTCAAAGCCATCTCCTGCAGCAACAGGTAGTCCTGCTTCAGGTTAGCCCGGTGTGGTTCGGTCCGGGTTTTCAGATAAAGAATCTTGTAACAGGCCTTCTGGTTATGATCAACCGATTCGTAGGGCTCTGTCATATCTCCCACCTCCATGTTGCGGATCATATAGTAGTCTTTCGTGGGAAGCTGGTCCAGTTCAAAAGTAGCGGCAAGGGTCTGCGGGTTTACGATCAGTCCGCCATTAACACTGGTCCGAGAATCCTCTGAGTATATCTTTGCGGCCATGCTAAATTCAATGGAGTCTGCCCTGACTACCGTTACCAGACTGTCCAGTTTATAGATCGCCTTCTGTTTGGCGTTGGCATCGGCTTTGGGCTTCATCAGGATGTGGCGGGTATTAGCCCTGTCGCCCCTGCGTTCCACCATCTGGATAATATGATAACCGAATGAGCTTTCAACAATCTTGGATACCTGTGCGGGTTTCAGTGACCACGCTTCCGTGGCATAGGCCTTGTCGAGTTCGCTGCGCATTTTGAAGTCAAGCTCCCCCCGCCTGGAGGCACTGGGGCCTTCTGAATAGAGAATGGCAAGGGTTCCGAAGTCTTCTCCCTCAATAACGCGTTTGCGCAATTCAAGCAAGCGCTCCTTTACCCCGAAGATTGCCTCCTCGCTATAGGAGGGGTATGCAACTATCTGTGCAAGTTCCACCTGGGTGTTAATATAGGGGATGCTGTCTGTATCAAGTGACCTGAAAAAACTTTTTACATCCGACGGTGTGGTTGAGACTCCTTCAGTAATAGAGGCCCCTACCTGCTGAGTGATCATCTGTTCCCTGATGGCCTCCCGAAGGTCGTCTTTGATGTCGTAGATCGATTTGTCAAAATAAGATTCCATCTCCTTTTCATCCCCGAACTGGGAAATGAAGTAGTCGAGTCGTGTCTCCATCGAGAGTTCGACCTGGTCCGGACCCACATCAACACTGTCGATCTTGGATTGGGCCATCAGCAATTTTTGATCGACCAGATGGTTGAAGATCTCACACCTCGCATTGGGCGGAATATACCCTCCGGGCATCCTCATCTGAAGGTATGCCTGTTCAATGTCCGATTGAAGCACATGAAAATCTCCAACCACAGCTACTACCCTGTCGATGATGACCGGCTGGGCTGTTGCGGTGAAGGAGAAAATGGCTCCTGCTATCAAATATATAATTCGCTTCATTTGCTTACTTATTGATAAATTTCAAACTGGTTCCTGGTAACTCCGTCGTTATAAACCATCTGTTCCAGGTCCTGGAAAAACTCTATCTTCCTTTTATTCAGAATAATACTTCTAATGTCATCAGAGACCATCTCCAGGGGAGTCATCTCTCCTTCGGGCAGGTGATCGCTCACGTGCAGGAAATACCTTGAGAGGTTATCTCTGGTTTCAATGTTCTTGTTATATCTCAGGTACCTGGAGGGTTGAGAGATGGTTATGGGCAGTTGCGGCTTTATGGAGGAGAAATAGATCCACTGGTCATTAAAGTCGCTGTACTTTTCTGCGTAGGTTATGCAATATTTCTCAATATTGTCAAGCTCATCCTCCCCGTTGGTGTAGGACCATCTCCTCAGTTCATCGAGCCTTGGTGCAGAAAGAGGGACTTTGATATATGTGCCCTTGATCACATCATGTCCCAGGATGAAATTGCTGATATTGTCCTGGTAATAGGATTGGATCTCCCCGCTGCTAACAAGGGTATCAAGCTTCTGCTGTAACAGTTTTTGCCTGTAGGAGAATATAAGCAATGAACGGTGATATTCGGCAATCTGCTTTTCAAAATCCTTCTGTTCCTCCGTGAGGGCCTGTTCTGCACGGCTCAACATCAGCTGCTCCTTTACCCAGGTGTTAATGTGCCGGTTTGCCAGTACCATGCTGTCCTTGCCGGATGTTCCCTCCGGGATGGCATCATCAAGGTCGGAAGGATAGAGGTAGCGGTCAAAAACCCTTGCCACGGGAACCTCATTATTACTCCCTGTGAACAGCGAACAGCCGGTTGTGGATAAGAGAACCAGTGATATGTAGACCAGGGTTCTGCTCATGATCAGTTTTTAATCCCTGAGAGTAGTGAGCTGTCCACTTCCACCGAATATTTTGTCTTCAGCTCTGCAATCCACTGCTTCTCCAGGTAATTCTGGTAGTCAGACGTAATCTGCCCCCTGGCTTCATTCAGTTTCTTTGGTTCGGGACTTATTACTTCTTTCAGGATTACGAAACTGTTGGATCCGTCGCCGGCGACCACAGGCCCCATGCCGGTCTGACCGTTCATGTCATCCACCAAAGAATTCTTACCGGCTACAACAATCAGGTTTTCAACAGTCACACATGGAACCGTGTCACTGGCACAGTATGCCAGGTTCAGCGCAGCCTCGTCAAGCCGCCCTTTGATAATTTTTTTGTAGGCTTTCCGTATGCCTGCCACGTTGGCATCCTCACCGCAACTTATCACCAGTGCATCGGAGCGTTGTTCCCACATATAGTCACCCTTATGGCTATTATGAAAGGCGGTCAGGCCAAGTGTATCGGAAACGGCTTTCGACCAGACTTTCTGATCCATGATGTCGAACAGGAGGATTCCGTCGTGGTACTCTTCATAGATGTACCTGAATTCGGGATACTTGTCGGCCAGGACTGAATCTTCATAGTCGATCACAGATTCCCTGATAAAGGTCGTATACAACTCATCCACGTAAGACTGGATGTGGCGTGATTTCCCCCGCTTCTGCTTCTCCATGATATAAGACACGAACTCCCCGATGCTTACATTACGCTTCCCCGTTTTAATCAGGGGAGTGGGGTCGTTTTCAAGATTTCCGCCCTTCCAGGCTCCCATCAGCAGTGAGGAGTCTGTGGCAGCATAAACTTTCTCAATTCCCTCTCTATACTCAGTGAAACCGTTATCGGCTTTCAGCCTTTCAACATAGAGTTCTGTCTGAAACTGCATCCGGTCGCCCCGGTTGGCTTTCTCCTGAAGGTCGGGTAATAACTCTTCGTAGGTGCCGATTTCCTTGCGGTCGATCAGTTTTACAATATGCCATCCATAGAATGATTTGAATGGCTTGGTGTAATCGCCCTTATTCTCAAGAGCATGGCTTGCATTCTCAAATTCGGGGATCATCCGGCCGGTTCCAAACCAGGGGATCTCTCCGCCATTTTTGGCCGAACTGGGATCTTCTGAGTAGTTGCTGGCCATGTATGCGAAATCCCTGCCCATGCTGATGCTGTCATAGATCATTTGTGCTTTGGCATAAGCTTCCTCTTTTTGTCCCTCATTCATTTCTGCAGGCGTGCGGACAAAAACATGGGCTACTTTAATCTGGCCACGGGCCGGCCTAAGGTCATTTACCTTCAGGATGTGATAACCGTAGCTGCTTCTGAAGGGCATACTGATCTTGCCCACCGGGGTGGTGTAGGCCATGGATTCGAAACTGTAGATCATTGAAAATACTGTAAAGTACCCCAGGTTGCCACCATTCCGGCCAGCTGATCCGTCTTCGGAGGTGGCCCTTGCCACCGATTCAAAATCCTCTCCTTTGAAAATCCTGTTGCGGATCTCTAGTATCTTTTCGTAGGCAGCAAGTGTATCTTCGGGTGTAGGATTGGCCGGCGTTTTTATCAGGATATGGCTTGCATTGACATCGGTTTGGGCTCTTTCATAAGCCTCCATAATCAATATTTCACGGGTCTCTTCATCAATAAGGTAGGGTTTGGCCAGCTGCTCCCTGTACCCTTCCAGCTCATTAATGAACTTGGTGGTGGTATCCATTCCCAATGACTCTGCCTCCATCACTTTCAGTTTGAAATTGATGAATAATTCAAGGTATTCTTCAGGGGTTTGTTTGTTCAATGAAGCATCGTTGTTGTTTTTCCGGTAAATCCGTTCAAATTCATGCAGGGAGATATCTTCATCTGCAATGGTCATTAATACAGGTGATTCCTGACTGTAAAGTCCTATCGTTGCAACGGCAACAAGGATCATGGAGAGCATGCTTTTTCTCATCTTCTTATATAAGTTTTATTTAGAACGAATAGTGTTACTTAATATTATCTGCTGTAATTGGGAGCTTCCCTGGTGATAGTTACATCATGGGGATGGCTCTCCTGGACACCTGCATTGGTGATCCGGGTAAATTTTGCAACCTGCAAAGCTTCGATATTACCAGCGCCGCAATATCCCATGCCGGCACGAAGCCCACCCATCATCTGGTAGATTACCTCTGTCAGACTTCCCTTGAACGGCACCCTGGCTGCAATGCCTTCAGGAACCAGCTTCCTGATGTCGTCTTCCATATCCTGGAAATAACGGTCTTTGGATCCGTGCTGCATGGCCTCAATTGAACCCATTCCACGGTAGGATTTATATTTTCTTCCATTATAAATAATCGTTTCTCCGGGGGACTCCTCAACACCTGCAAAAAGTGAACCGGCCATGATCGAGTGAGCTCCGGCGGCAAGGGCCTTGACAATATCTCCCGAGTAGCGGATTCCTCCGTCGGCAATGACCGGAACTCCGGACCCTTGAATGGCTTTGGCTACTTCATAAATAGCACTCAGCTGGGGGACTCCCACGCCGGCAATGATCCTTGTGGTACAAATTGAACCGGGTCCGATTCCAACCTTCACTGCATCAGCTCCCGCTTCAACCAGTGCTAAGGCAGCAGCACCTGTCCCTACGTTTCCCACCACTACATCCAGGTCAGGGAACTTTGCCTTTACCTTTTTAAGGCTCTCAATTACTCCGATGTGGTGCCCGTGTGCAGTGTCTATTACCACCGCGTCCACCCCGGCCTTGTTCAGGGCTTCCACCCGGTCCAGGATATCTGAAGAAACACCAACCGCCGCTGCAACACGGAGTCTCCCTTTATCATCCTTGCAGGAGTTGGGCCTGTCTTTTGATTTGGTAATATCTTTATAGGTAATGAGCCCGATCAGTTTGTTATCCTTGTCAACCACTGGTAGTTTTTCAATTTTGTGCCTCTGCAGGATTTTCGCCGCTTCTGCCAGGTCGGTCTTACGTGTAGTGGTGATGATGTTGCCCCCGGTCATTACTTCGGCAATGGCCCGGTTCATGTCCTGCTGGAACCTCAGGTCCCTGTTTGTGACAATCCCTGTGAGTAAATTATTCTCATCCACTACCGGGATGCCGCCAATCTTATACTCTTTCATGAGGCTCAGGGCATCGCCGACAGTTCCTTCCTTTTTGATGGTAATGGGCTCATGGATCATAACGCTTTCAGCCCTTTTAACCCTTTTGACCTGGCTGGCCTGCTCTTCCAGAGACATGTTTTTATGGATCACACCGATCCCCCCTTCACGGGCAATAGTGATGGCCATTTTCTCTTCCGTAACTGTATCCATTGCAGCCGATACAATGGGAGTGTTCATCTGGATGTTCCTGGAGAAGGGGGTTGTGATATCCACCTCCCTGGGCAGAACCTCTGAATGAGCCGGAATTAATAGCACGTCGTCGAAGGTTATACCCTCAAAAGTGATTTTATCCTGGGCGAAAGACATTGTATAATAATTTGGTTAAATTTAAATGTGGCAAAATTACAAAAAAAAAGCATAGCTTATCTCGAAGAAATTAGGGGGATTTTATCCCGTTTTTGGGGCTATTCAGAATTTCGTCCCCTTCAGGAGGAGATCATTGCCTCGGTGATGGAAGGAAACGATACCCTGGCACTGATGCCGACAGGGGGAGGAAAGTCAATAACATTCCAGGTTCCCTCGCTTGCCATGGACGGAATTTGTCTCGTTGTGACACCGCTGATTGCGCTTATGAAGGACCAGGTGGATCAATTGACCAAGAGGAAAATAAAAGCAGTCTCCATACACTCCGGCATGACCCGGAATGAGATTTCAATTACGCTGGATAACTGTATTTTCGGAGACTTCAAATTCCTCTATATCTCACCTGAAAGACTACGCACCGAATTGTTCATGACCCGTGTAAAAGATATGAATGTGAATCTGATTGCTGTGGATGAGGCTCACTGTATATCTCAATGGGGGTACGACTTCAGGCCCTCCTACCTGGAAATCAAGTCGATCCGTGAGGTGATGGAGGGAGTTCCGGTTCTGGCACTGACCGCCACTGCCACCCCGGAAGTCTGTTCCGACATACAGGAGCAACTTGGTTTCCATGAGAAGAATCTGCTCTCCAAAAGCTTCGATCGTTCAAACCTGGCATATGTGGTCCGGCAGACCGAGAACAAGGCCCGGGAGCTTGTGCAGATCATCGGAAAACTGGGTGGTTGCGGGATTGTCTATTCCAGGAACCGGAAGAAGTGCAGGGAGCTCTCGCTACTGCTGCAGGGAAAGGGGATTTCATCCGGCTATTATCATGCGGGCCTGAAGCAGGATGAGCGTGACAGCCGGCAGCAGGATTGGGTTGCGGATCGTTTCAGGGTGATGGTGGCAACCAATGCATTCGGGATGGGGATCGATAAACCCGATGTTCGTTTTGTGCTCCATGTTGACCTGCCCGATACACCTGAGGCCTATTTCCAGGAAGCGGGAAGGGCCGGCAGGGATGGACAAAAATCATGGGCCATCCTCCTGTTCAGTCCGGCCGATATCCGGAAGGCCGAGCAGCGCATTGATGCTAATTTCCCAGGTATTCCAAAAATCCGGCAGGTATATGCGGCACTGGGGAACTTCCTCCAGGTTCCCCTGGGCAGTGGGAAGGGGCAGCAGTATGATTTTGAATTTGGTGATTTCCTTCATCAATACCGGCTGAACTCCATGTTAGCACACAGTTCCCTTACCCTGCTGACAAGGGAGGGTTATATTGCAATCACTGAAGCTTTCAACAACCCTTCGAGAATAATGTTTCAGACCAGAAGGGATGATCTCTACGGATTCCAGGTGAAAAATGCTGAATTCGATGCTTTCATTAAACTGCTGCTGCGTTCGTACAGTGGTCTCTTCACTGCTTATGTCAGGATTGATGAGGCTTCCCTGGCCAGACGTTCCGGGCTGTCTCCCCAAAAAGTTTATGAGTTCCTGAAATCGCTCTCATCCAGGCAGATTATCAACTACATACCTCGGAAAAACGTCCCCGTAATTACCTACCTGGAGGAGCGGCTGGATGATAAAAACCTGTTGATATCCCCCGAACGCTATAAATTCAGGAAGGAGCGATATGAAAAAAGGCTGAGGGAGATGATTCGTTATGCCTCCTCTGAAACCCTCTGCAGGAACCAGTTCCTCCTGGGTTATTTTGGCCAGGTAAAAACAAGGGCCTGCGGCCGTTGCGATGTTTGCCTGGGGAACAGGGAGCTAAAGCCGGGAAGCGAGGAGTTCAGGGTGATAAGCGAGGAGCTTGCGAACTTACTGGCTGATGGAAGTCGGGAACTTGATGCCATTGTTGAGGCTGTTGATGCCGAACCACGACAGGTGATTACTGTGGCGGAACAACTGCTGGAATCGGGAGTGTTGATTCGTGGAAAGGATTTGAAGATCGGGCTTAAATAGTCTGCCGGACAATTGGAGGCTTTTGATTATCTTTGCGCCCATGCAAGAGGATCAGCAACAACTTCATTCATTTGTCTATTCCAAAGAAGTAGTGGATTTTGTCAGAGCTGCCAACGAAACAGCCACTTTCTTTGAGGAGTTGAAAGGGAAAGATGGCAGGACTTTTATTTCTGAGTTAGTGAAGCACCTGTCGGAAGTCTATTATGCCATGCTTAAGGTCGGGGATACTGAGCCTGTTTTAGAATCGGGATCAGAGCCCACTGTTTCTGAACAGGACTGGGCGGAGATTTTTCAGCGGATTGCAACCCTTTTGGGGCCCCATAACGAATTCCTTCGTCCGGCCGAAGAGGGTGAATTTGATGATTCAGACCTGGTTACCCATACCATCTCTGAAGATCAGTCGGATGTCTACCAGGAGCTGCGTGACTTTACCGCCCAATACAGCAGAGGACTGGAGGAGATTATGAATGATGCAGTCTGGGAGGTGAAGGTGAGGTTTACCGATCACTGGGGCAAAAAATTGCTTCGCTCCCTCTCCTCGCTGCATGACCTGTATGTTGCAGGAGTTGATCCCACATTAGAATGAAACTATTTCAGAGCGAGATTACCAAGGAGGAGGTTGCAACGCTGGATCTGATCCAGTTTGAGGGCCCTATCACATTGATTCAGACTGAAGAGGAGTTCGGAGAGGCGATCGAAGCCCTTTCGGCCCAAACAATCCTGGGATTCGATACAGAGACAAAGCCCTCATTTAAGAAAGGGAAGATGTATCCCACCTCCCTGATTCAGCTCTCCTCCCCGGAACACGCCTGGCTGATCAGGGTGAGCAGACTGGGTTATCCGAGACAACTTCTGAACCTGCTTTCCGATGGGAAGGTGATGAAGGTGGGGACGGGCCTGAACGATGATATCCGAAGAATGAGGTCCGATTTTCAATTCGAACCGGGTGGTTTCCTTGACCTTCAGAATTATGTGGAGGCTTTTAAAATATGGGAAAAGGGACTGAAGAAGATGAGCGCCATCGTGCTGGGCTACCGCATCTCCAAATCACAACAGGTATCCAACTGGGATGCAGATATCCTCACCGAAGCACAGCTCAGGTATGCGGCCACCGATGCGTGGATTTGCCTGGAGATATATAACGAATTGAGAAACGCCTTAAACAATTGAGATGAGTGAACGGACAAAAATTGTATTGAAGTCGGGTAAAGATTCATCACTAAGGCGGTTTCACCCCTGGGTTTTTTCTGGTGCCATCAAGAAGATACACGGGCCTGCCAGGGAAGGAGGGATGGTGGATATATACGACAACAAGGATGAGTTCCTTGCCTCGGGACATTACCAGCAGGGTTCCATTGCAGTACGGGTACTCAGCTTCGATCAGCTGGACTTTAACCAGGATTTCTGGGATGAGCGGATCATGAGAGCGTGGAAGCTTCGGGAGAAACTGGGAATGGTTGATAATGATCAAACCAATGTTTTCAGGTGGGTGAATGCCGAGGGTGACGGGATGCCGGGATTGATCGTCGATTATTACAACGGGGCTGCAGTGGTCCAGATGCACTCCATTGGAATGTATAAAAACCTGGGGGCCATCAAAGCTTCTCTTCTGACAGTCGCAGGGGCCCGGATTCATACCATATATAATAAGAGCCAGTCCACCCTCCCTGAAAAGCCAGGGATCGAGGAGCGTTCGGGTTTCCTTCTCGGCGATGCTCCCCATAGTGAAGTTCTGGAGAACGGATTTCGTTTCAGGGTGAACTGGACTGAAGGGCAGAAGACAGGTTTTTTTATTGATCAGCGCGAAAACCGCAGCATGCTCGGCAGCTGGTCGGAGGGAAGAAAGGTGCTGAATATGTTTGGTTATACCGGGGGATTCAGTGTTTATGGACTGGGCGGGGGTGCCGAACTGGTACACAGTGTGGATAGTTCGGGGAAGGCCATCGATCTGACCCGCGAACACATGGAAATGAACTTTCCAGGGAGCAAGAAGCACGAGGCGTATGCTGTTGATGCATTCTCCTATTTCAGGGAGATTAAGGACCAGTATGACCTGATTATCCTGGATCCTCCAGCTTTTGCCAAGCATCAGAATGTACTGAATAACGCACTTCAGGGGTATAAACGGCTTAACCAGAGAGCTTTCGAGGTGATTGCACCCGGCGGAGTCCTCTTTACCTTCAGCTGTTCGCAGGCGGTCAGTAAAGAAAATTTCCGGAAATCGGTCTTTGTTGCGGCTGCCAATGCCCGGCGGAATGTGCGGATTCTCCAACAGTTGACTCAGCCTGCCGACCACCCCATTAGTCTCTATCACCCTGAAGGTGAGTACCTGAAAGGGCTTGTTCTGGAAGTGGAGTAACATTTTGAACTTTGAAACGTCTATTAAGATATGTCCAGCCGTTTACTAACCTTTAAAGTGCAGAACCAATGAAAAAAATGACATTTGTATTAATTGCTCTCATGGCCATCGGGACCTCTTCATGTGTGATTGGAGCATGGGAAAATAGGATCACCGGTAACGGCAAGGTCGTTGAAGAGACCAGGGATATTTCAGGATTTACAGGGGTACTTATCAGTTCTGGAATTGATGTTCTTCTCAGTGAGGGTGATCATTTCGAGGTGAGGGTAGAGGCCGATGAAAATCTTCTCGAAGTGATCGAAACAACGCTGAACGGGAGTCTGCTTGAGGTAGGTACCGATCGTGTTAATATCAGGAGTGCCAAATCGAAAAAGGTTCATGTGACCCTGCCAAAGCTTTCAACGTTGAAAATTAGCAGTGCCGGTGATTGTGAGGGACAAACCCTTTTTCATTGTGAGGAGCTGAAAATGGAAATCAGCAGTGCAGGGGATCTTACCCTGGAGGTGGAAGCCAGAAGAATCGACATGGGAATCAGCTCTAGTGGCGACGCCCGCCTGGCCGGAAAGACTGATGTTTTTGATGTGTCGCTAAGCAGTGCAGGTGATCTTCATGCCTTCGATCTGGAGGCCGGGACAGTGAAAGTGAATGTTTCCAGCGCCGGGGATGCCAGGGTAACTGCCACAGATGAAATTTCGATGAATGCGTCCAGTGCCGGGAACATCCATTATAAAGGTGGTGCAAAGGTGACAAGGTCATCAACTTCCAGTGCAGGAGATATTGTCAGGAAGGACTAGCCCAGGTAACTCTTCAGAATCTTACTGCGGGTTGTGTGCTTAAGCCTTTTAATCGCCTTCTCCTTAATTTGCCTGACCCGTTCACGGGTCAGGTTAAACTCTTCACCGATCTCCTCAAGGGTATGGGGGTGTTTCCCATTAAGTCCGAAGTAGAGCCTGATGATGCTGGCCTCCCTGTATGTGAGGGTGCTCAGTGCCCTTTCAATCTCTTTCCTGAGGGAATCGTTGAGCAGTCCGCGGTCGGGGGAGGGCGTTTCACCATTGAGCAGTACATCGTACATGTTCCCGTCCTCTCCGTCCTGTAGAGGAGCATCCATAGATACATGTCTTCCCGAACTGCGGATGGCATCTTTCACATCCTCGGGAGCCAGCTCCAGGGTTTGTGCTATCTCAAGAACCGTGGGTTCACGCTCAAATTTCTGCTCCAGTTCGGCAAAGGTCTTGTTGATCTTGTTTATGGAGCCGATTTTGTTCAGGGGAAGGCGGACAATCCTGGCTTGTTCTGCAAGGGCCTGCAGGATGGACTGCCTGATCCACCATACTGCATAAGAGATGAATTTAAATCCACGGGTCTCATCAAATCGCTGGGCGGCTTTAATAAGACCGAGGTTCCCTTCATTGATCAGATCGGGAAGACTCAATCCCTGGTTCTGGTATTGCTTGGAAACAGAGACCACAAAACGGAGGTTGGCCTTGATCAGCTTCTCCATCGCCTCAGCATCCCCTTTTCTGATCCTCCTGGCGAGTTCAACCTCCTCCTCAGCGGTTATCAGGTCCACTTTCCCTATCTCATGCAAATACTTATCAAGTGAGGGAGTTTCCCTGTTGGTGACCTGCTTGATGATTTTGAGCTGTCTCATGACGCGACTGCTGGGGTTTCGTTATATGTAGAATGCAGTGTTTGTTTAGGATTTATGATTAAAACCTGCACTCGCTCAATAGAACTTAAATATATATAAACTATTCATTATAGCAAACCTAAGACTGATTGATCCCATTTATTTTTGGTATTTCACCATAATTCCTGTAATATTGCATCAAATTCCATTCTAACGAACATTTGTTCTATTCTGTTTATTTCCAAACGATTTTGAATTACCAATCTCCTTACTGGATTATTTTTTAATTATCACATATTTATGTACGATATTCTCGAATTGAATCAAAAGCTTCTCGCTGAGTTGCGGGATATTGCTAAAGGGCTAAAAATCAAAAGAGTAGAGTCCTTTAAAAAACAGGATCTGATCTACAAGATCCTCGATATACAAGCCATTGCTGTATCGGAAAGTAAAGTTGCCAAGATAGAGGGAGGCAAAAAAGAGAGCTCCAAAAAGGAAAGCTCCAGGAAAGAGACTTCCAGGAAAGAGACCTCCAAAAAAGAGAGTGCCAGGAAAGATGCTGCTGCTGAGACCGGCACAGCTGCCTCGGCATCGCAAAAGAGAAAGCCCGGCAGGCCTAAAAAGGAGAAGAAGGTTGAGCCTGCAGTGAAGGCTGAAGCAGTTGGGAAAGTGAGTGAGACTATAGCTGTACCTGAGAAAGCTCAGGAGAACGTTCCCGGGAACAAAGCCCAGGGTGAACGCCAACCCAGAAGAGATGCCGGACGAAAAGGTGATGATAATTCACAGCGCAAGCCTTATGACAAGGGTGAACGCCAGGAGCGTGCGGATAACCAAAATCGTGCGGATAACCAAAATCGTGCGGATAACCAAAATCGCGGGGATAATCAAAATCGCGGAGATCACCAAAATCGCGGAGATCGCCAGGATCGCGGCAGGAAGCAGTTTGAGCGCAGGGAAAGGGAAGTTGACAAATACGATTTTGAAGGCCTGATTACAAATTCAGGTGTATTGGAGATTATGCCTGACGGGTATGGATTTCTGAGGTCATCCGACTACAACTACCTGAACTCACCAGATGACATTTATGTCTCCCAGAGTCAGATTAAACTTTTTGGCCTGAAAACCGGGGACAATGTAACCGGTACCATTCGTCCGCCCAAAGAAGGGGAGAAATACTTCCCGCTGATCAAGGTGGAGTCGATCAATGGACGTAGTCCCGATTTCATTCGTGACCGGGTCCCCTTTGACTACCTGACCCCCCTCTTCCCGGAAGAGAAGTTCACTCTTGTGGGAAAAGGCCAGCACAATCTTTCGGTCCGCGTGGTCGATATGTTTTCTCCTATTGGAAAGGGACAGCGTGGTCTGATCGTGGCACAGCCTAAAACCGGTAAAACGGTGCTTCTTAAAGATGTGGCCAATGCAATTGCAGCCAACCACCCGGAAGTATATATGATCGTGCTGCTGATCGATGAACGTCCCGAAGAGGTGACTGACATGGCCAGGAACGTGAATGCCGAGGTAATCTCATCAACCTTCGATGAACCTGCAGAAAGGCATGTGAGAATTGCCAATATTGTACTGGAAAAGGCCAAGAGAATGGTGGAGTGCGGACACGATGTTGTAATCCTGCTGGACTCAATCACCAGGCTCGCACGGGCATATAATACCATTTCGCCTGCATCCGGTAAGGTATTGTCGGGTGGTGTGGATGCCAATGCCCTTCACAAGCCGAAGCGTTTCTTTGGTGCAGCCAGGAATATCGAGGACGGTGGTTCACTGACCATCCTTGCAACAGCACTGACCGAGACTGGCTCCAAAATGGACGAGGTGATTTTTGAAGAGTTTAAAGGGACCGGTAACATGGAACTGCAGCTCGACAGGAAACTATCCAACAAGCGGGTTTACCCCTCTGTGGATGTCAATCCATCCAGCACTCGCCGCGAGGATCTGCTGCTTGACAAGCCGATGCTTGACAAGATCTGGATCCTCCGGAATTACCTATCCGATATGAATTCGGTTGAGGCCATGCAATTCCTCCGTGACCGACTGGTCAAAACATCCACAAATGAGGAGTTCCTGATCTCCATGAACAGCGATTAAATAGTCATACAGAAGTAAGAAAAGTGACGGCAACCACCGTCACTTTTTTTGTTTCAGGGCGCTTCTGACCGGATTTATTTGTAATGATTTTAAATTCCTGATACGGTGGGACTATTACGCCTAAATTGCTAATTTTGGGTGACTTTAGTTCAAATAGTTAACTAGTTGTAATTTAAATACTTAAGTAAAATATCATGGCGAATAAAAGGAATTTCATGACATGTGATGGCAATTATGCAGCTGCGCATATTGCTTACATGTTTAGTGAGGTAGCTGCCATCTATCCGATCACTCCATCTTCTAACATGGCAGAGTATGTGGATGAGTGGTCGGCTAACGGCAGAAAGAACATTTTTGGGGAGACCGTTAAGGTGGCCGAGATGCAGTCCGAAGCAGGTGCTGCAGGTGCGGTTCACGGATCGCTTCAAAGTGGCGCACTTACCTCCACATTTACCGCTTCCCAGGGGCTTCTGTTGATGATCCCAAATATGTACAAAATTTCAGGGGAATTGCTTCCCGGTGTTTTCCACGTTTCAGCAAGGAGCCTGGCAGCTCAGGCACTCTCCATTTTCGGGGACCACAGTGATGTGATGTCGACCCGTCAGACAGGTTTTGCAATGCTGGCAACGGGTAGTGTGCAGGAGGTGATGGACCTGGCAGCTGTAGCTCACCTGACCTCTATTAAAACCAGGATTCCCTTCCTTCATTTCTTTGATGGCTTCCGTACTTCACACGAGATCCAGAAGGTGGAAGCGCTCGATGAAGAGGAGCTTGCTAAACTGCTTGATATGGATGCACTGAAAGCATTCAGGGACAATGCCCTGAATCCTGAGCACCCTGTTACACGTGGTCTGGCTCAGAATCCCGATATCTATTTCCAGTCACGTGAAGCAGCCAATAAATATTACGAAGTGATTCCCGATGAGGTTGCTGCCTACATGAAGGAGATCAGTAAACTGACCGGCCGCGAATACAAGCCCTTTACATACTACGGAGCTGACGATGCAGAGAACATCGTGATCGCCATGGGTTCCATTACTGAAACCCTGAAGGAGGTTGTTGACCACCAAAACGCCAAAGGCGAAAAGGTAGGCTTGCTTTCAGTTCATCTCTACAGGCCCTTTTCAGCCAAGTATTTCATGGATGTAATTCCCAAATCGGTGAAGCGTATCTCTGTTCTTGACCGTACCAAGGAGCCCGGAGCAAACGGGGAGCCGCTCCTTCTGGATATTAAGGAGCTCTTCTATGGAAAGGAAAATGCTCCGCTGATCGTAGGCGGACGTTACGGACTCTCCTCCAAGGATACCACTCCAGCCATGATGATCTCGGTATTCGATAACCTGAGGATGGCTGAGCCCAAAGACAGGTTTACAGTGGGTATCGTGGATGACGTTAGCTTCACTTCCCTTCCGCTGCTCCCCGAGATTTCACTGGGTGATGACAGTACATTTGAGGGAAAATTCTATGGACTGGGTTCCGATGGTACCGTAGGTGCCAACAAGAACTCCATCATGATTATTGGTGAATCGACAGATAAATACTGCCAGGCATATTTTGCCTACGACTCCAAGAAATCGGGCGGTATCACCACTTCTCACCTGCGCTTTGGTGATAATCCCATCCGTTCTCCCTACCTGGTGGTAAAGCCAGATTTTGTAGCCTGCCATGTTCCTTCCTACCTGGAGAAATATGACATGCTCAGGGGAATTAAAGATGGAGGAACCTTCCTGCTGAACTCCATCTGGAGTGGTGAGGAGACCATCAAGCACCTTCCTAACCTGGTGAAGAAGCAGCTGGCCGATCACAAGATCAATTTCTATATTATTAATGCCACCAAACTGGCACAGGAATTGGGCCTGGGTAACCGGACCAATACCATCATGCAGTCAGCTTTCTTTAAGATTGCCGATATTATTCCATACGACCAGGCTGTTGAGGAGATGCGTAAATTCATCATCAAGAGTTTCGGCCGAAAGGGTGAAGAGGTTGTGAACATGAACTTTGCTGCAGTTGAAAAGGGTGGGAATGTAACCCAGGTTGAAGTAGATGCTGCCTGGAGCAAGCTGGGTCCCGATGCAGAAAAAGTTGATGCCCGTCCTGTTCCTGAATTTGTCAAGAATGTTGTTGAGCCAATTAACAACCTGGCTGGTGACGACCTTCCCGTCAGTGCATTTGTTGGACGTGAAGATGGCACATTCCCTGCTGGTACTTCACAGTACGAGAAGCGTGGTATTGCAGTCAACGTACCCGAGTGGGTAGCCGACAATTGCATCCAGTGTAACCAGTGTGCCTATGTTTGTCCCCACGCTGCCATCCGTCCCTTCCTTATTGACGAGAAGGAAGCAAAGGCTCTGCCCGAGGGAACTGAAACCGTAAAAGCCAATGGTAAAGCTTATGCTGGTCTTGAGTTCAAAATCCAGGTATCAGTTCTGGACTGTACAGGCTGTGGAAACTGCGCCGATGTATGTCCTTCCAAGGTCAAATCCCTCGAGATGAAGCCCCTGGCCAGCCAGGATGCTGAAATTCCAAGATGGGATCACATGATCAAGGAGATATCTTACAAGGATAGCCTGGTGGATAAAAAGAAGACCGTGAAGAATAGTCAGTTCGCCCAGCCACTCTTCGAGTTCTCCGGAGCCTGTGCCGGTTGTGGTGAAACACCCTATATTAAGTTGATTACTCAGCTGTATGGAGACCAGATGATTGTGGCCAACGCCACAGGTTGTTCCTCCATCTATGGTGGTTCAGCTCCATCCACTCCCTACTGCGCCAATACAGAAGGTCAGGGTCCTGCATGGGCCAACTCACTGTTTGAGGACAATGCCGAGTATGGATTCGGACTTGCAACCGGTGTGAACAAGAATCGCGACCGCATCAAGAATAAGATGGTCGCTGCCATGGATGAGGTTAAGCCTGCTACAAAAGAGGCATTCACAGCATGGATCGATAGCATGGAGAACCTGGATGCTTCCAAGGTGACATCTGCAAACCTGCTGACCACTCTTGAGAGTGAGTCTCATGCCTTAGCAGAAGAGATCAAGAGCCTGAAGCAGTACCTGGTGAAAAAGTCAGTCTGGATCTTTGGTGGAGACGGATGGGCTTATGACATCGGTTTCGGCGGACTGGACCATGTGATTGCTTCAGGAGAAGACGTGAACATCCTGGTTATGGATACCGAGGTTTACTCCAATACCGGCGGACAGGCGTCAAAAGCTACCCCTGTGGGTGCTGTGGCCAAATTTGCCGCTTCCGGAAAGAAGATCCGTAAGAAGGACCTGGGAATGATGGCCATGACCTATGGTTATGTATACGTAGCTCAGGTATCCATGGGTGCCAGCCAGAGTCAGTACCTGAAGACAATCAGGGAAGCTGAAGCTTACCCCGGACCTTCCATCGTTATTGCCTACTCTCCCTGTATCAACCACGGATTGCGTTCAGGTATGGGTAAATCACAGAGCCAGGCGAAGTTTGCAGTGGAGAGTGGTTACTGGCACCTCTACCGCTACAATCCTTCTTTGGAGGAAGATGGTAAGAACCCGTTCATCCTGGATTCAAAGGAGCCCCAGTGGGATGAGTTCCAGTCCTTCCTGAAGTCGGAGGTACGTTACACCTCTCTGCAGAAAGCATTCCCTGCAGAAGCTGCGGAACTGTTTAAAGCTGCTCAGACCAATGCCAAATGGCGTTACAGCTCTTATGTGCGGATGGCGAGCCTCGATTTCACACCTACTTCATAAGTAAAAATTACATATATTCTCAAGACCGTCCGGGAAACCGGGCGGTCTTTATTTTGCTAACTTTGCACCCAAATGGATGAATTTGGGCAGGATTATAGCAATTGATTACGGGACAAAGCGGACGGGAATCGCAGTGACTGATCCCGGGCAGATGATTGCCTCACCCATGGAGACAGTTGCCACTCATGAACTGATGGTTTTCCTGGAGGAGTATTTCAGGAAGGAGGAGGTGGAGACCATGGTTGTGGGGCATCCCATCAGGACAGATGGTACTGATTCGGAATCAATGAAACCTTTACGTTTTTTTGTTCAGGCTTTCAAGAAACGCTTCCCAGCGATGGTTGTGGAATGGATGGATGAGAGGTTTACTTCGAAGATGGCAGTTGATGCCATGGTGGCAGGGGGGATGAAGAAGTCGGACCGGAAGGTAAAAGGAAATATCGATAAAATCAGTGCTTCCCTGATCCTTCAGTCATGGATGGAGAGGAAAAACAATCTTGGCAGATAGGCGTTAATTAGATCAGATTATAGAATATCAGAATGGTATTACCGGTATATGTAAATGGAATGTCAGTACTTCGGAAGATTGCTCCTGATATTCCTAAAGATTTTAAGGAACTGGATCAGTTTATTGGAGACCTCTTTGACACCATGCATGCAAGCGACGGTGTGGGTCTTGCTGCCCCACAGGTGGGTAAATCCCTGAGGATATTTGTGGTTGACACCACCCCGATGGCTGATAACCAGGATGAGCCCGAGTTGAAGGATTTCAGGAAGGTTTTTATCAATCCTTATATCCTGGAGGAATGGGGTGACCCATGGTCCTTCGAGGAGGGCTGTCTGAGTCTGCCAAACATAAGGGAGGAGGTCTCCCGGCCCGAGAATGTCAGCATCGAGTACTACGACGAGAACTGGAACCTTCATGAGGAGGAGTTTGACGGGATCCGGGCCAGGGTAATTCAGCATGAATATGACCACCTGGAAGGGAAACTGTTTACCGATAAGGTGAACCCCATACGCAGGAAATTACTGGCACCGCGCCTGAAGGCAATCGGCAGGGGACGAGTCGATTGCGACTACAAGATTATCTATCCTAAGAAATAATCCGGGATTGGAAGCATGAAATTATTGTTTTGTAATGCAAAAGTTGTATATTGCAACAGTTTTAATACGAAACAATTATGGATTATAGCAAGCTCACATTAATTTCACCTCCGGAAATTAATTCAACATGGAGCAGGAAAGATAACCTGGGAGCGCTGCGCGTCAGGTTATCCATTGGGAGAAATAAATACCGCGTAGATCCCGGATTATACAAACTTGGTCAACCGGGAAAAGATTCTGAGGTTATTGTTACCTCAAATTTCAAGCTGAGTTTTGACCTGGTAAGGAGAAACCTGGACGGATTGAGTGCCTGGATATTGGTGTTGGAGACTTTTGGTATCAATGTGTGGTGTGCGGCCGGAAAGGGGACTTTTGGAACTGCTGAAATCATCAGACAGGTAAAGGAGTCACAACTATCCATGTATGTGTCGCACAGGCGACTGATTGTTCCTCAGTTGGGAGCACCTGGAGTGTCTGCAAAACAGGTGAAAGAGGCTGTTGGGTTTTCCGTAAAATTTGGTCCGGTCAGGATAGAGGATATTAAGTCTTATTTATCGGCCGGACTGAAAAAAAATGAAGCCACTCGTACTGTCTCATTTAATCTCAAGGATCGGCTGATCCTGACACCTGTGGAACTTGTAATCGGTCTGCGCTATCTTTTTTTAAGCATTGTTGTCATTATGGCTTTGTCCGGATTGCACCCCGGCGGATATTCTCCGGAACTTATCTGGAAGGAGGGGGTCTGGTTTGGATTATACCTGCTGGCAGCCTACCTGAGCGGAGCATTTATTGCCCCTTTGCTTTTGCCCTGGATCCCATTTCGGTATTTCGGAGGGAAGGGGCTTATTACAGGATTTGTCACATTTGGATTGATGGCATCTTTCAGATTTACCGGGTTAACTCTTGATGAATTGTTTGGCTGGTTGTTTATATCGGGAGCAGTATCTTCCTACCTGACCATGAATTTTACCGGTGCGAGTACCTATACTTCACTGAGCGGGGTCCGGAAAGAGATGCGAATCTTTGTTCCCATTCAGCTGGCGTTGGTACTCATCGGGTTGGCCCTTTTTCTCATCTCAAGATTGATACAACATGGATAATCAGAAGTACATAAAAAATGTCGTTACGCTTGACTATGATGCCTCCAAATGTAATGGGTGCCGCATGTGCATAGAGGTTTGCCCACACAATGTGTTTATCATGGCGGGCAGGAAAGCTGAGCTTATCGACCGGGACAGGTGCATAGAGTGTGGTGCATGCGCATTGAATTGCAATACGGGAGCTCTGACTGTAAACCAAGGTGTGGGATGTGCAGCTGCAGTTATTTCAGGATTTTTTAAAGGAACGGAACCCACATGTGGATGCGATTCCGGGGGATCTTGTTGATGAATCTTATTTATCTATCTGTAAGAAATTTACCATGAACGAAGAATTCATACGTCACTTCAGGGAGATACTCCGGACTTTCGACCGGGAAGTATTTTTCCAGAACAGCGCCTCGTGCTGCAACGGGATCAGCATGGCCCAGTGCCACTCACTGTTGGAAATTGAGAAGAACAGTGAGATATCAGTCTCCGAGTTGGCTAACAAACTATCCCTGGACAAAAGTACTGTGAGTCGGACGGTAGATGGACTCGTCAACATTAAAATGGTAGATCGGGTCATTCCGAAGGAAAACCGCAGAAAAGCAATGATCAATCTTACTGAATCGGGAAGGGATGTTTGCAAAACCATTCATTATATCAATGATTCATTTATCAGTGAGATTTTAAGTGATTTTACAAGTAAGGAGCGTGAGGATTTTCTCAGGTTGTTTGAAAAGCTCACCTGTAAAATGGTTGCCTTGCGGGTAAATAATTAAGAGGCTACCCCGCACTGAGCACTGTCCACTGAGTACTGTGTACTGTCTACTGAGCACTGTGTACTGTCTACTGAGTACTGTCTACTGAATTCTAAGTGAAATGTTCGTCAGATTTCAGGAGCAAATCGATGTACTGGGCGCGCTTGTATACAAAGGGATCGTTGATGGATTTGCTGCTCAGTTTTCCCTGGAAGGCCCGGATGGAATCATATCCTTTGCCGTCCATCCACTCTTCCAGCTCCTTCAGCATGGTTGTGGCATGTCCCACTCCATTGTGATAGAAAGTGCTGACTGCCTGTACGGCGGAAGCTCCTGCAAGGATCATCTTCACAATGTCGATCCCTTCATAGATCCCGTTGTTGGCTGCGACGCTGGCATCCAGGTTACCATAGGTCAGACCGATATACCTGATGGAAAGCCTGTGATCACTGTGGGTACTCAGGTTCCAGTGGGAAGCATGCTTTTCGGCCTCCACATCAATGTCCGGTTCAAACAGCCTGTTGAATAGGATGAATGCATCCGCACCGGCATTGTCCAGGTCCTTGATGGTCTTCAGAATATTGGTATAAAATGGGCTCAACTTTACACTGACCGGGATTTTTACTGCAGCTTTTACTGCCTTCAGGAATTCAATCTGTTGAAGGATGATATCGTGTCCCGATTTATCGAAATCGCGTGGTACCGAGAAGAAATTGAGTTCCAGTCCGGCTACACCCAGCTCCTCCAGGGATTTGGCGTACTCCACCCAGGACTCCTTGTAGATGGCGTTCAGACTGGCAAATACCGGGATAGAGAGTTCGTCCAGTACATGCTTCAGGTTGTGGAGGTGCTCTTTGGGTCCGCCATGCTCTATTTTTGGAAAGAGATTGATCATCTCTGCATTGCGGTCATCATAAGCTTCAAGCTGGCTGCTCAGTTCGTACTCCTCCAACTGTATCTGCTCTTCAAAAAGAGAACGGTAAACAATCCCTGCTACACCTGCCTCTTCTGCCTGTTTCAATTTATCCAGGTTGTTCACAAGATTGCTGGCGCCAAGGATCAATGGGTTTTTCAGGCTTACCCCCATGTGTTGTGTTGTAAGATTTGCCATTTGTTGTTGATTAAGGGTTTTGTTCTGCTCTATAAAACTATGGGAGGTGATAAAAGTTCAAAAAATGTTTAAAAAGGTTGACAGATAATTCCGAAACGGGCTCATTAAGCGATAAAGGCCGGCTTATTTCAGATGATTGACCTCAGACGTGCTCCAGTTGTCAGGGTATTGATCCCCTATGCCTGCGGATCACTTGCGGGATACACAGGTTTCATAGAGGTGAGGCCTCTGCTGCTTGTTGTGCTTTGTTTACTCCTGTGGGTGACTGCTTTCCTGTTTTACCGGCTCTCCCGAGGCGGGATGCAGGTTTTTTCCGGGTGCTTCTGTCTCCAGATACTGACGCTCTTTTTTATTGCCGGATTTGGTATTGGCCTGATCGACCGTCCGCAGGATCCGGGGATCCCTTCGGGTGATATTGTGGTTGTGAAGGGTAGGGTGGAGGAGGAACCTGAGTTACGAAACGGGAAGCTGGTATTCAGTGTGGGTCTCAGGATGGCTTTCACAGGCGGCTCTATCTTCCAGGATCCCAATGTGCTTAAAACCTATTTGCCGGTGCCTTCCGGATCTCCGGCGAATGCACCTGGTGTGGGGGAAGTATGGATCCTCTGCGGAAGGCTGGTCCCAGTAAAGAATGCAGGAAATCATGGTGAAGTGGATTATGCCTCAATCCTGAGAAGGAAGAATTGCTGGTACAGGTTTTATTGTGATACATGCGGTGGTCTGAACCGGATGGTGGCAGGTGATGAAGCCCGAATCCGGGGCCCTGGAGAGCTGCGGAATATCCTATCGGAGTACTGGGAGGGTTCACCGGCTACTGTCTCCCTTCTGAGGGCGGTATGCCTGGGGGATCGCTCCGGCTTGAGTGAGGAGCTGCGCCAATCGTACGCAACGGCAGGAGGTATGCATGTACTGGCTGTTTCTGGCCTCCACGTCGGTTTAATCTGGTGGGTACTGAACCAGCTTCTCTTTTTTCTCCTCCGCGGCAGGAAGGAGATCTACAGGGTAATTCTGATTGCGCTTATACTATGGTCGTTTGCCTATATTACCGGGTTCTCATCTTCGGTAGCCAGAGCGGTGACCATGTTCACCTTCTACTCCCTGTCACGCATGATAAGCCACAGGGCTCATTCTGTTAATGCAATCCTGGTCTCTATGTTCATCCTGATTCTGATCCATCCTGGAAGAATGATGGATGTGGGTTTCCAGCTGTCCTATGCAGCCATCCTCTCCATTGTAACACTCAACCCGGTGATCCGTGGGATCTGGCGGCCCGGGAACTGGCTTATCCGCTGGATATGGGAAGCCACAGGGATCAGCCTCGCTGCCCAGGTCGGGACACTCCCCCTGGTCATCTTCTATTTTCACCAGATACCGGTGTATGCACTCCTTACCAACCTGGTTGTTATACCGCTGCTGAGTTGTATCATCACCATTTTCGTGGTTTCAATGCCCCTGGCACTTGCAGGATTCGGAGCCGGTGCCTCAAACTCCCTGTTGATGATAGCAGGAGGGGCCATGAACAGGCTCGTTGAGGTGATCGCTTCATTTCCGGGTGCTGTGGTCGGCGGACTTTCCTTTGACCGTTTTACAATGCTTTTGTTGATGATTCTGATATCCCTGCTTATTCTTTTCCTGAACCGACGTAAACGAATAACGCTCTTCCTCGCTGTGATGGTGCTCTGCCTCCTGATGCTATGGTCGGCCGGAAAAAGGAATGCCCTGTGTAAATCTACCGAAACACATCTCTCTCATTTTTATGGGGGAAGGCTGCTAACCATCAGGGAGGGCCTGAAGTTGGATCACTACATCCTGACCGATGACCCCGAAACAGTGGCCTATATGGACCGTTATCTTTCCACGGTGTGGGGAAAGCGGTGTTACGAGGTGTCGGTTGTCAGGATGAGGGATGTTAGTGCGGGCCACCGGGAGCAAGGAGGGATCAGCAGTACAGTTCAGATATCTCAGGGCGTCTGGCTGGTGGGGAACAACAGGAACTGCTTCAGTATGCAATATTAAAAAAAGGCGAAACCATTCGTTCAATTGGACAATTATCTGTTATTTTGCCCTTGAAAATTATTCAATCCAAATGCGCATTGTAATTGCCGGGGCCGGTGAGGTAGGAAAACATCTGGCAAAGATGTTGAGCAGTGAAGAACACGATCTGGTGGTCATCGATAATGACGGGGAACGTCTGAAAGCGGTGAGCAGTGTAATGGATGTACTAACTATTGAAGGGAATGCCAATTCCATCTCCCACCTGAAAGAGGCAAAAATAAACAAGGCGGACCTCTTTATCGGGGTCACCTATTCGGAGGATATAAATATTAATTCGGCCATCCTCAGTAAAAGGCTTGGCGCTAAGAAAACCATTGCAAGGATTGATAACCAGGAGTATCTGCTTCCGGCCAATAAAGAGTTGTTTGACAACCTGGGTGTGGATTATATGATCTATCCTGAAAAAATTGCTGCCAAGGAAATCGTGGGATTGTTGTCGGAGACAGGTAGTACGGAGGTGGTTGAGTTTTCCGGTGGTAAGCTGCACATGTATGTGATCCACCTGGATCAGGATGCACCGATCATCAGCAAAACCTTGCGGGACCTCTCCCCGGGCGATGAAGGGATGGAGTACAGGGCTGTGGCCATTACCAGGCACGGACATACCATTGTTCCTACGGGAAACGACCAATTTGAACAGGGAGACCTGGTCTATGTGATCAGCAGTAAGACCGGTTTGAAGGAGCTTTATAAGTATTCCGGTAAGAAACAGTTTGAGGTACGGGATATTATGATTCTGGGTGGGAGCCGGATTGGCAGGAAAACTGCCGATGCACTCGGGAAGCAGCATTATGTGAAGCTTATCGAGCAGGACCGGCAGAAGAGTTATAAGCTTTCAAATATACTGAACAATACCCTGGTAATCAACGGTGACGGTACAGATATGGAGCTTCTCAGGCAAGAGGGCCTGGAAAAAATGGATGCCTTTGTTGCAGTTACCGCCGATTCAGAAACTAATATCCTGTCGTGCCTGCTTGCCAAACAGATGGGAGTAAAGAGGACTATTGCAGAGGTGGAGAATATGGATTATATCCAGCTGGCCGAGAACATCGGCGTGGATACCATTATCAATAAGAAATTGATCACCGCCAGCCGCATTTTCCGTTTCACCATGTCGGAGGAGGTTTCAAGTATCAAGTGCCTTACCGGAACCGATGCAGAGGTTATGGAGTTTGTGGTCAAACCGGACGCGCCTGCAACTGCCGGGACACTGTCAGAGGTTGAGTTCCCCAGAGAGGCGATTATCGGAGGGATTATGCGGGGTAAAAATGCCTTTATTGCTCATGGTGATACAAAGATAAAGCCATACGACCGGGTAGTGGTCTTCGCTCTGCCGGGGGTGATTAACACCATCGGTAAGTTTTTCAATTAAACATCCATGCTTAACTGGCGGACCATTTTCAGGATTATAGGTTTGATCCTCTTCACAGAGGGTTTTTTCATGTGGCTGTCCATTCCGGTCTCTCTGATTTATGGAGAGTATGATTCTCTTCAGTTTCTTCTTTCAGGGGGAATCACATCAGGGATTGGTGCTCTTGCATATTTCTCAGGCAGGAAAAGAGCAATTGAACTGAACAGCCGGGATGGCTATGTGATCGTGACGGCTGGCTGGATTCTATTCTCACTGTTCGGAACGCTGCCCTTTATTCTGACCGGATCAATTACTTCGTTTACCGACGCATTTTTTGAAACCATATCCGGATTTACCACTACCGGGGCTTCCATACTCAACAACATTGAGGAGTTATCGTACGGTGTACTTTTCTGGCGGAGCCTGACCCAATGGCTGGGTGGTATGGGGATCATCCTGCTAACCCTGATCCTGCTGCCCTTCCTGGGCATTGGCGGTATGCAACTGTTCGCCGCCGAGGTGCCCAGTCCGACTCCCGATAAGTTGCATCCCCATGTAAAGGACACTGCCAAACGTTTGTGGTTGATCTACCTGGTATTCACGGTTTCCGAGGCTCTCTTGCTCTGGGCCGGAGATATGAAACTTTTCGATGCAGTCTGTCATTCGCTGACAACCATGGCCACCGGGGGTTACTCCACAAAGCAGGCCAGCATTGCCTACTGGGATTCGCCCTATATTCATTATGTCATTACCTTTTTCATGCTTGTGGCCGGAACCAACTTCACCCTCGCCTATTTTGTCATGCACGGTAAGCTGAATAAGGTGTGGAAGGATGAGGAGTTCAGGTGGTACATGGGATTTGTAGTGGGATTTGCCCTTGTGATCACTTTTGGGCTTTTTCTCACCTCGGGAAGGGGATTTGAAGAGGCTTATCGCAATTCCCTCTTCCAGGTGGTCTCTATAATTACGACCACCGGTTTTGCTACTGATGACTACCTGCAATGGGTTCCCTGGATGGGGGTCCTTATCTTTATCCTGATGTTTTTTGGTGGTTCGGCCGGATCAACCGGTGGCGGACCAAAGATTATGCGTGTGGTGGTGATGCTGAAGAACAGCACCCAGGAGCTCAAACGGATGATTCACCCCAATGCTGTAATTCCTGTGAGACTGAACAGGTTTGCAGTTGAAGAGAGGATTGTGACCAATGTACTGGCTTTCATGGCCTTCTATGGTATTATTGCTGTGGTTTCGATGGGGGTGATGTCAATACTGGGCAATGATCTCAACACCTCAATAGGGGCAGTGGCAGCCACACTGGGGAACATCGGGCCCGGTATTGGTGAGGTGGGGCCTGCCTCAAATTACGCTGAGATCCGTGTAGGGGGGAAATGGTTTCTCTCCTTCCTGATGCTGGTGGGGCGACTGGAACTCTTTACAGTGCTGGTTCTCTTCTCCCCTATGTTCTGGAGGCGCTAGGTCAG
>JAAEOI010000108.1 GCA_024244665.1 Bacteroidota bacterium | reverse complement strand
CGGATATTGGTAGCATCCAGGATATAATCTGCCACAACCCTGTCAAACCAGATGACATTTACATTCCTTAACATGGGCTGAATAGCTACGTCGTTCGCCAGCCCTGTGTTCTCATTTACTCCTTCCTCCACGTAGCCTTTCGGAATCACTCCAGAGATGGTTTCTGAGTGAAACAGACCTTCATGGGTCGAATACCATTCGTCCCTGCCCTCCAGGGATTCCACGGATGTTCCAAACAGGTCGCGGTAAAGCTGACTGTGTGAGTAGAATTCCCCTCCAAGCTGAAAGTCTATTAAGAAACTCAGGTTCAATCCCTTGTATGAAAACTGGTTTGCCAGACCACCGAACAGATCCGGATTAATATCCCCCAGGTTCACGACTTCGCCCTGCAGCGCTCCCCCGGCATCATCAATAAGCTTATTGTCATTTTCATCTCTGGCATAATCCCTTCCATAAATCGATCCGAAGGGTTCCCCCGGACGGACCTCAATCAGCACCATGCCATTGATTGCGGTGGCCAGGACTTTCCTGTCTTCACCGTCTGCCAGACTTTCAACCAGGGAGTTGTTCCTGGAAAAGTTCAGGGAAACATCCCAGGAAAAGCCCTTCTGGGTTCTGACAGGAGTTGCCGAGATCAAGGCTTCAAATCCATTGTTCCGAATGGCACCTGCATTCTGCTTAATATTATCAAAACCGCTTGAGGGAGCCAGCTTCACATCCATGATCTGGTTCTCAGACAGCGAGTTATAGTAAGCGAAATCCACATTAATCCGGTTCTTCAGAAATCCCAGGTTCGTTCCAATCTCCCAGGATGTGGTAATCTCGGGTTTGAAATCGGCAAATGCCAGTCTGCCGCTCATGTGTCCAACGGGATAGGGCCATTCTGTTTGCCACAGGCCATAGTAGTTCTGGGTTTGATACGGCCCTGTATCGTTACCCACTCTGGCATAGGATCCCCGTAGTTTACCAAGGGACAAAATAGAAGGATTAATATCAAAATTTTCAGTAAACACCCAGCTCAGGTTGCCCGAATAATAATTATATGAGTTTGACTCTGCCGGAAGGGTGGAAGACCAATCGTTTCGGTAGGTAAGGTCTAAATACAGGAAATTTGAATAGGTAATCGTACCCAGACCATATAATGAAAGCACTTCCTTTTCACTGAAATGTTCTCCGGTATAATAATTCTCAATATTGCTTATGTGATAGAAGTCGGGTACTTTCCAGGTATTGCCTCCCTGGTTGATACTCTGGTACTGATTGTAACGATGATTACCTCCCAGGTTCAGATAGAGATTTACTTTTTCTGACAGGTCTTCCCTGTAGGAAAAGAGGAAATCTGTATTCAGTTCGAGGCGATTGGACATACCGTGGCCGTAATTACCATTATAGTTGTCGCTATTACGATTACCCTGGGCAGAATACTCCATGGAGTTCCTGTTGGTATAGTCAAGTCCGGACCGTATAAGCAGATCAAACCTGTCAGAAATATCATAATCCATGGAAAGCATTCCCTGCATACGATGTTTTTCATCAGCATTTTGCTTATTATCAAGGGCCCAGTAGATATTTGTCAGGGTTCTGTCCCAACCCCACTGTTCAATTCCATTTTCATCCACTTTGTTGTCTTCAAGTGTTTCCAGGCTCACATCCCGGGGAAGAATTGAAAATGCCCAGCTTGAAGAGGCAATGTCCTCGGAAAGATAAGGCCTGTTCTCTACCTTATTATGAATGTAGGTAAACTTACCATCCACCACTACTCTCTTTCCCACTTTCGTGGTACTCCTCAGGTTAATGGTCTGTTTGTTCATATCGTTGATGGGATAGATTCCTTTCCCATTCTGAAATGTAATGGATGCCCGCATGGTTGTGATATCATTTCCACCATCCAATGCCAGGGTATTCATAAAATTACTACCGGTCCGGTAGAACTTTCCAAAGGGATTTGGTTCGGCCGTATAGGGTACGGGCACGTCTAACCAGTCGGGCAGCACCTGACCTTCCATGGGCCTGCCCCAGCCCCAGATCCAGGGTTCTTCCCCTTTAATGGCGGCCATATCGGCTGCTACTTCAGTGGGATGTTGTCCAAAAGAGCCCTGCCCATATTTATTCTGCAACTGGGGATAGGTCGAAACGGATTCCATAATAAAGCTGGAATTAAATGTAACTCCCAATCCCTTTCGCTTGGATCCACTTTTCGTAGTAATCAGGATAACCCCATTGGCACCCCTGGAACCATAGGCAGCTGCTGCTCCTGCT
>JAAEOI010000107.1 GCA_024244665.1 Bacteroidota bacterium | reverse complement strand
TGTGGAGTATTCCACTGGAGGTTATACTCCCAGAACATATTCCTCTTAGAGGGAAGGGTTTCATAGCCTCCATCTCCATTGACAAAATCCGTCTCCAGGGTATCGATACAGAGCAGGCTGAGCATGTTATTTCCCTGCTGGAAATCGGGGAAAAACTGTCCCCATGCCCAGAGCTGGGAATAGATGCTGATGTCCTGCATCAGGTTGTTGGTGAAGTAGAAGTTCTGGTCGTTGTAGGACTTCTTGATCCACACATCGTGCCACAGGAAGGTATTGTGGTTGATCCAGATGAAGTTGTTGTTAGGTACTTGGTGGAAGCCAGCAGCTATAAAGTCCTGTCCGGAGGATACAAAGGTGTTGTTCTCCACCCAGAGGGTATCCCAGCCAACGTTGCCTATCCAACCCCCATCGTTGGGACCCTGCATGTGGCCGTTGTTCATAATCAGGTTGTTGGTCAGCCAGAGCTGGGATCCGTCGGCAGGAACACCTCCCGCAAATGTTTGGTTGACACCCGATGGGTCAATCACACAATTGTCAACAACAACTTTTGCCTTTCCCGCAATGCCGAGAACGCGAGGTCCTGAAACTCCGGAGAAATCCTGGGTAGTCAGGAACACATTCTTGATGGTCAGGTCATTAAATGTTCTGATTAGCAAGGGAAAAATAGCCCCTGCTCCATCAACTCCCACCTGAATGGTTGCAGGAAGGCCATCGGTCTTTTCTCCAATGATAACCAGTCCCAAACCATCACCCATGGTGGTGTCATTTACCTCGATAATGGATGTAAGTCCATACCATGCGCCTGCAGTCAGCTTATAGACCACATCTCCCTTGTTCTCAGCAATAGCTGCTTCCAGGGTACCGAGTCCCTGATCTACGGTCACAGTGTCCTGTGCAATCAGTGCGGTCCCAAGGAACATGCACATTGCAACAACACTCGTTCGAATAAAAATTTTTCTCATAATTTACTTTTTTGGTTTAAAATAATAATAGAAATGTATTAGCATAATTGTTTCTTGAT
>JAAEOI010000106.1 GCA_024244665.1 Bacteroidota bacterium | reverse complement strand
GCATACAGCCCAAAGCCGGTAAGACACTGCAACAAATAGAGTATAAATATTATAAAATAGAAAAAACTGGATAACCGGTTATGACCTACAGACTCGATATTAAAGTGCTTAATCTGCAGTATGTCAACCTTAATAACAAGCCAGATCTCCTGCCAGTGCTTCTTCTTGAATGGAACGAAATTATACCACCTGGCATATTTGTTCCCTGCAAAGCCCCAGTAGGTCCTGTAGATATAATTAAAGAAAAACAGGAAGGAAAAGAGGAAGTGAACAAATCTGACCGTACCAAAGAAGAAGCTTTCAGATGCCTCTATGTGGCCTCCCAGTACAATTGGATTGCCGATCAGGTATCCTGTAATGCACAGCATAAATACGCAGATTACATTTATCCAATGGGGTACCCTTACAGGGAGCTCCCACACATATACCTCCCTGAGATCCAGGTTTCTAGGGGTTCTCCCCCAGCGTGATGTAGCCATATTAAAAAGTATTTACCTGGTGTACATAGCTTCCCTTTTCGTCATACAGGTGCACCGCGCAGGCGACACACGGATCAAAAGAGTGAATGGTTCTCAGGATCTCCAGCGGATTCTCAGGATCGGAGATGGGAGTGCCTATCAATGAGGCCTCAAAGGCAGAACGCTGTCCGGCTCCGTCCCTTGGTGCAGCGTTCCATGTGCTCGGTACTACCATCTGGTAATTATCAATTCTTCCATTTTTGATAACGATCCAGTGGGACAGGGCACCACGTGGTGCTTCAGAAAGACCTACTCCTTTAGCTTCCTTTGGCCATGAGGTGGGTTCCCACAATTCGCTGGTGAAGGTCAGGCTGTCCCCGTTCTTCAGGTTGGCCAGCAATGCATCGTAGAATTCCAGAGACCAGCCTGCTATAAGAGCTGTTTCGAGGCCCCTTGCTGCAGTGCGTCCCAGCGTGGAGAAGAGCGCTTCCACAGGTACATCCAGGCTTTTCAATGCCCAGTGTACGACTTCCTTGAATTCATCTCTGCCTGCGGCATAACCTACCAGCATCCTGGCCAGCGGTCCAACTTCCATGGCTTTCCCTTTCCAGCGGGGAGTTTTTAACCAGCTGTATTTCTCATCCACATT
>JAAEOI010000105.1 GCA_024244665.1 Bacteroidota bacterium | reverse complement strand
TCACTAATACTAACCTGGAAACCGTGAGCATAAAAGTTGTATAAGTAATGAAAAATAGTGATTTTTAGATACGAAAGCTCCTCCATGCAGCAATGCTGGTATAATTTATAACAATTCTGAATACTTGCGAAATGTTCCTGTACCTCTAACGCTACTTATTCTCCTAATGCTCCTCGTGGTAGCCGTTGACCATACTCTTGAACAGGGTGCCGGGTTTGTTCCGCAGGGTACATGAATAGAGGTGGATTACCAGTAAAATTGAGACCTTCAATAAATTCATGGGATTACATGAAGAGGCTAAATTACTCCCCTGTCCGTTCAAATAAAAGGTCCTGAAAGTCGAAACTGAAATCGAGGTCTGGTGAAACACCCTTCATGGTGATCTGTTGGGCCACACCCTCCTCGTCCAGACTGAAGATGGCAAATGCATCGCCATCCATCTCCCGGTTCTCCCATTTGATTGCAAAGGCATTGGCTTTGTAATGGTACATGGGGCCGGTAAGTTGCGGAGAGCGTTGCGACCTGAACCATGACTTTCCATCCTGCAGGTAGATCTCCACCTTTCCGAACCACTTATCCTCATACACCCCAATATAGTTTTCGATATTTACCATGTGGTGATCGCCTGTCTTCACGGTTTCCCAAACCTGGGCAACTGCTTCACTGGCACTACCGGTACTTTGCAGGTGTCTCTCCAGGTAATAGCCGGTCCAGTCGTATGGCTCCAGTCCCAGGTAGCCATCCAGGATAGTTTGCGTTACGGCCTGGAACAATCCGGCTCCCCCGTAGTAGGAGTTGGTGAGAACCAACACGCCCAGTTCCAGTTCAGGGATCATAATGGTTTTGGACAACATGCCAGATATGTCGCCTGTGTGGTATACCGTTAGTCTCCCGTTCATATCGGTCAGATTCCATCCCAGCCCGTATCCCGAGAAGTGTGGATTGTATCTTATACTGGGCATTAGATTTTTGGAGGTATGAATCTTCCACATCTCCCGCTGTGTTGCTTTGGTGAAGAGCTGTCTTTCCAGCGACTCACCGTATTTTCCTTCATTCAGGTGAAGGAGCAACCACTGGCTGAGGTCATCCGCATTGGAGAGCACAGCCCCCATTGCACCGTTCATTCTCACCGGATCGTGTTCATGCCAGGCTATGGTCTCCAGTTTCCCATCCATCACCATGTGGGGCGTGGCCATGTTTTCCAGTCCGGACATGGAGGGAGGCATGGTGGATGAGTTATCCATTCCGATCTGGTCCAGGATACGCTCCTGTACAAAAGACTCCCAACTCTGTCCCGAAACACGTTTGATTACCTCACCGGCCACGATGTAAAGGATGTTGTCATAGTCGTACTTGGTGCGGAAGGGTGAAACCGGCTCGAAGTACTGGAAATTGGTGAGAAGGTCGGCCATGGAGAAATCCGATCCATGGGGCCAGAACTGCAGGTCGCCGGCACCAAGTCCCAACCCGCTACGGTGTGTCAGCAGGTCCAGGATGATGAAATTCTGAGTTACGTACTCGTTGTACATTTTGAACTCGGGTATGTGTTTTACAACTCTGTCGTTCCATGAAAGCTTGCCCTCCTCAACCAGGAGTGCCAGCGCCGCAGAGGTAAAGGCCTTACTGTTGCTGGCGATGGCAAATGAGGTATTCTCATCCACTTTCTCCTTTCCCTCCACCGATCTCACTCCATACCCCTTTGCAAGAAATACTTCACCGTCTTTTACAATACCCACTGCCACGCCGGCAACGTCGAATTTTTCCATGGCATCTTCGACCAGGCGGTCCACTTCCTTTGTGGATAGCTGGCCGGATCCGGTCACGGGTATCAATGATAAGATTAGGATTGAGATCAGGAAATGGATGGAACGATTTTTCATGTGGCTAATATTGGATTACAAATGCAAAACTGAATAATTATTCTGAAAAACGGACCATTTGTTGCTATTTTTGTGAGATGAAAAACCGAAAGTATCTGATTCTGCTTGTCCTGATCATTGCGGCCGAATCTATTTACTTTTTGCCCTTTGTAATGGCCAGAATATTCCGGCCCACCTTGCTGAATTATTTTCAGATCACCAATAGTGAACTGGGTTTATGGTTTGCCCTCTATGGCCTGGTTGCCATGGCATCATACCTGGCAGGAGGGCCACTGGCTGACCGGTTCTCGGCACGAAAGTTGATGGCCCTGGCCCTGATGCTGACCTCACTGGGTGGTTTTATGATGGCCTTTGTTCGCGGACCGGGTGTGATGAGAGGAGTCTATGTGCTATGGGGATTTACCACAATTTTTCTCTTCTGGGCTCCCATGATTCGCACCACACGCCTGTGGGGTAAAGAAGAATTTCAGGGAAGGATGTTTGGCTGGTTGGAAGGTGGCAGGGGTTTTGTGGCAGCCCTTCTGGGGACTTCTGTATTTTTTCTTTTCCGTGAGGTGCAACATTTCAAGCTGATCATTGTGGCCATCTCGCTATGGACCCTGTTTGTGGGGGTTCTGGTATGGGTGTATATACCTGATGGAGTACCGGGGAAGGTGGGTTTAAATCCCGGTGACTCTCTGAAACGTGTGGGCAAACTACTTGGGAAACCCACCCTATGGATGCTGTCCGGATTGATCATCTGCTCATATGCATCCTATAAAATTACCGATGATTATTCACTCTACGCTCGTGAAGTGCTTGGTTTCTCTGAAGTGGGAGCTGCCGGGATCGGAACCGCAGCATTATGGCTCAGGGGGGTGGTGGCGATCCTGGCTGGATGGCTGGGTGATCGCTTTAATCGCATCAGGGTGATCATGATCTGTTTCGGGATTACTGCCTGTGCGGGTATCCTGATCGGATCTGGGATTCTTCCGGATGCCCCGGGAATAATTCTCCTGAACCTGTCTCTGACCGCCAGCGGTATATTTGGAGTCCGTGCACTCTATTTTGCCATTCTAGGGGAGGCTGATGTCTCTATTGGCAATACTGGAACAGCGGTGGGAATCATATCCTTTGTTGGTTTTACTCCCGAAATTTTTATGAGTCCCTGGATGGGTCATCTTCTGGATAGTCATCCCGGAGTCGATGGACATCGTTATGTTTTTTTGCTGCTCTCCCTGGTTGCATTTTGCGGACTTCTTATCACCTTGATATTCAGGCATTACTCCAGGAAGTAAGCTTCTATATTGAACTCATTCTAAACTACCTTTTGGGATTACCGGTTCTTCAGTAGAAATGAATTTATTGAATAAATTTAACTTGAAGGATTATTTTCATTTACCCAAATGAAAGAATACAGGCAAAATAGCTTTATCCTTGGAGTTGATGTGGGTTCGGTATCGGTGTCGCTGGTGCAGATCGACCTTTCAGGCAGTGTCATTGGTCATGAGTATGTCCTGCACCACGGGGACATCCGGAGCTCATTGGAGGTAATGCTTGGGAGCATTGATCCGGAACAGATCCTCGGGATTGCTTCCCCGTCGGGGAAGGCCCTGTTTCATCGCCAGATCATGGTGTATGATATGCAGGTCTCCCTGATGGGGGCTGTTTCGCACCTGGGATTGACCGTCCGTTCGATCCTTCATGTGGGTGCTGAGCGTTTCTTCCTGATGGAGCTGGATGAAAGCGGGGGCTATTCCCACACCAGTCACAGCTCATCATGTGCAGCAGGCACAGGCAGTTTTCTGGATCAGCAGGCTATACGGCTGAGTCTTAGGGATACGGCTCACCTTTCCGACATGGCCCTTCAGAACCAATCGCCCATTCCCGATATCGCTGCCAGGTGCTCCGTATTCGCCAAGACAGACCTGATCCATGCGCAGCAGAAGGGTTTCGGCCTGGAGGCCATTTGCGACAGCCTATGCAAGGGGCTGGCTGATAATATCTCTGATACTCTTTTTAATAAGGCGGCTCCGGAACCTCCCATGCTGTTGACCGGCGGGGTCTCAATGAACCGGTCGGTTCTAGCTCACCTGCAGCAAATCACCGGGAAGAAAATGGAGGTCCACCCTCTTTCGCATCACCTGCCTGCCCTGGGTGCAGCCACTCTCTTGCTAAATGAGATATCCGGGGGGAAGACCATGCCTTTAATGGATACATCGAAGATTCTGGCCGAGCAGGGTGAAAAGGAGTACTATTTTGATCCGTTGGAAGCGCCCCGGCACAGTCTCCGGGAACAGGAGCCTGTCAGAAGCAGAGATTATCAACCGGTGGTTGCCGGGCACACCGGGTCGGTCCAGGTGGATATTTACATGGACCCGATAGCCGGAAAGACACGATACTACCTGGGCATTGATGTGGGCTCCACAAGCACAAAATCTGTTTTAATTGATGTTTCCGGTAAGCCGGTGGCCGGATTCTACACCTATACCCAGGGGCAGCCCCTCGGAGCGGTACAGGCGATCTTTGAATCCATGGACGAAATGCTGTCTGAACGAGGTGTTGATCCGGAAATTTTAGCCTCCGGAACCACCGGTTCGGGCCGCAAATTTATTGGCGGAATTGTGGGAGCTGACCAGGATGTGGATGAGATCACGGCCCATGCAAGGGCGGCATATGAACTTAACCCGGAAACAGATACGATCATAGAGATCGGCGGACAGGATGCCAAGTTTACCCAGATGAAAGGGGGAGTGGTTACTTTTTCCCACATGAATACTGTATGTGCGGCAGGAACCGGCAGTTTTATTGAAGAGCTGGCCGGGCGACTTGGGGTTGGGCTGAAGGATTATGAGCGTTTGGCCATGGGGCGCCCGGCTCCACTGGCCAGCAACCGCTGTACTGTTTTCATGGAGCGGGATATCAACCAGCTGCTAAGCCAGGGCTACAGTGTGGAAGAGGTGCTGGCCACTGTGATCCACTCGGTGAGGGAAAATTACCTAAAAAAGGTAGCGAGTGAGGCACACATAGGAGAGCAGGTATGTTTTCAGGGGGCCACAGCAAAAAACAGGGCCCTTGTGGCCGCCTTTGAGCAACGTCTGGGCAAGCCGTTGTATGTCTCCCCGCTCTGTCACCTCACCGGTGCCTTGGGAACAGCGCTGATCCTGATGGAGGAGCATGAAGGGGTATCACGGTTCAGGGGGCTCGCACTGTACAAAAAGGAGATTCCGGTGGAGACGGAGAGTTGTGATCTTTGCGGGAACCGATGTACCATTAGTGTGGCCACTGTGAACGGGGAGAAACTGGCTTATGGCTTCCAGTGTGGCCGGGACTACGAAACCAAAAAGTTTGTGAGAAAGGGAGGGAGACAGTTCGACCTGATGAGGGAGCGGAAACGGCTTTTGAAAGGGACCGAACTTCTGGTCGGGGACAGTATCCGGAACCAGCTCTCCGTTGGACTCCCATCCACACTGCACCTTGTGGAGGACCAGGCATTCTGGAGACTCTTCTTCAGGGAGCTTGGAATAAGGGTTGTGAGCAGCGAGGGTTTTAAGGATTCACTTAAGGCAGGGAAGAAGATTGCCGGGGCTGAGTTCTGTGCCCCCATCGACTCCATGTACGGGCATGTGGCCCAACTGGCCGACATGTGCGATTATGTGTTTATGCCGCTTTACCTGGAAGCGAGGAAGAGCCCCGGAAAAAACGATCAGAACTTCTGCTACTACACCCAGTACAGTGGCTCGCTTGCTTTTCTTGAGAGGGAGGAGATGAAAGAAAAGCTGATCAGTCCCATGCTCAATTTCAGCAAAAAAAGGGAGAGCAATGGGAAAGTGCTTTTAAAGGAGCTGAAAAGAGCGGGCTTTGATCACCTGACCCTTTCCGATGTTTCATCCGCCCTGGTAAAGGCTGGCGAAGGGGCAGAGAGGATAAAAGGGGAGATGGAATCTCTTTTCAGAGATGGTAAGGACGGCAGGGGGGATGTCTCGGTGGTCCTGCTGGGAAGGCCCTATGTGGTACTTTCGGATACTCTCAACAAGGGGATACCCGGGATATTCTCCAGGATGGGGGTCAGCGCCTTCTGCCAGGAGATGCTGAAGGTTGATGATCAGTGGGATGAAGCCTTCAGCAATCTGCTTAAAAAGATTCCCTGGCACTTTGCCTCCAATATAATGAGGGCAGCCGAGATGGCCTGCAGGACCCCGAATCTTTACCCGGTACTGGTGACAGCATTCAAATGTGCCCCCGACTCGTTTATTCTGGAGTATTTCAAGCAGCTGATGAATCTCTACGGGAAGCCCTACCTGGTGATCCAGATTGATGAACACGACTCCAACACCGGTTATGAAACAAGGATTGAGGCAGCCCTGAGGTCCTTCAGGAATCATGCCCGTTTAACAGGGTTGAAGAGTAAGCCTGATATGGGGAGCCTTCTCCCCAGGGTGGATACTGAGATTGGGGGTAAAACCCTGCTAATGCCCAACTGGGACATGCATGTGAGTCCGCTGATGGTGGCCAACCTGAGAAGGGCAGGGTACGATGCAAGACTTCTGGAACCAAGTGAATTGGGATTCAGGAAAAGCATGGTTCACAACACAGGCCAGTGCCTGCCCATAAATGCAGTTGCACAGGATTATATGGACTATATTGAGCGGCATAAGCTTGAACCGGAAAAAACCATCCTCTGGATGATGGAGGGCAAGGGCACATGCAACATCAGGCAATACCCTTACTACATTAAACGGATCCTTGAGAACAATGGTAAAGGGATGGAAAAGGCAGCGGTCTATTCAGGGGAGCTGACCCACAGGGAGCTTTCCCTGGGGGCTACGTACTACGGCTACTTTGCATATATGCTGGGCGGACTCTTCAGGAAGGTAGTCTACCGCATCAGGCCTTATGAAGTGAATCACGGTCAGACCGATGAGGTCAATGACGAGGTGCACCAGATCCTGGTGGATGCACTTTCAGGTAAGCGATCCATCGACAGTGCCATCAGGGAAGGCGTCAGTATGTTCGAAGAGATCGAATATGACAGGGATAAGCGCTTTCCCCAGGTGGCTATCTTTGGTGATATGTATGTACGTGATAACGATATCATGAACCAGGACCTGGTCAGGTCCATCGAGGAGGCTGGTGGTGAGGCGCTGGCCACCCCCTATAACGACTATGCCAGGCTTACTATTGAAAACATATTCCGGCGTGCCATTCAAAGGGGGGAGCGGGTGGAGACAGGGATGAACAGGATTATCATGAACCTGTTGACATTCATGGATGACAGGTACTACAAACCATTTGGCAGGATCCTGGGGCCGGCTCCGGTAATCAGACCCAAAGAGCTTGAAAAGCGTCTGGTGGAATTCAACATCGATCTTCTGCATTCGGGTGAGTCGTACGACAACCTTCTGAAGATCTTCTATATCATGGAGAACTACCCCGATGTTTCACTATTCGTGCAGACCAATCCTTCCTTCTGCTGCCCGGCACTTGTCACCGAAGCGATGACCGGGAAGATCAGGGAAAAGACTGGTGTCCCCATTGTAACCATCACCTATGACGGGACAAGTGACCGGATGAACGATGTGATTGTCCCCTATATCCGGTCGGCTGCTAACCTTTCAATCCAAACAGGGGCCTTATGAACTTCACTCTTTTGATGATCTCATAGAAAAGGAAACAACCCGCTATTGTGAACAGGATAACCAGGATGAACTTAAGCAGGGTGGAAATCTCAAGAGGGAACAGCAGTGATGAACCCAGGTAGAGGAAGATCATATGAAGTATGTAGACGGGGTAGGCTGCCTGGCTTAAATAGCCCAGTGTTTTACCGGGGCGGTTCAGGTATTTGTTGGCGAAACCGAGTACAGCAAAGATCCAGCTGCACGATTCAATGGCAATAAAATAGTTGGGTGCTTCCAGCTTGAATACCAGGTAGCGTACCAAAAAAAGCGCCACAGCTGCAAGCAGGAGAAGCCATCTCCATTTGCGCAAAGTAAGCCAGAAGGCTTCCCCGGCAAGGATGAAGCAAAAACCAAAAAGGAAGGCCAGCAGGCCCAGCAGGAAACCGTGAAAGGTATATGCATACATTGAAAATGATTCGGGCCTGACCAGGATTGTTTCCAGTACAAAACAGGCTGCTACGAAAAGCAAGCCCAGGGGATTACTGAATAGGCCACGGATCCACCTGCCGTTTTCTTTTCTCTTCAGGTAGAAAAAGAGAGGGGAGAGTAAAAGCACATAGATGAATATGTTGGCCAGGAACCACAGGTGGCCCGGATGGGGAGTGAATTTCAGATCCTGGCTGTAGTATTTCTGCCACAACAGGAGGTGCAGGGGTACAATGACTACCATCCCGAAAAGGAAAGGAACAAGGATCCTTTTGCTCCTTTCAAGGAGCAGTTGTTTCCAGTTCCTTTTCCTGATGGCAAATGATACCCCCATCCCGGATACAAAAAAGAGCAGCGGGATTCGCCATACATTCAGCATAGACATGGGGGGCCACAGATACTTCAGGGATTGCGTACTCTGGATAAATCCGATCAATACGCCCCAGGGCTGGAATGCAATGCCAATGTGATAGATTATCAGCAGTCCAATGGCTATGACCCTTAACCAGTCTATGTCGTGTCTCCTGTCTGTTGTCATGGTAATTGGTTATCGCAACATCTCTGCAATTACGGGCCGGCTTGCTTCCACCTGCTCATAATCCAGTTTAAATCCCATGGGGCCAAGGTTTCTACTGAACTCATCATAGATCAGCTTCACCTCATTAAAGGGACCTTCCACAGATTCCAGGGCAGTGGACCCGAAAATGTTCTTTATATCTTTATCGGCGTCATTCTCCAGCAGCATTTTGACGATCTCTGTGCGGCACAGAAATGCTGCACTGTGAAGCGCAGTCGAACCCTGATTGTTCTGGATATCCACATCTGCCCCGGCCTCAATCAGTTCTTTGGCCACTTCGGTCTTTCCAAAAACTGCTGCGGCAATGAGCGGAGTGGAATTCATGGATGGCTCCCTTTCATTCAGATCAGAACCGGCAGCTATATGCTGGCGAATGGCGTCAAGATCACCCAGGAAAGTTGCGGTGTGGATATCCGTTGAAGGGGGTAAAGCCTTGCTTTGTGATTCGGAGGACGTGCTCTCTTTCCCGGATGTTTCCTCCCTGTTACTCACGCAAGAGATGAAAGTTAAAAGTACTGCAACCATCATTGTGGTCATGAATGCTTTCTTTGAAATGATTTTTCGAGTTTTCATTTTCTGTTGTTTATGAGTTGTCTTTTTCGTTAGTATAAAGGTCCGGCAATCCATGGTGCAAGTCCAATCAACTATGACGTGGATCATATCAACTTTGAAGAAGGGATTGTAACTATGATGAAAGCATATAAATTATGACGCAAATCTTAGAATTTCGTATCTTTTGAACAAATCCATGATCCTGATTAACCGTTGAAGACCATGCCGCAAATTAGCTCCCGGGAAAATGATTTCCTAAAGAGAACTACAGCTTTTGTTGAGGAGAATATGTCCAACGAGCAATTCGGGGTATCCGAGCTTGCCGTTAAAGTGGGGATGAGCCGCTCCAACCTGCTTCGAAAGGTCAAGAAGCTGACGAATTTGTCGGTCAGCCAGTTTATCAGGCAGGTACGCCTGGGGAGATCCATGGAGATGTTGAGGGAGCAATCCTTCAATGTTTCTGAAGTATCCTACAAGGTCGGGTTCAGCAGTACTTCATACTTTATCAAATGCTTCCATGACCATTTCGGATATCCCCCCGGCGAGGTGGGGAAAAGGGAAGCGGTTGATGAGGATCCGGCAGAGGATAATCCGACCGGGGATAAACAAGCAGGGGGAGTTCCGGCCAGGGGAGGTCGGCCTGACAGGAAACGGCAGATTCTGATGCTTGCGGCGGCAGTCCTGATTCTTGCGGCTGTTGTGCAACTTGTTTTCATCAGGCCTGGATTATCCCGTGCTAATGAAGGAGATAAGTCAATTGCTGTACTGCCATTCAAAAACGACAGCAACGACTCAAGCAACGTCTACCTGGTCAATGGCCTGATGGAATCCATACTTGGCAACCTGCAGAAGATTGAAGATTTAAGGGTCATCAGCAGAACTTCCGTTGAAAAGTACCGGGACACAGACAGGACTATTCCTGAAATTGGCAGGGAGCTGAACGTGTCCTATTTTGTTGAGGGGAGCGGACAAAAGATTGGGGACCGGATTTTACTGAATATACAGTTGATTGAAGCCGGTACGGACAGGCACCTTTGGGCTGAGCAGTATGAAAGGAATGCAAAAGATATATTTAGCCTGCAGAGGGAAATTTCAAGAAACATTGCCGAACACATTGAAGCCATCATTACACCAGAAGAGGAGGAGCGGATATCAAAGGTTCCAACCAATGATCTGGAGGCCTATGACCTGTTTTTAAAGGGGCTGGACCTGCTTCACAGTGGCAAGGGTGAGGGTGTGGTGGCATCCATCGGTCTTTTTCACAGGGCCATTGAACAAGATCATGAATTTGCCCGTGCCCATGCGGGAATTGCCATTGCCTATTATTTTCTGGATGCCCTGCAGGTTGAAAAAAAGTTTATTGATTCCATCGGCTTTTACGCAGACCAGGCACTGTTGTTTGATGCGCTTCTGCCCCAGAGCCTGATCGCAAAATCGCTCTTCTACATCAATAAAAGGGAGTATGAACTTGCACTGCCTTACCTGGAAAAGGCACTGGAGTACAATCCCAATTCCGCCCTGGTGATTAACCTCCTGTCAGATTTTTATACCAGCTATACGCCCGATACCAAAAAATACCTGGAGTATGCTCTGAAAGGAATTACACTGGATATTGCCTCACAAGATTCGACGGAAGCAAGCTTTATCTATCTGCACGTGAGTAACGCCCTGATCCAGTCAGGTTTTGTTAAGGAGGCTGAAAGGTACATCAGTAAATCCCTAGAGTATGATCCCGATAACCTATTCACGGAGCAGGTGAGGGCCTATATCTCTTATGCGGAAAACCGGGATCTTGGGCAGACGCTGGAAATTCTGATCCGGGCTCTCAAGCGGGATAGCACACGGCTCGATATTGTGCAGGAGGTGGGGAAAATCTATTATTACATGAGGGATTATGAACGGGCATACCTTTACTATAAACCCTTCATGGAGATCAGGGAGGCCCTGAACATGGGTATCTACAGGTCTGAAAACGGAAAGATCGGGGTGGTATTATCAGAGTTGGGACTTGAGATTGAATCGGAAAAGCTAATGGAAGATTACAGGAAATATGCTGAAAACGACCAGTCTATCTACAGGTATTTGAGCCTGGCCATGTATCACTCATTCAAGGGTGATGCGGTCAATGCCATAAAGCAGCTCCGTCTCTTTTCACAGGAGGAGAACTACAATTACTGGACCGTTCTGTTCCTGGAAATTGATCCCCTGGTTGATCAGATGAAAGAGGTTCCGGAGTTCCAGGAAATTCTAAGTGAGATTGAGAGTAAGTTCCAGGATTACCACAGGGAAATACGGGCATCACTCGAAGAGAAAAACTTACTCTGATATTTCTCTGCCTCAGCGGGTATCTTATCATATTATCCAAAATCGTCGGTGTAAATCCGGTCATCCGGGACACCGTTATTATGAAGCATTTCCGTCATGGATTTGAGGAAGCCGCTTTCTCAAGCCGTTCCAACAGGATGCCCGCCTCCATAAGGAAATCCTTTCGTTTGAAGGCACATCTTATAGGAACATTTGCTTACTCTACGGGAAGTAGCTTTTTTGAGATAATATATATTTGACACTTAAAACACTCCATCTGTTTTTAGGTCGTGGCATTGATCTTTTCATGTCAGAACACAACAAAAACGCCGGTTGAGATCACCCGAACAATTTTACGGACTTATCTTCGATCATCTGGTGAAGCTGGTCCAGGAGGGCCTGCTCGTGGCGGTCGACATGGCCGTCTTCAGCAGCAATGGAGTGGATCATGTCGAGTTCCAAGTGGGTGATCTTAGAATCTTCAATGGCTTTTTCGATCATTTCCCTCAGGCGTTCGGCATCTTTACTGTAAGACATAGAATTTGGTTTAAATGGTTCTCTAAAAATACAAAATTTAAGGCTCTTTTAACATCATATACTGTATCCGGTTTCAGGATAGCTGTTTTCCACATATGTGATTAATTCCTTTTCAATAAAATCAGTGAAATTTTCGGCACCACCATGTTCCTGTTTCAATGATGTGAGTAGATTGCGCATCTGCCTGTTGATTGGCGCTGAAAAGAATGTTGCTGAGCAGCGCAAGGAGGATCTTATTGGTCATGCTTATGATTGTCTGTTTATTTCGAAATACCATTATTCGGAAATGCTCTCCCACTCTTCCCATGTAATCTCCCTTCCCGGGTAGGCGACTTTCTTAAATGGCCACTCTTCGGAGATCCATTGCCTGACGGATTCGAACAGAACTGCATCCAGCCCTTCATCCAGTACACTGGAACGCACCCACATGGTAATCATTGCGTTGTAATCACTCTTACTGGTCGGGTAAATATATATGCAACCAATCACCTCACTTTCATCCGGCCGTACCACTGTATATGCAAAAGAACTCCTCTTCTGAAACTCCTTCTGGTGCCACCCCAGGTCAATCAGGTCCTGTTCCAATGTCAGATCTTTGGATGGCCATTTTGACCGGGGGCCAAATACGCCCTGCAAATGGTCAATGCTGGTCATGACAGCATCGTAATCCTTCACCACATCGTTGACAGTGAGCATTCTGGCCGAGAAATGTTCATTTTCATAGCTTTGGGGAACCTTAAAGTCTGAAGAGATAAATGGATTGTACTGAGAAAAAAGTAAGTCTGATGTTCCCATTAGAATAATGTAAGTTAAATGAAGATGCCTTTTTTCATGGTCTTATTTCATTTTTTTCACCCCCATAAGATCACCTGTCCTCTAAAAGGAGCTGATGTTTCTTTCTGCCTTCCCGAACAATTATCTCTATGATTTCCTCTATATCTTTTTCTGAGGTTCTGAAATTCACAATACAAGCTCTTAAGCAGTACTTCTCTTCAACAATGGCATTGGAGAGAAAGACCTCACCGGCTTTTTGTAATTCATCCAGCAGAGCCTCGTTCAACGTGTTTAGATAGGTCTCCCTGGTCTTTTGGTCAGGTAAGCTATCTATTGGAACATATCTCAGAGTTGTTATGCTCAGGTTCTGTGATACAGCCTCTAACTCTGTGTGGGATCTGGCTAAATCAAAGAATAATACTGATAATACAATATCCTCATTAATCATTTTGGCATATCCGCTTCTGCCAACCTGCTGTAAGGTGAGCCATACTTTTAGTGCTCTGAAGCCCCGGGAATTTTGAAGCCCATATTCGTAATAGTTACGGGTTTCTCCTTCAGCACTTTTGTCAAAGTTGTAATATTCCGGATGAGAGCTGTAAGTGTTGGTTAAGTGTTGCGAATTTTTCACTAAGATACAACCGGCTTCTAGCGGACTATACAGCCATTTATGTGGGTCAAGGGCTATAGAATCAGCTTCTTTTATACCTTCAAACAATGCCCTGAACTCAGGGATTACAGCTGCAGGTATACCGTAGGCACCATCTATATGAAACCATAAATCATGCGTTTTACAGATTGCTGCAATACCTTTAAAATCGTCAACAACACCTGTGCTGACATCCCCGGCTGTACCAACAACCATCAGTGGCTTACAGCCATTCTTGAGGTCTTCCCTGATCGTTTTTTCCAGGACTTCATTATCCATTCTGTTTGAAGCATCTGTTTGAATCCAGCGTATTGATCTGGTCCCCAAACCAAACAGAATTGCAGCTTTTTCAATCCATGTATGTGTAGTTTTTGAGCAGTAAACTACCAGTTTTGTTGTTGTGTTTGATATTCCCTCTTCCTTAATGGTATCAGGTGCTTTGGCTGTCCTTGCTGCCAGGAAGGCTGTGAAATTCGCCATATTACCTCCGCTCACTAGGATACCTCCGTACTCAGGTGATACCCCAATAAATTCGGCCAGCCACTGAACAGTCTGTTTCTCAATCTCTGTTGCAATTGGACTGAGTATTTGAGCCCCGACATTGGGATTAATGGCAGCCACCAGCAAATCGGCCAGTGCCCCGATCGGAGCTGCTGAAGAGGTTATGTATCCCATAAATTTGGGATGCCCGTTAAACAGGGAGTGATTGAATAGAAGATCAGAAGTACTGGAAAGCAACTCTGAGGCCGGCATACCATCTTCTGGTAATGAAGAGCTGCCCAATAAGTTTTGCAACTCTTTTGGTGACTCGCCTGCCGTAACAGGCCAGTTATCAATAGTATTAATGAATGAGGCAATTTTATCGACAAGCTGATATCCGATCTCCCGGAACTCCTCTTCACCAATTTCAATGGGTGTTTCCCGGTATTTGGCCATGCTGTTGTGGATTGTTTATATGCACAACAAGCAGGTTCCTAAAAAGTTTGCTTCAGCTCGTCCGGTACTCTGTTGGAGATTTTCCATAGATGCCAGAGAAATTCCGGTTAAATGTGGCTAAAGAATCAAAGCCCACATCATAGGCGATGTCCGAAACCCTTAATTCCTGAGACCTCAATAATTGTGCAGCTCTTTCAACCTTTTTCTTTGCAATGTATTTTTTGGGACTATCGTTGTAGGTCTCTTTAAACTTTCTTTTGAGAGATGATGTGCTCAGATGACACAATGCAGCTAACTCATCAAGGGACAGGGTTGAGTAAAGGTTATTCTGAATGGTTGTTTTGAACTCAATATCGACAGGCTTGAAAAGTGCTGCTAAAAAATCCAGCTGAGAAGGAGCTTCCTGGGATTTGGAAACCAGCAGAACAAACTCTTTCAGTTTTGTTTTAACAATATTGTCATCTACCAATTCCGGATTGTCAAGCAGAATACTTATACTTTCCTTGAAGTTCTCCAGTAAACGGTCTATTTCAACTTTTTTAATGTTAAAATCAAAGGAGTAATCAGATGACGATATATCAAATTCGAATAGTTCTTCCACGATTGAGGGATAAAGCAGGACTGCGATCACTTCCACTCCATCGTCAAAATTATCTGGTACAGTTTTAAGTTCGAAGAAATAGTTTAAACACTTGGCCAGCAGTCCCTGGTTTTGGTGTAAATCTACTGGCTCAATTTGTGACCGTACAGATACACTGCCTTTATTTACAAAAATAAAGCAAGCTTCATTTTCTGTGTATTGCTTGGGAATTCTATCGAAGTGTGGCATTGACTGCTTGCCAAACACTATTCGATCTCTGTATTTCAGATATTTTTCTTCGTGCTTCACCTTATGGATATTTCTGCTTAATAAACGCCATAAGTTCTATATTGTTTGACATCACGTACAGGCTTATCGGGGTGCCCTATATCAATGGTTAGTTATTGAGCACCGGTTCCCGCTATTTCGGCACCCTTAGAGAGGGCTGTTTTTGCTTCTCTGGAGAGCGCACCAAAACTCTTGTCGGAAACAAAAACCGGGATGTCCAGGTCAAAAGATTTTTTGGCATTAGGCCCGATCACCACACTGGAACTCACATCTTCATCGTCCAACAATGGCCTTTTGGCCAATTGAGCAGGCAGGAGCTGGATATTCTCCCATTTGGGCAGACGATTGAAGTCCAAACTCATGCTTGCAGAGGGGCCTTGATGGCCGTAATTTTTTTAGCCGTTAATTGCCAGTTCTTTTATAAAACTTCTGCATTATTATATTCAGAGACTCCTGTGTCATATATGTTTTATGTGAACATGTTAAGTGAGCTATTTTTAGTTGATAAACCTGTGTATCGCTTCATTTGCGTTATCCTGATATGCCGGATTATTTAGATCCGGGAAAAGGGCACCTTGATCAATCACCGGTCCAACAAGCTTTCTCGCTTTACTGGCGTAGAAAATACCGCTAGTAAAAGATTCATTATTGATTCCATCCACAAAGCGTTTTGCCCCCTTGTCCAGTTTATGGACCATTCCTTTGAGAGGTGCCACTATAGGCAACATAATGTATTTAAACATAAATCTTTTGGCCGGGGGAAGATCTTCCATTACAGCTGTGCCGCTCGTGAACCCGGGACTCATTGTTATAAGCCGAATATCTGGATTTTTGCGCGCTTCAGAGGACATCCAAAGGGCTGCAATGTATTTTACATAACCATAGGCTTCCATGGGATCCATTTCTTTCCCAAAGAAAGAACCATCTATGACCTGGGAGAATTCATCTGCCGAAGAAGATTTCAATACGGGCCGCTTCATTCCCATTTCATCAACACCTCTGGCCCCCTCTGAACCAGCATACAGAGCAACATTATTAAGTTTATTTGCTTTTATCAGCTCATCCAATAATACCACATGACCAAGTACATTGGCAGCAAATAATGAAGTAACACCATTTTGCGTCATCGTCAGGGGACTTTTCCCACCCATTCCGCCAGCATTCATAATCAGGGCATCAACAGGTTTGTTCAATCCGGCTACAGCAGACCTGACAGAAACGGGATCTGACACATCCATAATTACAATTTCAAAGATTGACCTTCCCGTAGTATTTTCCAGACTCTGTTTTGCCTCCTGAGCCCTGCTTAGGTTTCTGCAGGCCAGGAAGATTTTTTCAGTTTCTTTGATCATGGCAAGTTGACGGGCAGACTCTTTTCCTAATCCGCTATTGGCACCGGTAATTAAAATACTTCTATTCATCTTTCTCTTTTTTAAGTTTGCATGAGCAAAATTATTAGAAAAATGTGAGCTGATTTTCTCGTTTTAGCCCAAAGGCTTCTCATTTTAGCTCAAGCGAAATTCTGATATAGAGGAGCGGGTATCCAAATCATTTGAGACCATTCCTGTTGGCTCAAATTCCAAAAATCCCTCATGGGTGTGACATCCGGCACAATCGAGGGCTAGTCTGCCATGATTTCCTCCTGTTGCATGACCCGAAATCGCGGTCTGCAGTTGCCGGGCTATCAGTATTGACTCATCAATTATTTCTTTTTTTTCAAGTTTCTGTACATGTAAACTATTTAGCCGGATCTTCATGGTCGCACTTATTACTTCCTTTATTATTTCAAAACGTGTATTTCAATTGCACCACTGGGACAAAAAATAATGGCTCAACATCAGCGCTAAAGGGAATGCCAATTTTATCTCCATAAATTGAGGCTTTTTAAGTTTTGAAGTACCTGCAATTGTCCAGATTAAATCGGTTACCCAAATTGCAATGGCACCTGCGGCAAAAGCCATTACACTTATATGTTAGGGGTGGCCCGGCGCCTGGTATTTCAGAACGGGAGGGGTAGATTTATGTGACCAACAAGAGGGCTTTTGGAACTCAAGCTGAACGAATGAAAAAATCCGGGGAATCCAAGATTTATAAAAATTTCTAAAGAAAAAGCCGTCTCATGTTGAGTTATGAGACGGCTTTTAATTGATGGTTGAAATTCAAAGAGTAGATTTATAAGATCGTGACATTTGCGGCATTCAATCCTTTCGGACCTTCCTGTACATCATAGCTTACTTTATCGCCTTCTGTTATTTCATCCGTTAATCCGCTTTGATGGACAAAAACATCTTTGCTACCATCATCTGGAGTAATGAAGCCAAATCCTTTGGCATTGTTAAAAAATTTCACTGTTCCGTTACTCATAATTTAAAATTTAACACGAATTAATACTAAATATGACTTCTTTTTACGGTCATATCCACATATATTAACACCCGTATTGAATATTTGTTTTGCTGTTAATTTATTCTTGACTATGGAAGCTTAGAGCAAATACTATTCAGATAGATATTTCCTGGTACATTTTATTGCTTCCCCATTACGGAACATGAATAGAAAAAAGGATGCAGGATTAGCCTTATTTTCTGTGCCAGTGTAAGCCAATAATACTATGGAAGATAAAACAAAAGTTATGGGTAACCCTCCTTGGGTATGTGGGTGAGGCCTTAGTGGCCAACTTCCCGCTGGCTACTAATGAATTCTAATTTTGAATTATCTCCCGCTCCGCTTGAGGTTCAACGCCCATTTCAGAGAAATTAATGCCGCTATTGTCATCACAACCACCAGAGCAAGTGATGCCCATGCCGCCATTGCATAACCACCATACAAAATAATGTAGCCTGAAAATGCGGGTCCAACGGCGACTCCGAGCACCATTGCGCTACCCGAAGCCGCGACAATTCGACCATCAGGGTCCAGTGTTGCTGCAAAAGCAGTCAGGTATGAGATGGCAAAGAAGTATCCTGCCGTCCAAACTAATATTGAGATCCTGAAAAGATAAGGAGCTTCAACTGATAAAAATATTGCATAAGAGGTCAATCCTGCGAAGATTAGTCCAAATAGCAAGGGAAATTTCATTCCATACTTAAAACCGATCAATGCAGCTATCATGGGACCAAACAAGCCAGGGAGTGCTTGCAGTGATAATAATCTGCCTATTTCCGAAGTAGTATACCCTACCTCATAACCAATTCTCACAGCATGGCTCCAGGCCATGGAATCTCTGAGTGTAAACAAAAAGAATACAATAAAAATTGCAACTCCGGCAACACTGAACAATATTTTAATGTTTGTTTTACTTGAAACAGCTTGTAAATCATATCTAGTCGATT
>JAAEOI010000104.1 GCA_024244665.1 Bacteroidota bacterium | reverse complement strand
CTCGCTTTCCACCTGCGGCGGATCAAACCATAAATTCATATGACATTTGAAGATCTCAATATTATAGATCCTGTATTAAAGTCACTCAGAAAAGAAGATTACAACATCCCCACTCCTGTGCAGGGAAAGGCCATCCCCCTGATCCTTAAAAGAAAGGATATACTGGGAAGTGCACAAACCGGAACAGGGAAAACAGCTGCATTTGCCATACCCATCATTCAGCATTTATGCCACGACCTTACCCGCAATGCCGAGAGACCCCGGACAAAGGCACTGGTCATTACTCCCACGAGGGAACTGGCCATTCAGATAGGGGAAAGCTTCAGCACCTATGGCAGATACACAAATATCCGCAATACGGTCATTTTTGGTGGAGTCAAACAGGGTCCACAGGAAGCTGCTCTACGCAAAGGGGTGGATGTGCTGGTTGCCACCCCCGGGAGACTGCTCGATCTTATAAACCAGGGAATCATCACACTGAAACACATTGAATATTTTGTCCTCGATGAGGCCGATCGTATGCTGGATATGGGCTTCATTCACGATATCAAAAAAATCATTGCTTTGCTACCCCAGAAAAGGCAGTCCTTATTTTTTTCGGCCACCATGCCAAAGAATATTGTCAAACTTTCTCAAAGCATCCTTCATAAGCCTGTGAAAGTCGAGGT
>JAAEOI010000103.1 GCA_024244665.1 Bacteroidota bacterium | reverse complement strand
CTACGTTGATGGTGAAAAGAGGTATATACTTGCCCCGAAAGATCTGGAAGTGGGATCAAAGGTTGCATCGGGTGAGAGCGTTGATATCAAACCAGGGAATGCTTTGCCTTTGCGTGCGATACCCGTTGGAACCATAGTTCATAATATTGAATATCATCCTGGAAAGGGTGGGCAGTTAGTCAGGAGTGCAGGTGCTTCAGCGCAAATTGTTGCAAAGGAAGGTAAGTATGCCCAGCTAAAACTGCCGTCTAATGAAATGAGACTGATTCTTCAGGAGTGTTATGCCAGTATAGGTCAGCTTGGGAATCTTGATCATGAGAATGTGTCTTTGGGTAAGGCTGGCAGGAAACGCTACCTTGGAAGAAGGCCCAAGGTGAGAGGAACCGTTATGAACCCTGTTGATCACCCTCATGGTGGCGGAGAGGGGAAGAGCAAAGGGAATCACCCGGTAACACCATGGGGTGTCCCCACTAAGGGTTACCGGACAAGAAACAACAAAGCTACGGATAAATTCATTGTCAGGAGACGAAAAAAGTGATTGATTTGAATTGCTTTATTGAAGGAGAAAATTAATGCCCCGATCAGT
>JAAEOI010000102.1 GCA_024244665.1 Bacteroidota bacterium | reverse complement strand
GTACTCAGTACACAGTACTCAGTGGACAGTGCTCAGTACTCAGTACTCAGTGGACAGTACTCAGTGGACAGTACTCAGTGGACAGTACTCAGTACTCAGGACAGTACTCAGTACACAGTACACAGTACACAGTACACAGTACACAGTACACAGTACACAGTACTCAGTGGACAGTGCTCAGTGCTGTGTACTGAATCTACCTGTAAATCCGCCTTTTATTCATGGCCCTCTGGTACTCCTTTGCATTCCTGTTGTGCTCCTTAAGAGAGCGGGCAAAAGCGTGGTTTCCCGAGAAGTCGGCCTTAGCACACATGAAGATATAGTTGTGCTTCTCGTAGTTCAGGACCCCGTCGATAGCCGAAACAGAGGGGATGGAAATGGGGCCCGGGGGCAGGCCCTTGTATTTGTAAGTATTGTATGGCGATTCTATCTTTTTATCCTCGTTCAGAATCCGCTTGACCGTGAAGTCTCCCATCGCAAACATCAGGGTGGGATCGGCCTGAAGCGGAATCCCGCGCTCCAGTCGGTTCATGTAGAGCCCGGCAACCGTGACGTTTTCATCATTATACATGGTCTCCTCATCAACGATGGAGGCCAGGGTGATCACCTCGGTCCGGGTCATCTCCATCCGTTTTGCCTTCCGGTCCCTCTCCCCTTCCCAGAAATCCTTGTACTCGCGGCTCATTCTTTCGGTAAACTGTTCAGGAGTGGTGGTCCAGAAAAACTCATAGGTATTGGGTATAAACATGGAGTTGAATGTCTCCCTGCTGAATCCGTATTCCTCAATCAGGTCTGAACCTGTCAGGTAGGCTGCAAACTCAACCGAGTCGCATTCCAGGTAGCGGGCTACCTTTCCGGACACCTGGTCCAGGGTCCGCACATTATTAAAAACCACCATTACCGGATCCTGGTTGCCAGAACGGAGCATATTCACCAGTTCGTTATTGCTTGCGCCGTTGCGGATCTTGTACCGGCCCGGGTTAATACTAATGCCATACCCCTTCTTGCTGGCCACCCAGCGAAACGACTTGGGATTATCGATGATCCCGTCACCCTCAAGCAGACCAACCACATATGCGAAATTAGCCCCGGTGGGAATATAGAAAATCTCCTGCTCCCCATCCAATGATACATTGGTTTCATAGATCCGTCCGTAGAACTTATAGACCAACAGAACCATAATCACCAGTCCGGTCAAAACAAAAAGCATGGATACCCTCACCATTTTACTTGACCGCCGTGTCCTTCTCCTTTCAAACATGTCCAGAATAATTTATTTCTTACATACAAATCTAACAGAATTCAAATAGTCCACCTACTTTTGCACAGAGCTTATCAAATGGATAAAGTCAAAACCGTAGCCACGGTGGCACACGTTAACCGGAAACCCGACCTGGCAGAATGAGTTGCTTACAACGCTGAAAAACTTGCCAAGCACCACCTCGTCTGCACCGACACCACCGGGAGAGTGGTGGAAGCAACCCTGGCCAAAAAGAATAGGAGACCGCTGAGTATTATTAAACTTCTGTCGGGACTCTTGGTAGGGATCAGCAGCTGGGTGCAGTGGCTTTCACAATTGGCATGGCGAAAAATCGGACCCGCTGGTATGCCATAAAGGCAAACTGGAAAGAGCCACCTGAACCGATATTTTTAAGTAAAACAGAAAATCCAAACCATAAAAAAACCGCCTCGTATGAGACGGTTCCTTGATCGTATATTAGAAACGCAATGTCATAAAGTCATTTAGATGCAGGCTGCAGCTATCAGGGCACCAGTACAATTGACATCTGCCACCTCAAAAGGAGTGGTCATCCACGATTCAATTGCCATTACATCTAGCTCAGCAGAAAAAGGAGTGGTCATCCAGTTCTCAACAACCATCTCACTATCCATTGCTTCGAAAGGTAAAGCCATCCACGATTCAATTGCCATTACATCTAGCTCAGCAGAAAAAGGAGTGGTCATCCAGGATTCAATTGCCAGTACATCTAGCTCAGCAGAAAAAGGAGTG
>JAAEOI010000101.1 GCA_024244665.1 Bacteroidota bacterium | reverse complement strand
GTCCCTATCTCAAGCCTAATAATTTGCTGATGGAGGATCTCAAGATCGGGAGATATTAGCTCAACATACAGATTTCTGCTGTGTTCCGATAATTTATTCCATTTCGCATCAATCAGGTACGCCTTGTACCAGATATCCTCACCGCCGACGTAGTTTGCTCGGTCCAGATGCAGGTATACCTTTTCAAATACAAATTCGTTTATCTGTTCTTCTTCCTGGTGCCCAGGGAATTGTGTATGTGATCCTTCCGGGAAGCACCGAACTGGTAAGGCAGGAATAATGAAGGCTATAAAAAGCCATCGTAGATTCATGGCCAAAGATAGCTTTAGATCCTTAATTTATTTAATTTTTAATAATTATAAAGAATTCCATTTTACAAAGATCCGGATCATCGCAATTCTCAAATGAGTTATATTTACGTATTCCGGTGGAAAAAACGGACCCCTTGACTACTTCTTGCCGATTTCGGTTGACAAGGCAAATAGCCTGGTGATCTGATGTTTAAATGATTTTGGTTTCCCGGCTGCTCTATCTTCGGCTTCATTTCAGGACACAGATTATTACAATTTCATTAGTGACGGTATTCAGGAAATGTGCCGACAAGCGGACATTATTCCATGTGTTCTTGATGCAGCTATTTCTTCAAGCTTCGATAATGGACAATGGAATGATGACAATGTAATTTATTGAATTCCCATAATGTGGAAATTCCAATCAGAGTGACCACCTTATCCTGGAGTAAACTAAGCAATCCATTCCAGTCCAACGTGAGCAGTTGATTCCGGATTTATGAATTCACATTGTAAACTACCTAATCAATAATTCTCTTTCTGCTCAGTGTAAATCGGAGAAGGGTTATCATTGTCACGAATGCTTGGTGGGGTTTTAGTGGGGCAGATATATAATTAAAAAGCGCAATTAGTTGATATTTAACTAATTGCGCTGAGCAATGGTCGGGGTGAGAAGACTCGAACTTCCGACCCCATGTCCCCCAGACATGTGCGCTAGCCAACTGCGCCACACCCCGATCAATAGTGGGTGCAAAAGTAGTAATTCTATTGACATTCTCAAATAGTCCTGCAGGAATTAAAGAGGAAGTTTTTTCTGTCATCCCGTCATCATATGAAGCTTTTGTCAATGTGTTGACTGTAAGATTGTCCGGAAGTGGCTCTTAAGGCCCTTGATTTTTGATTTGGTACTGAATTTGATCTGGGGAGGTGGAGTTTTTGTAATTTATGTGGACTGTTAACGACTATTACAATACTAGCATTACAAACGCGAGCGAAGCGTTTATATTTGCATATTTACTCAATTACATATTTGAACAATATTATGGACCTATTTAAACCCATGGGCAGTTCATCTGAAGAGTCTGCCAGCGAGAAGAAAGAACTTGAAGTAAAAGAGCATGTCAAGTGCCTGATCCTGGGATCGGGTCCGGCCGGCTATACGGCTGCCATCTATGCGGCACGAGCTAACCTGAGTCCTGTGATGTATACAGGCATGCAGATGGGAGGACAGTTGACCACCACCACCGAAGTTGATAATTTTCCCGGCTACCCTGAAGGAACTGATGGTACAGCCATGATGGAGGACCTGAAAAAGCAGGCGGAGCGTTTTGGAACCCAGGTGCGTTTTGGATTGGCTACCAGTGTAGATTTCTCAGGCAAGGTGAAAAATGTGGTTGTTGACGAGAACACCCTGATTACCGCAGATTCTGTGATCCTGGCCACGGGTGCCACTGCAAAATACCTTGGACTGGAATCGGAAGAGAAGTTCAAAGGCTACGGCGTTTCTGCATGTGCTACATGCGACGGATTCTTCTATAAAGATAAAGTGGTTGCTGTTGTGGGTGGTGGGGATACTGCTGCTGAGGAGGCCACCTACCTGGCTGGTATCTGCAAGAAGGTTTATTTGATTGTTCGAAGGGATGTGTTGCGTGCTTCAAAAGCGATGCAGAAGCGGGTGGTCAATACAGAAAACATTGAGGTGCTCTGGAAGCATCAGACCAAAGAGGTGACAGGCGACCAGGTGGTTACCGGTTTGGAACTCTACAAGAATAAAGGTGAAGCAGGGGAGGAGATCGTAAAGAAAGATATAGACGGATTCTTCCTGGCCATTGGCCACACTCCCAACTCAGATATCTTCAATGAGTATGTGGAAACCGATGATGTTGGTTATGTCCAGACCATCCCCGGTTCGGCAAAAACCAATGTTCCCGGCGTATTTGCCTGTGGTGACCTGCAGGACAATACCTATCGTCAGGCCATCACTGCTGCAGGTTCAGGTTGTATGGCAGCCCTGGATGCTGAAAGGTTCCTGGGCGAGATGGAGTAAGGCCTCAGTTTAGTCATAAAAAAAAGGGATCCCAATTCGGATCCCTTTTTTTTGCACTGAGCACTGTGCACTGAGTACTGAGCACTGAGCACTGTGTACTGAGCACTGAGCACTGTGTACTGTGTACTGAGCACTGTCTACTGAGCACTGTGTACTGAGCACTGAGCACTGTCTACTGTGCACTGTGTACTGAGTAC
>JAAEOI010000100.1 GCA_024244665.1 Bacteroidota bacterium | reverse complement strand
GAGCATCTTTTGAAACCTCCACATCTTGTTCCTCTTCAGACACCTTATCTCCATCCAAGCTCGCGCACTTACAGGACAAACCTTTTTCAGGAGAGGGTGTAAACCTAGCTATCACATCTACAACACTTTCAACTCCCACCCCCTTCTTGTTCTCACAACATAGAACAGGCACGATACTACCCGCAGCAATGGCTGTGTTAAAACACCCCTGAAGTGTTTCATCAGATATCTCCTGTCCATCAAGATACTTTTCCAATTGAGTATCACATACAGAAACGATGCCTTCAACCAGCTTCTCACGACAGCCATCAACATCGCCAATCACATCACCCGGCACTTCGTCAGGCTGATTGAAAATATCTACCACCCCTTTAAACCCTGACCCATGACCTACGGGCAACATTAAAGGCATGCACTCTTCTCCAAATGCATTTTGAATTGATTCTAGAAGTGCAGGATAGTCAATATTATCACCATCCATTTTTGTAATTACGATCACTCGGGCCAGCCCTGCTTCACTTG
>JAAEOI010000099.1 GCA_024244665.1 Bacteroidota bacterium | reverse complement strand
GCAAACAGAAAAATCGCAAACATGGCCAGTAGCCAGATCACCCCGTGAGTAATCCCTATACCCCGAGATGTTTCTGTCGCCGCTGAAAAATAAGGGGCCAACGGTATGGAAACACTGACTCCACCACGAAGATCCCCATCTTTAAATCCCAGAATCCCATGACAGTTTACACAACCTTCTGTCATGAACATGGGCTTCATAAAACGCAAATAAGGTTGACCGGATATTATTGTCTGTTCTGTGACTAGTTTTGCCCCATTTTCAAATTGTGTCAGAGCATCAAATTCCCAGTCGTCTGGTTTATTAGCAGGATTCAACTGCAACTTGCCCGTAATCCTGCCCTTTACACCATACATCTCCTCAAATTCCTGGGTCATTTGGGTCATCATGTAGGCAGGATTCATCAGTGTAAGAAGGGTGCCATCCGTAGTCACCACATCACGATGTGTCAGGTGCGCAAGATAAGGGTTCGGAGGAGTCCTGTCATTGGGTTTCACATAAACACCACCATGCCGTGTTGCCCATCGACGAAAAGCCGAATCCTTATTCCAGTGGGATTCAGCCTCAGCTGTAGCCAGTTGAAGCTTTTCCTGCTTTAGATTATCTATATTCCAATACAGCGAATATCCAATGAACAGGGTCACCACGAAAGCAACTATCGATGCAGTTATAACGACCGG
>JAAEOI010000098.1 GCA_024244665.1 Bacteroidota bacterium | reverse complement strand
GCACATTCAGGTTTCGCCCTCTGATGGGTACCTCCCCGGTTATACTGTCCCGCACACCATCTACCCTGTATAAAGCACTCAGCCGCTCTGAGCTGCGGTTTACATTTTCTATATTCCCCCCTGCAATCACTCCAAATTTATTATTGAAGAAGCGCCTGCCATACTGCCCAACCGCTTTGTAATTTGAAAAATCATTGGCCAGCTGGTTATACCCCCCCTCAAGCCTGAGCATACCACCGGGCTTCTCTCCGGCCTTTTTTACTCTCAGGTTCACCATCCCTCCCATCGCTTCCGCATCCATATCCGGGGTTGTCGCTTTATATACTTCAACAGCCTCAAGCAGATCGGATGAGATCATGCTCAGGTCCACAGACCTGTCCCCGACATTATCATCACCCCCATACCTGGATGAGTGACTGGCACCCGTGCCCCCTGAAGAAGTGGAAGGCATTCTTACCCCATTTACCGTGACGGCATTCAGTTTGGGCTCCAGTCCCCTGATAATAATTTTGTTTGCCTCACCTGCACTACGACCTACAGATACACCGGGTATGCGTCCCAGGGACTCTGCAATATTGGCATCGGGCAATTCCTGCAGCTTATCCTTTGATACGGCGTTCATCACTGAATTGGCGGTGAGCTGCCTGTTGATAGCTCCCCTCTGGCCCAGAAGCTGGGCCGTAATAACCACGTCATCAAGTTGAACCGCATCCTCAGCAAGTTCAATATCCTGGATGACTGTCTCTCCGGCCACGATGCTAACGGATACTGATTTGAGTGAATACCCGATGTACCGGATCTGGAGATCGTATTCTCCGGCAGGAATCTTTGAAAGCGTATAGCTCCCATCCAAACTTGTTGCTGTACCAAAAGCAGTACCCTCTATATATACG
>JAAEOI010000097.1 GCA_024244665.1 Bacteroidota bacterium | reverse complement strand
GAAGGCAAAAACATCTTTGACTTCGACCTGGCAGTGTATAACATGGGTAATATGTTCTATTCGCGCCGCATCGGGCGCCGGCCCCACCACGATCCCGATCTCGTGGAAGGGGCTTATGCCCGGGTTCCTGAGTTCACCAATATCCTGGGTGCTGCCAAAATCACCGGGAAGACAAGGAACGGCCTGTCCCTCGGGGTGATGGAGAGCGTAACCTCGGGCATGCAGGCAGAGATTGACCTGGATGGAGATCGTTCCTTTGAAACGGTGGAACCACTCACTAACCATTTTGCAAGCAGGGTCTCCAAAGAGTTCCACAAGGGGAACACCATCCTGGGAGGAATGGTCACCTCCACCAAACGTTTTAACGATGAGGAGCACCTTGACTACCTCCACTCTTCTGCTCTGAGCGGGGGACTTGATTTTCAGCAGTACATCAAAGACCGCGAGTACCTCATCTCCTTTTCCGGATACATGAGCCGGGTAAACGGGTCTGAAGAGGCCCTGATCCGTACCCAGCGTTCACCGGTTCATTGCTTTCAGCGACCCGATGCTGACTACCTGGACCTGGACTCCACCCGTACCTCCCTGTCAGGATACGGGGGAAGCCTTCAAATGGGGAAACAGAGTGGCCGCTTCAATTTCATGCTGTTTCTTTCTGCAAATTCGCCCGGTCTTGAGCTCAACGACATTGGCTTCCTCACAAACACTGATGAAATTGTCCAGATCTTCTGGATGGGCTACAGCTTCAATGAACCCTTCAGCATCTTCAGGAGTGCCTCCCTCAACCTGAACCAATGGAGTGGATGGGATTTTGGTGGAAATCACCAGATTATCGGTACTATTTTACACGGGCATGCAGAATTTAAAAACCTCTGGCACTCGCGCTTCCGTATCTCCACTGATTCAGAACTTTTCTCCAATTCTACCCTGCGGGGCGGGCCCTCCATTATCCTTCCGGGCGGATTCCAAACTTCGCTGTTCCTGTCCACTAGTTCCAGGAAAAAGGTGAAGGCAGAAATAGACCTGGATTACAGCCTTGATTATGACGACTCGGGAAGCAGTTACGGGCTTGAATTTGGTCTTGGCTATAAACCCATCAGTAACCTGAACATCTCCATAAAACCCGAGTTCAGCCGCCGCAAAAGTGAATTGCAGTATGTGGACCAGCAACATTTCGATACAGGTGACAGGTATATTTTCGGCGCCATTGATCAGAAAACACTGAGTATGTCCATCAGACTTGACCTTATTCTTACCCCTGAGCTGACCATACAGTTCTGGGGCCAGCCCTTCATTGCCTCGGGTAACTACAGTGAATTCAAATACATCACCAATCCCAAAGCGGACCGGTTTCAAGACCGCTTCCACACGTACAGTACCGGAGAAATCTCCTATGATGCTACCGGGGATCTCTACATCATTACAGAAGCTGGTTCAGCCTTGAATTATAGATTTGAGAATCCCGACTTCAACGTTAAAGAGTTCCTGGCAAACCTGGTATTCCGATGGGAGTACAGGCCAGGATCTTTCATCTACCTTGTATGGTCCCAAACCCGCTCCGGCTTCGATCCCTACGGACAGTTCCGGCTGGATAATGATTTTAGCGATATCTGGGACATACATCCCACCAATGCACTACTGCTTAAAGTCTCCTACCGGATAGGGAGATAGCTAGAGTTGACAGGGTGTACTTACTCACAGATCTTATCCACCAGTCCGTTGGCATAGGAATCCCAACAATGCCAGGCATCATCCCCGAAAAACAGGGGGTTCATAACTCGGCCTTCAATGGTGCTAGTATTCCACTCAATATTGGTAAGCCCACTGGCCATTGAAACTGTATAGGCGGCATCAAAGACCCCACCTGGGATATACTCAAACATGATGAAGCTTCCCGTTTCAGCCTGACCGGCTTCTGTGTTGGTGTAGGTCAGATCGGCCTCCCCGGTCTCAAAATCCTTGTTCCACTCGATCTCGAGAACGGCAATGGTCCCATTTTTATAGATGTTCCAGAGGGCAGCTGTATGATCGTAACGGACCACTCCATCAAACCAAAGCAAAGCCGCATCAGGAGGAGCAGCCTGACCAATGAGCATCTCCACTGAAAACTCTTCGTTATTGATTCGTTCTGCGGTAAGTGTAGCCACGTGATTCAGGTTGTTCAACACGAATTCAACAGACCACTCCCATGTATTATCACCAATGTATTCGGGGGTCTGACCAAGGAGATGGGCATAGGCTGCCAACGGTAATGCCGACACAAGGGTAGCATAAATATTCCAGAACCCCACCGTAAGGTAGGAATGGGGAAAATTCTGATAGGTATAGGCGCTAGCCTTTGAACCTGCGGGCAATTCAGAAAAATCTGAAAAATCCATCATCATACTCTCCACAGGAGGAAGTTCGGGCCTCTCATCAACGGGCTCCTTATCACACGATGAAACTGCAAACAATACTGTTGCAGCAAGTGCAATCACGAAAATCGATCTCAATCGTTTTATCATCTCTTTCTGTTTTTTCGTATAATAACTATTCGATAACTAAATGTATTAACGCAACAGTTGTTTATTTTGTTTCAATTATTGACCATCACCTTTAGGAGAGTAATTAGAAAAATGTAATTCACATCTGATGTAAAGTCTGGGTATACTCAAAATTATGAATGGCAACAGTTTCAGCCGGGGGAGAGAGGTTGTTTCTATGGTTTTCGGGAGCTATGCAATGACCATCCTATTCGGGGTTGGACCATTCGG
>JAAEOI010000096.1 GCA_024244665.1 Bacteroidota bacterium | reverse complement strand
TGCGTGAGGTTTGGCAGGTATTTTAGCTTCTCGATCGTGCCAACCGGAAGCAAAATACTGAGGGGGGTGACCAGCCTGGTCTACATAAACAATTATTCCGTCAAATCCATGACCTATGGCTTCATCTGCCTGCTCCTGAATCGTATCCGGTAGCGGAAGTATCCATGCCTTTACCAATAGCCATGGTACAAAGAACAAGGAGGATATAGATGCAACTATAAACGCTATCCTCAGAATTGGTTTTGTTTTTTTCTTGGTCATAATACTTCAGGACGGTGAATTACTAAATTGCTCATAACGTACGTAAATATGACAGGGCTTTATATTTTCACTAAATATTCTGGTCCTGAATTACCCCACAACACAATGAAATCAAGGGTTATCGGAAATCTGTCAAAAACCAGCTCCTGCAAGACACCAATCCCATTATCCCTATAGCTGAAATATGTTTGCAAGCAGTTTACGCACTAGATGTGCCATGAGATGTTGGGGTTGATGGCGGTACTAATCTAACGAAAATTCGGTGAATTTGTTACGCCACCTGTATATGGGAAAGATCCGGATTGATTCACCTCTGTTTCACCTACCTTAAAAAACAAAAGGAGTCAGAACATGTCTAACTCCCTCGTTATCAGATGTGGGATGTACAAGAATCGAACTTGTGACCTCTTGCCTGTCAAGCAAGCGCTCTAAACCAACTGAGCTAACACCCCTTTTACCTTTTGGGAAAGCAAAGGTAATCATTCAGGGCAAATGGAGCAAACCTGTATTGATGTATAAATTCATACATTTAGAACTGGAAATATAACAAACTGGACATGAAAAAGATTGTAACGAGACTTCTGATTGGACTGTTGGGATTCATTTTGATCCTGCTGTTGGTTGTCCATATTTCTTACTCCACCTTCTCTCCTGGTGACAAGGGAGTGCCTGTCTATGAGAAAAACCTTGCTTATTTTCAGGAATCATATGATGATTGCAGGGGTGCTTTTCTGGATGAGGCAAGGTTGGTCACCTCACAATACGATCAGGCAAAGTTGTTCACTTTTCAGGTACCCAGTGAGCTGGATCAGGAGTTGTTTGTTGATCTGCTTTATGTGCCTCCTGCTGACAGTAGTGATAAGCTTTTGGTTTTGAGTTCCGGAGTGCATGGCATTGAAGGATTCCCGGGGAGTGCTGTACAGCAAATGTTCCTTGGTGAGTTATTGGGCCCGGAGTTGTTATCCGAAATGGGTGTGCTTATCATACATGGAGTTAATCCATTTGGATTCAAATACAAAAGAAGGGTAAGTGAGAATAATGTGGACATGAACCGTGGCTCTGAAGTTGATGCATCATTGTTCGACAGCAAGAACACTGGATACTTGGCTTTGTATGATATGCTGAATCCTCATGGGGAAGCATCCACAGCCAGTCTCCGGAGCCGTTTTTTCTATATGATAGCCATCCGCAAGATGATGAAGGAGTCGATGAGTGTTCTCAGGCAGGCAATTCTCCAGGGACAGTATGAATACCCTGAGGGTATCTATTTCGGGGGGACGGGGTTTGAACCTCAGATCGATTCCCTTAAACGCATTCTTCCCGGATATCTTTCAAAATTCAATAATATTCTGACCATCGATTTGCATACCGGGTATGGATCAAGGCGTGTACTTCATCTGTTCCCAAATCCAGTTGATGATCCCACTTTAAAAGAGAAAACGGAGTCTGTATTTGAAGGTCACTCCATCGATTGGGGAGATTCAGGTGATTTTTACAGCATATCGGGTGGTTTCGCAGACGCCTTTCTAAGCAAAATCAATCCAGATGCCACCTACCTTTATATGGTATTTGAATGGGGAACATTTGATACAGAGAAAACTTTTGGATCACTGAAAGCACTGCAACGAATCATCCTTGAGAATCAGGGATACCAATATGGGTATACCAAGGATAAGCAGGAACAGAAGATCAATGAGAATATTCTTGAAGCATATTATCCTGCTTCAGAAGCCTGGCGATCAGAAGTTATGGAATCAGGACGATCTATACTCATGGAAGCTCTGGCGAATTATTCAGCTTTATAAAGACCTCCTTTTTTACCTGTAGGCGGTCTTGTCAAACTTCTGGGCCTCCATCATTCGTTTCAGCTGTTTCTTGTTGAGCATTACTGCCACTGAGATGTACCAGATGCCTGATGATTGAAACTGGGAATAGTCCACATCCTCTCCGAAGTCGACTCCCTGGAAGTCTGTGTTCAGGAAATCCTGCATGTAGTATTTGAGTTTCAGGTTGAAGCCTCCGGGGAATTGTATACCGGCAAAAAGGGAGGGGACCCATGGGTTAACCCGTTTGCTGCCCCACTCCTTGAATTTGGTTTTATTGTCGTCCAGGAAAAGCTTCTGCTTGTAGAGGAACATCCATTCATACTCACCACCGGCATAGAGGAAGTATTTTTTGTTCAGTTGCCCTATCTTAAAGGCAATCGGAAAGCCGAGAGAGTAGCTGCGCCGCTTGACCTTGGTATTTTTATTCCAATCGGGGTGGGTATTGTCGATACCCCCGAATCCAACATTCTGGTAGAGGTCTTCGGTAATCAGGCCCACATTTCGGATGGCTGCCCCGGTGTAGAATCCGAATTTGCTGGTCAGGTCTATATTCAGAAGCTGCTGGGTGTGGAAAAAGAGTGTAAAACGCATATTGGTGCTCACCTCCTCATTGTTGAACTGAACATCGGCTCCGGATAGGATGATCTCACCACCGCCGGAACGGTATATGTTTACCTGGGCCTTGCTGTCAATGGAAATAAATGAAAGGAGTAAAACTCCTGTAATAAGGATGGTTTTCATGTTGGACATGGCATTCTGTTATGTTCAGTTAAACATACAAATTAGTCAATTGTTTTCAGATTTTCATTCAGGATTGAATCAAATTGTTCCATAATTGACTTGAGAATGGGGTGGTCAACCCGGAATTGATATTGGTCGATCTGCCATACCGGGAGGACTTTCGGGGAGGTGCCGGTAATGAAACAGGCAGCAAAGTCATTCAGCTCATTTCGGGTAACAGCCCTTTCGTTTACTTCAATCCCCTGATCTCTGCAGATCTGAAGCACGTAGTTCCTGGTGATTCCGGGAAGGATGTTTTCAAAAGGGGGGGTTACCAGCCTGTTTGCCTGATCCACAAAGAAGACGTTGGAGCGACTTCCTTCAGTTACCTCATCGCGCTCATTCAGTAGAATGGCCTCATAGACTCCGTGTTCGCGGATGGTTTTATGCACATCAGTTCTGAATCTCTCATCCCATTTTTTAATTCCTGGATTGGGGCGTTCATGGGAATATGAAATCAGTTGAACTCCGCTCAGGTAGGTACAATCATTGGGATAGAACCAGGGAGTAAAGAAGCAGAACAGATCGGGCTTGGTTCTGCTCGATTTTCGGAGGCATATCCGGATGTTCCCCTCTGTGAAATTGTTTTCAGAAAGCAGGGCCTTCAGGTTCTCCAGGATCGCAGGCTCTCCCGGAAAATTCAGCCCTGTTCCGTCGATGGAGCGACTGAGCCTCTCCAGGTGATCATCCAGGAAAAGGAATTTACCGCCGATGATCCGGACCACCTCGTAATAGATGTCGGCCGACATGTCAGGATGATACCCTGAGACATCGGCCGGTAATCCATTAATGATGTATTTTTCTCCTACGATCTGTTTTGTTGTCATTCAGCCCTTATGGAGGCGGCCGGATTCATCCTGGATACCTTTATGGATTGCCAGCTGACGGTAATCACGGCGATGGTTAATGATAACAACAAAGATAGAATAAAGGTCCAGAAGGGGAACTCGATTCTGTAGGTGAAATTTTGCAACCAGTTTTTCATGACGAAGAATGAAACCGGCCAGGCAATGATATTGGATATGACCACCCACTTTGAAAACTGGAACAGGAAGAGGGAAAGGATCTGGTTTTGAGATGCTCCCATTACCCTGCGGATCCCTGTCTCCCGTGTCCGTTTGGCGGTCATAAATGCACTAAGGGCAAGAAGCCCAAGTGAAGAGAGGAATATGATCAGTATGGAGAATGTTAAAACAAGTGCAAAGATAATCCTTTCCTCCTCGTACAGGTTTTCCAGCTCATCAGAAAGATAGCTGTACTGGATTGGGTAGGCCGGGTTAAATGAAGCCCTCTGCTCTTCGATCCATGGCAGCACCTCCTCTATCTGGTTGCCTGATATACGAACCGACAATGTGCGCATGAACTGGGCATTTTCCTGGCAGGCCATCAACAGGGGCTGAACGGGATTGTGCAGTGAACCATAATTGTAATCCTCCACAACCCCTATGATTTCGCCAACAGGATTATTTGCTCCCTGGATGTTCACTCCCCTGATAAACTGCTTGCCCAGGGCACTGTCACCCCACTGCATCTCATCCACAAGTGCTTGATTGACGATGAAGGCATTGGTCATGTCCGAACCGAATTCCCGGTCATAGAACCGGCCTTCCACAAGGGTCAAGCCCATGACATCCATATAGTCGAAGTCGATGAAGCACTGGTTAAAGGCCTTTTCAATCATTTCACCACTGTTTTGTTCGGCAGTCATTACCTGCTTTCCGTAGAAGCGGCCTGGTGCTGTGGTGGAGATAGAGGTATTCTCCACTGCAGGATGCCTCTCAATTTCCTCCATGAAAGCACTGGCATTGTTGACAATTGAAGTGTCATTGAGGCTCAGCATCAGGATCTGGTCCTTGTCAAATCCAAGGTCCTTCTGCTGGATGAAATTCATCTGCAGGGCCACTACCACCGAGCCGATCATCATCATCGCTGAGATCAGGAACTGGGCGATTACAAGGCCGCGCCTCATCCAGCCGCGGTCTTTCTCACTGACGCCATTCCCCTTTAGTATGGAAACTGGGTTAAAGGAGGCCAGGTAGGTGGAGGGGTATATTCCGGACAATATACCTGTGAGAAAAGAGATTCCGATAATGAAGAGAATGATGGTTGGCTGAAGCAGGACCTGCCAGCTGAACGAGTTTCCTGAAAGGGTGTTAAAAAGGGGCAATGACAACGCGGTCAGTAATGAGGCTACGGCGCCTGCAACAATAGCAGTCACGATCGACTCTCCAAGGAACTGGGAACGAAGGTTTCCTTTGCTTGCCCCGCCAACTTTTCTTACGCCGATCTCTTTCCCCCTGCTTGTGGCACGGGCTGTGGTCAGATTGGTATAGTTAATGCTGGCGATGATGATCAGCAGGACACCGATCACTCCCATGATGTATACATAATTCATATTTCCCTTTGGAAGATCCCATGTGAGTTCATCTTTTTGGAAGTGAACATCCCTCAGGGGTGTAATCCTGAGATCGAAAGAAGCATTGATCTGCTCACCAAGCTCCTTCATGTATGTATCGTAAAATTCCGGAAACTTGGCAAGGACCATGTCCGGGGTGGTGTTTTCGGCCATCAGCACATAGGTATAGGTGGCCACATTCCAGAATGAGTTGGTACTCCTGTCATTGAACTGTTCGCTGCCGATTTGCTCCTCGATAGTAGCAGTCGAAATCAGACCGTTAAAATTCATGTGTACATTGACTGGCAGGTTTTCAAATACACCAACAATGGTATAGACTCCACCATCCAGTGTTTTCAGGCTCTCCCCCAGAACATCAGTGCTCCCAAAATACTTTTTTGCCAGTGATTCACTGAGAACCATAGTGGAAGGCTGACTCAGTGCTGTTCCCGGGTCCCCGGAGATAAATGGTATTGAAAAGATTTTAAACAGGGTGGAATCGGCCCACATGATACTATCCTCTCTGAAGGTGTTCTCCTCTTTTTCGAAATAGAGGTCACCCCCTGTAAAATTTCTGTAGTTTACGATCCTGGCCTGTTCCACAATTTCAGGGTATTCATCTTTAAGGGTTGGGCCCAGGGGAACCTGGGTAATGGCTGTCAGATCCTGCTTTTCGCTTATGAAAAAGTCTCCTTCAAGCCGGTAAATCCTGTCATAGTTCTCGTTATGAGAATCATAGTTTACCTGGTCCTGGATGTAGATGAAGATAAGGATGGAGGCGGTAATTCCCACTGCCAATCCCATCATATTCAGGAAGGTGAAGTATTTATCCCTGACTGCATTTCGGAGAAGGGATCGGACATAGTTTTTGAGTAAAGACATTGGAGCGTTGAGTTTTAGTTCAAAAAAAGAATAAAACTCAAGCATGATGCCAAAGCCAATAACACTAAGTAATACAAAGGGATAAGTACTTTTCCAGTTTCTAGTATTGTCCGTATTCGGCCATTCAGGTATTCATATCCGGACACATGAACTCCCTTTTATTGTTTGAATATTATTGCTATTTTTACAGCAATGAACAAGAAGATATTCTTTGTTGACGATGATAAGATGATCCTGAACCTCCTGGAGTATACCTTTCAGGCCAGGCAGGATTATGACGTGGTGACCTTTAACACAGGGGAGGAGTGTTTGCAAAACCTAGAGCAGGAGCCAAAATTGATTGTTCTCGACCACATTTTATCCGGCCCCGGCCAGAAGTCTCTGAGTGGTCTTGAAACACTGATAGAGATTCGTAAAAGGAACCCGGATGTACCGGTTGTAATTCTAACCGGACAGGGGGATGATGCATTGCTGTCAGAGTTTATGGAAAACGGTGCCAGCCGCTATCTGACCAAGGATGATTTTTTCATCGATTCACTGATTGAAACCATTCAGCAGGTGATTGTCTGATCAATCATCTCTTTAATCCGCTAGAACTCATGAATTAATGCTGCGGATTTGTTTTTTTATACAAGATAAATTTATACTTTTGCACACCCAAATTGAAGAATTGTGAGCAAGAGGGATTTATATGCCATGCGCATTTCGGGAATTGGAGATGGAGATCACGATTTTTCATTTGAGTTGGATAAGAAGTTCTTTGCTTCTCTGGAGCACACGGAAATTGAGAAAGGTAATGTAAAGGCGGAAGTGATCCTGGAGAAAAAGACAGGTGTGTTTTCGCTCCATTTTCACCTCGCTGGTGAGGTAGAAGTGATTTGTGACCGTTGCCTGGAACCCTTTATTACCGGGATCGATACAAAACAGACGATCTTTGTTAAATTGGGGGAGACGCCCGGTGAGATCGAGGAAGACGTAATCATGATTCACAGAGATGATCATGAGATTGAGGTCGGGCAGTACATGTATGAGTTTATTTTGCTCGCGCTGCCTTATCAGCGGATTCATCCAGACGATGAAGAGGGGATTTCCGGATGTAATCCGGAGATGATACGGAAGCTGGAGGAGCACCAGGCAAAAGAAGAGAAAAAAGATCAAACAGATCCCAGATGGGATTCTTTAAAAGGAATAATTGAATAATAGACAATAGATATGGCACATCCGAAAAGAAAGACGTCTAAGCAAAGAAGGGACAAAAGAAGGACTCATTATAAGGCCGAAGCCCCGACACTTTCCACCTGTTCAACAACCGGAACAGTACACGAACGCCATCGTGCATATTATGTCGATGGTAACCTTTATTATAAAGGTAAACTAGTTATTGATTCAGAAGCTGCGTTAGCTTAACTGCCGTGCCTCTGCGGGAGGCAAAATGCTACCAATGCGAATTGGAATTGATATGAATGGGGGCGATTATGCTCCCGGCTCCACGATCCGTGGTTCCATACTTGCCCGTGAGGTATTTCCTGCTAACATTGAAATTGTCCTGGTCGGAGATCGGGATATCCTTAACCGCTATTCAGATGAACATCAACTGGATATTAGCGGTATGCCCATTGTACATACTCCCTACTCAGTGGAGATGAAAGACCATCCCCTGAAGGTATTTAAGGAGAAGCCGGAGTCCGGGATTTTTAAAGGTCAGCAACTTGTGGCTGATGGCTCCATCGATGGTTTTTGCAGTGCCGGGAACACCGGTGCAATGATGGTAGGGGCTCTGCAGATTATCACCTCTATCCCTGGGATTATCCGTCCTGCTATTGCCGCTCCAATTCCCGATCTTGAGGGAAACCGCTCACTGTTACTTGATGTTGGTCTGAATCCGGATGCGCGCCCCGATGTTTTATACCAATATGGCACTATTGGTACCATTTACTCCAAATTGGTTCACGAAATAGCAGAACCAAAAGTAGCTTTGCTGAACATTGGCCGTGAGGAAGATAAAGGGAATATGGTAACCAGGAGCGCATACCAGATTATGAAAGATTCCCCTGAATTTGATTTCATCGGTAATTTCGAAGCCAATGAATTGTTTGTAAACAACCGTGCAAATGTGATTGTTACAGATGGTTTTGTGGGAAATATGGTTTTGAAAGAGGCCGAGGCATTTTACAGGCTCATCTCCAAAAAAGGTATTGGGAATGGTTATTTTGAAATGTTTAATTTTGAAAATTTTGGGGGAACTCCGGTTCTGGGTATCTGTGGACCGATTGTTATCGGACATGGAATCTCTACCGAAAAAGCGATCATGAGCATGCTTCTTCATACTGCCGAAGTAGTGGAAGCAGGCCTTGTTAACAGGATAAAAGAAGAATTAAACCGATGAGCAAAATTGATGCTGGAATTACTGGGATCCATGGATTTGTACCTGAATACAGGTTAACAAACGACGAATTGAGTACCATGGTAGAGACCACCGATGAGTGGATTATGCAGAGGATCGGGATAAGGGAAAGAAGGATTCTGAAAGAGGGGGCTACTTCCGATATGGGAACTGAGGCAGTAAAGGGTCTGCTTGAGAAGACTGGCACAAAGCCTGATGAGATCGATCTTCTGATCTGTGCGACCATAACATCGGACTATCATTTTCCCTCCACAGCAAACCTGATCAGTGACAAGGCAGGATTGACCAATTCCTGGAGTTTTGATATTTCTGCGGCATGTTCTGGTTTTGTTTACGGACTTCAGACTGCCGCCTCTTTTGTGCAGTCGGGCCGTTATAAGAAAGTAATCATGGTTGGAGCTGATATGATGTCGTCCATCACCGATTATACCGACCGGACAACCTGTCCTCTCTTCGGAGACGGAGCTGCTGCAGTGTTGGTTGAGCAGGTTGAAGAGGGATTGGGAATCAGGGATTCGATTCTACAGGCCGATGGAAGCGGGGTGCATCATTTAAAAATGAAGTCCGGTGGCTCACTTCGTCCCCCATCATATGAAACAGTTGATAACAGGGAGCATTTTGTATATCAGGAGGGTCAGGCAGTTTTCAAAGTAGCGGTCTCCAAGATGGCCGATGTTTCAGTTGAGATCATGAAGAAGAACGGATTATCACCTGAGGATCTTACCTGGCTGGTGCCCCACCAGGCCAATATGAGGATTATCGAAGCAGTTGCGCGACGTATGGGTATTCCCAAAGAGAAGGTGATGATTAACATCGCGAAATATGGCAATACTACAGCGGCAACCATACCTCTCTGTATCTGGGAATGGGAATCTAAGCTTAAAAAAGGAGATAACCTGATACTCTCAGCATTTGGTGGCGGATTTACCTGGGGATCGATTTATCTTAAGTGGGTCTATGACGGGAAATCAGAATAATGATTAATTTAGCAATCAAAAGAGCAAGAAATGGCAAAAATGGCTGAGGCAGAAAATACCAATAAGATCAATATGATCGGAGTAGGGACGACCATTGAAGGCAATATTTCTTCAAGTGAAAACATCCGCTTTGATGGAAACCTCATCGGGAACCTCAATACAAAGGGAAAGGTTTTTGTTGGGCAATCTGGTAAAGTTACCGGCGAAATCAGGTGCAAAAATTGTGAAATTGAAGGAGTCGTTGACGGAAGGGTTGTTGTAGAAGAATTGTTGTCGCTTCGTTCGGTTTCAAAATTGTTCGGCGAGATCAGGACTGGCAAACTGGCCATTGAGCCGGGAGCCACATTTACCGGTAAATGCGATATGGGTGGAAACAAAGAAGTCACAACCGGAACAGAATCAAAGCCCAAAGAGGGATAAAAGGGAGGGATCCGGAGTGAACGCTTTCACCCGTTATTCGGGTGTAGGCATTCAGATGGTCCTTATTATTCTGCTTTTTTACTGGGCCGGATCGAAACTTGATGAACGTGGAGGCAGTGAAAAGCCGGTCTATACCGCGATCCTTACCCTGCTGGGGGTCTTCGCAGGACTCTACATCACATTGAAAGATTTTATCAGGAAAAAGGATGACTGATCATTTCAGGTACATCTGGCAGTTATTTGTTCTGACTCTAATTCTGATGCTTGCAGGCATTCTTATGATTCCCAGGCTTGAGGCCGGAATTGAGATCAATCATTACATCATCACACTTATTTCTGTTTTCGGAATCAACCTGGCTTCCTGGCTGATTCTTGCACGTGGGGTGAAGAAAAACAGCCGGGATGGCGCTGTGGTACTACTGATGGGAATTTCCGGCAAATTTCTGCTTTACCTGCTTTATATTTTGGTATTTTGGCTGGTCACAAAATTTATCTCAAAACCATTTATCATTTCGTTTTTTACACTATATTTATTGTTCACTTTTTTATTAGCAGGAAATCTTCTTAACCTGCTGAAGAATAAATAATTAGAACGCTCGTGAGCATGAGAATATTAGGTATTGCCACCACACTTTTTATTGGAAGTGCCCTTTTATCAATCAATCCGGCTTTATATGGGCAGGATGGGCATCAAGATGAACACTCCCAGGTTGTTTCTGAAGAACATCAGGATATCCATTCAGATGAGGCTGTGGAGGAGTTCAATGCCACTGAATCTATCATGGAACACGTGAAGGATTCACACGAATGGCATATTCTTACAAAAAAGGATGGCCACCATGTAAGTGTTCCACTTCCGGTTATTCTTTACAGCAAGCATTCAGGGTTGCATGCATTTTTTTCCAACAAGCTTGCACACGGACATACGCACAATGGCTTCCAGATGGGACATGGTACCATCATGGCTGAAAACAGAAAGGGAGAGAGTATTGAAAAGAGCCTGGACGGAAAGATTATCGAGGTGGATGAACATGGTGAGATGGTTGAAGCCGGGCTTCCCCTGGACTTCTCCATTACCAAGAACACGTTCATGATGATGCTTTCGGTAATTGTGCTGCTCTGGGTATTCCTCAGCCTGGCGAAATCATACAAAAAGGCAGGTGTCAGCGAACCTAAAGGATTGATGGGTTTCATAGAGCCGGTGATTGTATTTATTGAAGAGGATGTCGCCCTTCCAAATATCGGGGAGGCCAACTATGCCCGCTTTATGCCCTACCTGTTGACGGTCTTCTTTTTCATCCTGATCAACAATCTCATGGGCCTGATCCCCTTCTTTCCCTTCGGGGCCAACGTAACAGGGAACATAGCGGTAACCTTTGTGCTTGCTACCTTTACATTCATCATTACCCAGTTCAGCAGTAACAAGGAACACTGGAAACATGTTTTTAATACACCAGGAGTGCCGATTTTGCTGGCACCGATTATGATCCCGGTTGAAATCATCGGTCTGTTCACCAAGCCATTTGCACTGATGATAAGGCTCTTCGCCAATATTACGGCGGGGCACATCATAGTATTGAGCCTGGTTTCTCTGATCTTTATCTTCAAGTCTGTATTTTTAGCCGTTCCATCGCTCATCATGGTGCTGTTTATGGATTGCATCGAAATACTGGTTGCTTTCCTGCAGGCTTACATTTTTACATTATTGTCCGCATTATTTATTGGAATGGCGATGCCTGAGCATCACCATGATTGATTATTAATTTAATATCTATTTATTATGACTGGTACATTAGCAGGAATTGGAGCAGGACTCGCTGTAATTGGAGCAGGTATAGGGATCGGTAGGATCGGTGGATCAGCAATGGATGCCATTGCTCGTCAGCCGGAAGCTACAGGTAAGATCCAGACTGCCATGATTATCGCAGCTGCCCTGATTGAAGGTGCTGCACTGTTTGCCATCGTGGTTGCCATGATGGGAAACTAGGTGTATAAAATGAACGGGCCTGTAACGGTTGGTTGCAGGCCCTTCTTTGAAAACAATTAAAATTAGTATATAATGGATTTAGTAACGCCGGGAATAGGACTGATATTCTGGACTACACTGTTTTTCCTTATTCTGCTTTTCATCCTGGGCAAGTTTGCCTGGCCCGCAATCTTAACTGCCATCAGGGCGAGAAATGAAAGCATCAAGCAGGCCCTGGAAGCTGCAGAACGGGCAAAAAATGAGATGACAAAACTTCTGGCTGATAATGAGAAGGTCCTTGCTGAAGCGAAAGTCGAGAGGGATGCCATGATAAAGGAAGCCAAGCAGTTGAAAGAAAAGCTCATTGCCGATGCCAAGGAGAAGGCTGGAGAGGAGGCCAAAAAGCTTGTGGCGAATGCCAGGGAAGCGATTCAGGCTGAAAAAAAGGCAGCCATCAACGATTTGAAGAGCCAGGTAGCAAATCTTTCTCTGGATATTGCAGAGAAGATATTGAAGACAAAATTAGAAGACAGCAAAGCGCAGAAGGAGTTGGTCACCAAATTGATCAACGAAGCTGACCTGAATTAGTGAAATAATTAATAGATGATGCCTCGAGGCTATGCCGAGAAGCGAATCAATTAAATGATTTATGAACGAGAGTCAGATATCGGTACGATACGCAAAGGCACTGTTCCAGAGTGCTTCTGAGAAGCAGATCCTGGAGCAGGTAAACAGTGATATGGAATTGCTTTCAGAAACTTGTAAGCAGGAGGAACTCCAGTATATGTTGGTTGTGCCCACACTGCAGCCCGGTCAGAAGGTTGTATTAATGGAGAAGCTTTTTAAGTCGCATGTTAATGATGCTTCCATGTCTTTAATTAGCCTGGTTATAAAGAATAAGCGGGATGTCTACCTTCCTGGAATAGCCAGAAATTTCAGGGACCTCTACAGAAAGGCGATGAAAATCAGTTCGGCTACACTGCTTACAGCTGAACCTGTGGAAGATGCCGCATTAAAAAGTATTAAGGAGATGCTCGCCAAAGCCTACGATGCAAAGGTTGAGCTTTCCACCGAAGTGGATAAGGAGGTAATCGGCGGATTTGTACTTACCATTGAGGATATGCAGTACGATGCCAGTGTATCCACCAGCCTAAGGAAATTTAGAAAACAATTACTTCAAACAAGATAGAAAACAGATAATCATATGTCTCAGATTAAACCATCCGAGGTTTCGGAAATTCTCAAGCAGCAGATAGATGGGTTCAAGAGCAGCGTTGAACTTGAAGAAGTGGGTACTGTTCTCCAGGTGGGGGATGGTATTGCCCGGATTTATGGATTGAACAGCGTTCAGGCCAACGAACTGATCGAATTTGACAGTGGTGTTATGGGGATCGTTCTGAACCTGGAGGAGGATAACGTTGGTGCTGTGTTGCTTGGTTCAACTGAGCTCATCAAAGAAGGCGATTCGGTAAAACGTACCAAAAAAATAGCATCCATTGGTGTGGGTGAGCCTTTGCTGGGCAGGGTGATCAATACCCTTGGAGAACCCATTGACGGGAAGGGCCCTGTATCTGGCAAACTGATTGATATGCCCTTGGAGCGTAAGGCTCCGGGTGTGGTTTTCCGCCAGCCGGTTAGTGAACCGCTGCAGACCGGGCTCAAACCTATCGATGCCATGATTCCTATTGGACGCGGACAGCGCGAACTGATTATTGGTGACCGCCAGACAGGAAAGACTGCCATTGCTATCGATACCATTATCAACCAGAAGGAATTTTATGAAAAGGGAGAACCTGTTTACTGTATATATGTAGCCATCGGACAGAAAGGTTCTACAGTCGCAAATATTCAGAAAACCCTTGAGGAAGCCGGTGCCATGAGCTACACGGTTATTGTTTCTGCCACTGCAGCAGAACCGGCCGCTCTACAGTTTTATGCACCTTTTGCAGGTTGTTCCATAGGTGAGTACTTCAGGGATACCGGAAGGCCTGCCCTGATTATTTATGATGACCTTTCAAAGCAGGCCGTCTCCTACAGGGAGGTGTCACTGTTGCTGAGGAGGCCACCGGGACGCGAAGCCTATCCTGGTGACGTATTCTACCTGCACTCAAGGCTGCTGGAGCGTGCTGCAAAAGTAATTCAGTCCGATGAAATTGCAAAGGAGATGAACGACCTCCCCGAACAGCTGAAGCCGCTCGTTAAGGGTGGGGGTTCACTTACTGCCCTGCCAATTATTGAAACACAGGCAGGTGACGTAAGTGCCTATATTCCCACCAACGTGATCTCGATTACAGACGGACAAATCTTCCTGGAATCGAATCTGTTTAACGCGGGGGTTCGGCCTGCCATCAACGTGGGAATTTCAGTATCAAGGGTCGGAGGGAACGCCCAGATTAAATCCATGAAGAAGATTGCCGGGACTCTGAAACTTGACCAGGCCCAGTTCCGTGAACTGGAAGCATTTTCAAAATTCGGATCGGATCTTGATGCAGCTACCATGGCTGTACTTGACAAGGGACGAAAAAATGTGGAGATCCTGAAGCAGGCTCAATATGCCCCAATGTCGGTTGAGAAACAGGTTGCCATTATCTATTGCGGTACAAAAGGATTACTGACCAGTGTTCCTGAGGATAAGGTGAAGGAGTTCGAAACCGAGTACCTGGAATACCTGGAGCTGAAGCATAAAAATATATTGGCAGACCTTGCACAGGGGAAGCTTACAGACAAGATTACAGAAATCCTTGAGACAGTAGCCAGGGATATAGCTGAGAAATTCGTTTAGGCCCTATGGCAAATTTAAAGGAGATAAGGGAGAGAAAGGTCTCTGTGGCCTCTACCATGCAGATTACCAGTGCCATGAAAATGGTCTCTGCGGCCAAGCTAAAAAAGGCCCAGGATGCCATCGTACAATTCAGGCCTTATGCAGAAAAACTGCAGGAGATCCTGTCCAGCGTTGGTGATGCTATGAAAGATGATGAGGATAACCAGTTTGCCGTCCAGCGTGATAAGGAGAGGGTTTTACTGGTTCTGATCACCTCAAACCGCGGACTTTGCGGAGCGTTCAACTCCAATGCAATTAAAGCGACCATTCAAAAATCCCTGACCACATTTGACAACCAGATGATTGCCAACAAGGTAGACTTTATCGCTATCGGTAAGAAGGGAAATGAGTTTCTCAGGAAGAAGGGTTACAATGTGATTTTTGACGACAGCAGCCTTTTTGATGATCTTACATTTAACAGGGTTGCGGCCATTGCCGAGATGGCAATGAAGCTGTTTACCGATGGGGAGTATGATCATGTGGAGGTGGTCTATAATGCCTTTAAGAACGCGGGTACACAGATCCTTACAGAAGAGCAGTTTCTGCCCATTCAGATCGATGACCTAGCGGATGAATCAGCCGGAGATTCCAAATTGGATTATATTTTTGAGCCGACCAAAGAGTACATTGTAAAGGAGTTGATTCCCCGTTCGCTCAAACTGCAGTTTTACAAAGCAGTTCTTGACTCGCATGCTGCTGAGCACGGAGCACGAATGACGGCCATGCACAAGGCCACTGATAATGCCTCTGAGCTTCTGAAAGAGCTGAACCTTCAGTTCAACAAGGCCCGCCAGGCAGCCATCACCAACGAAATCCTCGAGATCGTGGGTGGTGCAGAGGCATTAAGGGGATAGCCTACTGCAGCGAAATCAGAACCATCACAATGCCTGTTTCCGAATCTGAGGAACTAACGGCCTTGCCGATTACTGCATTGCGCCGGCGTTCATTTTCAGCCAGCATGCTCTTCAATTCATCGAAATCCTTAGCTTCGTTCACATCCAGCAGACTCCACTTCATGGCGTGACCCGGGGTGGAAGAGGTGGTCAGCAAATCGCCCGGTTGGACTGAACCGTTCTCGCCAGTAAATTTTACTGGGACACGTCCTGTTAAAGCGAGCCTGGTCGCTGATACTCCTTCAATGGGTTCCCCTGTCTCTTCATCTACAACAAGGTCCATACCCATCACCAGGTGTGGTTTGGTGGAGACCACTCCCAGGACGGAAGTCTGATACGCTTGTTGTGACCTGATTACACTTTCATCCTTTCCCGGATCTGCCACCAGGACATCTCCGGGTTCAGTATTTCCGTGGGTATCATAGATATATTCTGCTACATCAATTGCGGCTCCGGAGCGTAAGTCGGCATAAAGACCGCTGTAGCTTCCTTCAGTTCCTGTATCGTAGAAATATCCACTATAGTAAGTAACCCCTGCTTTTCCTCTGGAAACCCTTGATAATAATCCATAACCAGAACTCGACCCGTAATCGATGTTATACTCGGATAAAATAGATGTGCCGTTGTAGGCGTTTACTGGGTATATAGTGACTCTTCCATTCTTATCCACCTTGAAGGCATCGTGCCTGGTACTGCTGGAAGTTCCGTTCCCTATCTGGAATAGTGGATCGGTTGCGACCCAGTCAGCGGTATCTCCCATAACTACATTATATTTACCGATCACTAGGGCATTCATAGCCTGGCTGGTTACATTATCTCCGATCGCCATAGAATAGTATCCGACTGCGTCATTGTTGTAGCCGGCTGCAAACGAATAAGCCCTGCGGGCAATGTTGGAAACCCCCAGTGCAACAGAGCCCTGGTTGTATGCCTTATTATATGTACCGAGCGCAAATCCGCCGTTATTGGAGTGGTTCCCGTTACCCAGTGATATGGAGTAATCTCCGACGGCTTCATTATACGCTGTAATGTAGCGGGGTTTATATATATAAATTGGTGGATTGATTATTGGAGTTGGGATTATTGGAGCAGTGGATCCCTTGGTGATCTCATCCTGGCCACCTTTTTTATTGAATATCGGGAAGTCAGGTATATAAAGTGGGTAGCTGTAGTGCGCCCCGATGGCGATTGATTTATATCCGTCTGCATGTGAACGGTAGCCAATACCTGTGGCATAGCTGCCACTGGCAGATGTTCCGGAGCCGATGGCCACCGACTGGAATCCGTCAGCAGTACTACTGGGCCCGAGGCTCATGGCTCCTGAATTGAGGGCCTGTGCTCCCATTCCGAATGCAATGGAGTATGCGCCGGAGGCAGTTGTGGGGACACCCGTTGGATTTCCAAGTGTGTCAATGCCCACTGAACCAAATGCATAGCTTCTATCTCCAGAGGCGTGCGCACCGGATCCAAAGGCGTAGGAGTCATTACCCAGGGCCTTGGTGGTGTTCCCCAATGCGAAAGAGTTTTCCATGGCTACTGCTTCCCGCCCTATGGCCGTGGAAAAGCTGCCAAGGGCCATGCTTTTGTATCCAAATCCCTGGGAATATTGTCCCATGGCCACCGATTTATAACCCAGTGATGTGGAGTTGAATCCAACGCTGTCGGCCGATCCCACATGTATCGTTCCTGCAAAAAATGCATCCTTGCTTGGATAGTACAGAATCTGTGATTTGTCTAAAATCGTTTCTTCAACGGCATTTGGAGAGAGGTTGAAGTAGAGGTCATTGCTTCCTTTGGTTTTCCTGGAATAACCTCCCACGGCAAAACCGCCCCTCATTCCTTTTGAAGGCTCATCATCAATGTAAATCCTGACGCTGTCCGGTGTTACCCTCATGTACTCTTCGGTGACACCCTTCGACTTCCTGGAGTACCCTCCAACAGCGAATCCTCCCCTGACTCCCTTTTTCTCAAGCGTGTCCACATAAACCCATACCATGTCTTCATAAACGGCAAATACCGGCTGCCCGTCACTTCTTATTACTTCGAACAGTGCCTCCCCCGGCAGGGCACCGGCCCGGGGCTGGACGCTGAAACTTGTCCTGGCGCTTTTGGCCGATGTGGCGTACTGGGCCACGGGAACGGTTTGAATGGGGGATCCCCCCATGTCTGTGAATGCTCCGTCGCTTTTTACCCAGACATTTAGAAAGTAGCCATGAGCCGACCAGTCGATCTGATCGAACGAGTCTGCGCTTCCCGTTTGATTTACAGCTTTGGGATCACCTACCTGGAGGGTGAACAGGCCCAGTTTGCTGGTTTGAACATCATGTTCCTCCTGCCAGATCAGTTCGCCTCCCTGGTTTTCAACCAGAATTGAAACTCTTATAGTAAGGTTCACATCAGCCAGTGGTGCCCCTTCAAGGTTCCGGGCGATGGCCTGGTAGGAAAACCCACCATTTGATGTCTGGGAATAAAGTGCGTTGAAGGTGAAAAGCGTGAGGAATATTGCGAAACCAATTGTTGTTTTCATGTTTTCTCATTGCTAGTTTACATCTGCGTGAAGAACAATCTTGCGGTTGCCAAATAGTGTATTGGCCTGCAAAAGGATACTGAAGGATACAATGAAGGACCTGGCTCCATTGAATGGCGTAAGCTAATATACAAAGAATTCACACATCAATACTCATCCCAGCTCTTAATGGAGATATCTTCCAGCTCCATTTTACAGACTCCATAGATGAATGCCGATGCCAGCCTTGCATTGGTGATCAGGGGAATGTTGTAGTCAACAGCTCCCCGTCTGATGCTGTAATCGTTGGATAGCTCATGCGAGGAAAGGTCCTTGGGAATATTCACCACAAGGTCGATTTTCTTAGCCTTGAGGTAATCCAGTACGTTGGGCTTGGCATCTTCATCGGGCCAGGCCAGGTCGATTGATTCAATTCCGTTGAGCCTGAGAAATTCGTGTGTTCCGTGCGTTGCATAAAGGTGATATCCTTTATCCACGAGCATTTTACACGAATTAACCAGTTCAACTTTGGATCGCATACCTCCTGTGGAGAGCAGTATGTTCTTTTTCGGAATGGTATAACCTACCGAAAGCATCGCTTTCAGTATGGCTTCATAATAGTTGTCGCCGATGCATCCCACCTCGCCTGTGGAGGACATATCCACACCCAGTACAGGGTCGGCTTTTTTCAACCTGGAGAAGGAGAACTGGGGAGCCTTGCACCCTATGTAATCCAGGTCGAAGATCGATTTACTCGGTTTTTCCACAGGAACCTTGAGCATGATTTTGGTGGCCTGATCGATGAGATTTGATTTCAGGACCTTCGAAACAAAAGGCATGCTTCTGGAGGCCCTCAGGTTGCATTCAATCACTTTGATATCGTTGTCTTTTGCCAGGAATTGCATGTTAAATGGCCCGGAGATCTCAAGGGCCTCTGCCAGCTGGCGGGCAATCTTTTTGATCCTTCGAACGGTTTCAAAATAGATCTTCTGAGGGGGAAACACCATAGTGGCATCACCCGAATGTACTCCTGCAAATTCCACATGTTCCGAGATGGCGTAGGAGAAGAGTTCTCCATCCCTTGCCACTGCATCGATCTCGATCTCTTTGGCCTGTTCAATGAATTCAGAAACCACCACCGGGTACTGCTTGGATACCTTTGCTGCCATTGTGAGGAAACCTTCCATCTCCTCCCTGTTTGAGACCACGTTCATGGCTGCGCCAGAAAGGACATAGGAAGGCCGGATGAGAAGGGGGAATCCTACCTCATCCACAAAACCATGAATCTCTTCAATGCTGCTGAGCTCCTTCCACCTGGGCTGGTCAATTTCAAGCCGGTCCAGCATCATAGAGAATTTGTGCCGGTTTTCAGCATTGTCGATCGACTCCGGTGAAGTTCCCAGGATATGTACATTCTGTTCATGCAGTCTTATGGCCAGGTTGTTGGGGATCTGGCCGCCAACCGATACAATTACTCCTTTGGGCATCTCCAGGTCATATATATCCATGACCCGTTCGAATGAAAGTTCATCGAAATAGAGCCTGTCGCATACATCATAATCGGTAGAGACAGTCTCCGGGTTGTAGTTGATCATGATGGAGCGGTAACCCTCTTCATTGACAGTCTTAAGGGCGTTTACGCTGCACCAGTCAAACTCAACACTGGAACCGATGCGATAGGCTCCCGAACCCATTACGATCACTGAGCGCTGGTCCCTGGAGAACTCAATATCGTGCTCACTTCCGCTGTAGCTCAGATAGAGATAGTTGGTCTGGGCCGGGTATTCCGCAGCCAGGGTATCAATCTGTTTGACGCTGGGCAGAATGTTTCTTTTCTTCCGATGCTCCCTGACCTTCAGCAGGTTTTCGGAAACATCTCCTTCCAAAACGATCCTGGCTACCTGAAAGTCACTGAATCCGGCCTTCTTGGATTGAAGCAGAAGTTGGTCTTCCAGTGTTTCGAGGGAGCTTACCTGCTCAAGTTTCAGTTTCAGGTCAAAAATATTCTTCAGTTTAACAAGGAACCACTTATCGATCCTGGTCAGTTCGTGAATCCGGTCAATGGTATATCCACTTTCAAAGGCCTTTTCAATGACCATGATCCTCATATCCGTAGGTTCGGAAAGCTCCTTATCAATATCCTCGATCTCCATCTCGTGGTTACCCACAAAACCGTGCATTCCCTGCCCGATCATCCGGACACCCTTTTGTATGGCCTCTTCGAAAGTCCGGCCGATAGCCATCACCTCACCAACCGATTTCATACTGGAGTCGATCAGTTTGGATACTCCCTGGAATTTATTCAGGTCCCATCGTGGAATTTTACAGACAATGTAGTCCAGTGCGGGTTCGAAAAATGCCGAAGTGGTTTTTGTGATGGAGTTGCGCAGCTGGTGCAGGCCGAATCCCAATCCCAGTTTTGCTGCCACAAAAGCCAGCGGATAGCCGGTGGCCTTACTGGCCAGTGCTGAGGATCTGGATAGCCGGGCATTAACTTCAATGACCCGGTAGTCTTCCGATTCCGGATCCAGCGCATACTGCACGTTACACTCTCCGACAATCCCGATGTGCCTGATGATGTCGATGGACAATTTCCGGAGCTTATGGTACTCGCTGTTGGTGAGGGTCTGTGATGGCGCCACTACGATACTCTCCCCTGTATGGATGCCCAGGGGATCGAAGTTCTCCATATTACAGACTGTGATGCAATTGTCAAAGCGGTCCCTGACCACTTCGTACTCAACCTCTTTCCATCCTTTCAGGGATTCCTCGACAAGGATCTGGGGAGAGTAGGAGAAAGCTTTTTTAGCCAGTTTATCCATATCACCCTCATTGTAACAGAATCCGCTCCCCTGTCCGCCGAGGGTATAAGCGGCCCTGATAATGATCGGGTAGCCCAGGTCCTTTGCCGCCTGGTGAGCATCTTCAACCGAGGTAACCGCGAAACTGCGGGCTGTTTTAACATTGATCTCATCCAGCTTGCCAATGAACAGCTCCCGATCCTCCGTATTCATAATGGCCTGTACCGGTGTGCCAAGGACCTTCACATTGTTTTTTTCGAGAATTCCTGCCTGGTAGAGTGCCACCCCGCAGTTCAGCGCGGTTTGTCCGCCGAAAGCCAGTAATATGCCGTCAGGCTGCTCCTTTTCGATGACCTTTTCAACAAAGTAGGGTGTGACGGGAAGAAAGTAAATCTTGTTTGCCACATCTTCGGAAGTCTGAACAGTTGCGATGTTGGGATTGATCAATATGGTAGAGACACTCTCCTCACGAAGTGCCTTAAGTGCCTGTGATCCTGAGTAGTCAAATTCGCCGGCTTCACCGATTTTCAGAGCCCCTGATCCGAGGACTACAACTTTCTTGATTTGGTCGTCTATCATAATTAACTGAATTGTTGCTGATAAATGGATCAGGATGACCCGTTTGAGAGGATCCGGATACCATAATTTCCGGGGTGTAAAAATACAAAAAAAGCCGGGATAATTGCACACATTCCAAAATAATGTATAAATTTGCAAAAACAATGTATAAATATACATTAACAACTGAAAGGTGAAAAACAGGAATGAACGGTTGATGGAAATCAGGAGACTGATTGCTGGTAGCAATATCTCCAGCCAGGATGAATTGATGAAACTCCTGGAAAAACGGGGGTATGAATTGACCCAGGCCACTCTTTCAAGGGACCTGAAATACCTGAAGGTTGCCAAGATGCCGGACGACCATGCAGGATATGTCTATATCCTTCCCGATAAGGAACAGCTTATTGAGGAGGTGGAGGTGTCCGGTCCCTCATTCGGGGTCCTGGTTTCCATGGATTTTGCACAGGGAATGGCCATCCTGAAGACCCTTCCGGGTCACGCAGGCAGCATTGCCTATAACATCGACCATCTGAATGCATATGAAATTGCAGGTACCATTGCCGGGGATGATACCATCCTTTTGATTCCCCGTGACGGGGTTTCAAAGACTGACCTGGTGAACTTACTTAGAATGAGAATTCCCGGACTGATGCGGGAGCAGGTGCACTGATCACCTGAAAAAAATTGAATATTATGAGTCACGATATAGAAATTACCATAGCATCCGGGGTACATCTTCCTATGATTCCTCAGATAGAGGAGGCCCTGTTGAATGCTTCCATGCAGAAAGGAACCGGGATCGCGGTGCGGAGCAGTGATTACCTGACTGAGAAGATCATGCAGGGCAAAGCGGTTATTGCCACCAGTATGAGTGGGGTATGGGCTGGTTTCTGTTACATTGAATCATGGGGTCACAACAAGTATGTTGCAAACAGCGGACTGATCGTCTCTTCCCAGTTCAGGGGAATGGGACTTGCCGGTGAAATCAAGAAACGGGCCCTTGAGTTATCGGTCAACCTGTTTCCCGGTGCAATGTTATTTGGTCTTACAACCAGTCTGGCCGTTATGAAAATCAACAGCACTCTTGGTTATCGTCCGGTTACTTTTTCCGAGCTTACCGATGATGACCAGTTCTGGAAGGGTTGTGAGACCTGTCCTTATTATGATATACTGGTCCGGACCAAGCGCGATGATTGCCTCTGCACGGGCATGATCATGGATCCTGATCAGAAGAAGGGTGTAAACGGAAAAACCCACTCTTCGGCAATTAAAGTGAATATCAACCATACCTGAAAAAATAGAGATGAAAAAAGATAAAGTGTTATTGGCCTTTAGCGGGGGATTGGATACTACATTTTGCGCCATTTACCTGGCCAGAGAGAAAAATATGGAGGTGCATTCCGCCCTTGTGAAAACGGGAGGTTTTTCAGAGTCGGAGTTAAACAGTGTGAAAGCTCATGCCGGGAGCCTGGGGATCGTTTCACATGAAGTACTGGATGCTACTGCTGACTATTATTACCGTTGTGTAAGGTACATGATTTTTGGAAATGTACTCAGGAACAGAAGTTATCCGCTGTCGGTCAGTTCGGAAAGAACGTTCCAGGCTATGGCACTTGTGAATTATGCTAAAGAGCACGGGTTTAAAAAGATAGCCCATGGTTCAACAGCTGCGGGCAACGACCAGGTCAGGTTCGACCTGGTGTTTCAGGTGCTCGCTCCGGATATTGAGGTCATTACCCCCATTCGTGACTTGCAGATATCCAGGGAGGATGAGATTGAATACCTGCAGAAAGCTGGTGTTGAGATGAACTGGAGCAAGGTGGAGTACTCCATCAACCAGGGAATCTGGGGAACCAGTGTGGGAGGAAAGGAAACCCTGGTTTCGGATGGTGAGTTGCCGGAAGAAGCATACCCCACCCGGGTTGAAAAGTCGGGAACGGAAACGGTGACCATCGGGTTTGACAAAGGGGAGCCTGTTGAGTTGAACGGCCAGACTTATGAACCTCTGGCCTTGATCAGGGAGCTGGAGAAAATTGCAGGACCCTGGGGAGTAGGACGTGATGTTCATGTGGGAGATACTATTATCGGGATCAAGGGGCGTGTTGGTTTTGAAGCTGCCGCGGCCAGGGTGATCATTGATGCCCACCTGGCACTTGAAAAACATGTGCTTACCAGGTGGCAGCTGCACTGGAAGGAGCAGATCGGGCAGTGGTACGGAATGTTCGTTCACGAGGCACAGTACCTGGAACCGGTTATGCGGGACCTGGAGGCCTTCCTGGATTCCTCTCAGGATAATGTAAGCGGGAAGGTAACAGTCCGCTTCCGTCCCTACAGTTATGTTACTACCGGGGTGGAGAGTCCCTTCGATCTGATGAACGCCTCCTTCGCTACCTACGGTGAAATGAACAAGGCATGGACCGCCGATGAGGTGAACGGATTTACCAGGATTCTCGGGAACCAGCAGAGGATTTGGTATTCGGTGAATGGTACCGGGGAGACAATTTAGTCTGGATAATAAAAAATTGAGAAGATGAAAAAGATAGGAATTATTGGAGCCGGAAACATCGGATGCGCTATTGCGAAGGGACTGGTTGATCATGGCGGAAAGTCGCCTTCGCAAATCTTCCTCTCCAGGAAAAGAAGCAGTTTACTGGTCGATCAGGAGAATGCCGGATATGTCATTACAGATAACCTGACAGTGGCCAGGGAGTGTGATTTTATTCTGCTTGCAGTACTTCCCGGACAGGCCGCTGAGGTTGTGCAGGAGGTGAAGGATGAGTTATTACTGGATGGTAAAATCCTGATCAGTGTAGTCTCCGCTGTCAGCCTCCAGGAATTAAAAGAGTGGACCGGCCCGGGTGTGGAGGTGGTCAGGCTTATGCCCAATACTGCCATCGAGTACGGTGCCAGCATGACCTGCATAGCAGGTGAAGAGGACAAGCCGGTGGAACAGGTAAGGGAGCTGTTTGAGTCTCTCGGCCAGACCATGGTGATTAAGGAGCAACTTATGCCTGCAGCAACCATCCTGGCGGCATGTGGTATTGCCTTTTTTCTTCGCGTTATCAGGGCTGTATCCCAGGGCGGGATCCAGATCGGTTTTCATGCCGATGAGGCTGGTGAAATTGCGGCACAGACTGCAAGGGGAGCAGCCGAGCTGCTGTTGCAGACAAATAACCATCCGGAAACCGAGATTGACCGGGTTACCACACCCATGGGATGCACCATTTCGGGCTTAAACGAGATGGAGCATTTTGGGCTCAGTTCCGCCATGATCAAAGGCATTATAAAATCATATTCCGGTATCGCCGATCTGAAATGAGTATTAAAGTCCCCTATACCGAGCTACTGAAGGAGATGATCTCCATTCCTGCAACAAGTAGAAATGAGGAGCGTCGTGCCTCCTTCCTTGAGGAGTTCCTCATGGGAATGGGCCATGAAGTAACTCGGCTCCATAACAACCTGTTGCTTGGTGATCCGGGACCGTCGGGAAAAAGAACCACCATACTTCTCAATTCTCACCTTGACACTGTGGTCCCGGTGGCGGGATGGAAGACAGATCCCTTTGAACCGCTTGTGGAGGGGGAGCGGATCACCGGGCTGGGAAGCAATGACGCGGGAGCTTCCGTAGTGTCGATGATTGCGGCATACCATGAGATGGCCCCGAAAATTAAGGACCAGATTAAGCTCCTGTTGCTGATCAGTTCAGAGGAGGAGGTTTCAGGTGCCCTGGGTATTGAATCACTTATTCCCATGCTTGGTAAGCTGGATGGTGTGATTGTGGGTGAACCCACCGGGATGCAGCCGGCGGTTGCAGAACGCGGATTGATGGTGCTGGATGGTACAGTTAAGGGAGTGGCCGGTCACGCTGCCCGGAAAGAAGGTGTAAATGCCATTTACAAGGCAATGGACGATGTGAAGGCCATCTCTTCGCTCACCTTCAGTGAGCCTTCACAATGGTTGCCTCCTGCAGGAGCCCAGGTAACGCTTATTTCGGCTGGGACAGGGCACAATGTGGTTCCGGATGAGTGTAAATTTGTCGTTGATGTAAGAAGCAATGACCGCTATAGGAATGAGAGGATGCTAGAGATGATTTCCAGTGTATGCGAGGCTGAGCTTATACCCCGTTCCACCAGGCTGAAGCCCTCCATGCTCAGCCAGGATCATTTTTTGATGGATGCCATCAGGGCAAATAATCTGGAACCTTTCGGGTCATCAACCCTTTCGGATATGGCTCTGATTCCTTTTCCGGCGGTGAAAATGGGTCCGGGCGATTCAGCCAGGTCACATACCGCGGATGAATATATACTGGAATCGGAACTTGAAAACGGGGTGAAAGGGTATTGTAATTTTCTGAAAACGTTAACAAAATAGAGATGAAACTCTGGGATAAGGATATTTCAACTGAAGATAAGATTCTTTCATTTACTACAGGCATGGATCCGGTTTTTGATATGGAGTTGGCACCCTTCGATGTTCTGGGCTCAATGGCCCATGCCATTATGCTGGCCGAAGTGGGGCTCATTGAGAAGAAGGAGGCAGCCTTGCTTGTTGAAAAGCTTGGTGAAATCTACAGGGATGTGGACCGTGGAGAGGTGGCCCTGGATCCAGGTATGGAGGATATTCATTCCCAGGTGGAGTTGTTACTTACGGTCTCCCTGGGAGACCTGGGTAAACGGATTCATACGGGACGCTCCCGAAACGACCAGGTGATGGTGGATATCAAGCTCTTTCTTCGTGAGGAACTGCAGGAAATTGTCACTGCCGTTAATGCCCTGGCAGTAACTTTGCTTGCCCAGGCAGAGAAGTACAGCGGGGTGCTGATGCCCGGTTATACACATATGCAGATAGCCATGCCCTCATCCTTCGGATTGTGGTTTGGTGCTTATGGTGAGGCGCTGGCCGACGATCTGACTTTTCTTCAGGGTGTATTCTCGGTAGTCAATCAGAACCCCCTGGGTTCGGCTGCTGGCTTTGGTTCCTCTTTCCAGGTCGACCGTGAACTGACCACCCGTTTGTTGGCTTTTGAGTCCCCGCACATCAATTCGGTGAACGCACAGCTTAACAGGGGCAAGACCGAATGGTATGTGGGTAGCGGGATCAGCGCCATTGCTTCAACAATTGCCAGGATGGCTATGGATTCCGTTCTCTTCATGGGGCAGAATTTCTCTTTCCTGACACTTCCCGGCGAACTCACTACCGGGTCCAGCATCATGCCTCATAAGAAGAATCCGGATGTACTTGAACTGATCCGTGCACGGTGCAACCGGCTGGTGAATATCCCATCTGAAGTTTCAGTAGTTACCACTAACCTGATATCGGGGTACCACCGCGATTTCCAGGTCCTGAAAGAGGTGATACATCCGGCCATAGCAGAACTGAAAAACTGCATCCATATGATGCAGTATGTGATGGAGCAGGTGAAGGTCAATGAAAGCATTCTTGATGATGAAACTTACCAGTATCTATATTCGGTTGAGGAAGTAAATAAGAAAGTAAAAACCGGGATTCCTTTCAGGGATGCGTACAAGGAGGTAGCCCGGGAGATAGATAGTGGACGTTACAGGCCGGGCCGGGACCATAGCTATACCCACCTGGGTAGTATTGGAAATCCCGGCACAGAGGAGGTTAAAGCAAAGCTGAGCAAGGCTTTTAATGGTTTTGGTTTTGTGGAGAGAAAAGAGGTGGTGGAAGCGTTGAAGAACTATTATAAGAAGACATGACACACAGAAAATATTTGAAGGAGAAAAAGAGAATTGTCGTTAAAGTGGGTACCAGCCTGCTTACATTTGAGAATGGAAAGATCAACCTGCTCCGAATGGAGCGGCTGGCCATGGTCCTTTCCGATCTCCAGAACAGTGGCAAGGAAGTAATCCTGGTCTCGTCGGGAGCGGTTGCTGCAGGTATGGGCATGATCGGACTGGAGGAGAAGCCAACCGAGCTGGTAAAAAAACAGGCCCTGGCGGCTATCGGACAGGTGGGCCTGATCCGTCTTTACCAGAAGTTTTTTGATGAGTACAGCAAGACAGTAGCCCAGGTTTTGCTCACCCGCGACGGGATCGAAAACAGTCTGCGTAGGAAAAATGCAAGGAACACCCTTCTTCAGCTCATGGAAATGGAGATTATCCCGGTGGTAAATGAGAATGATACAGTTATCACCGATGAGATTGAATTTGGAGATAACGATACCCTTTCAGCAGTTGTTGCCACCCTGGTCCAGGCTGACCTGTTGCTGATCCTGACCGATACAGATGGTGTCTATACTGCCGATCCCCATATCCATCATTCTGCACAGAAAGTGCATAAGGTGATGAAGGCAAGTGATGATTTGAAGGATATTGACCTGGAAGGATCATCAAAACTGGGTTCCGGTGGAATGGCCTCCAAAATTGCTGCCGCCGAACTTTGCAGGGAGCATAATGTGGATGTGGTAATTGCAGATGGCAATAATCCTGCAACCATCCTCGATGTCCTGGAAGGAAAAGACCTGGGAACGTTTTTTGTTAGTGAGTCCACCAGCAAAATGGCATAACAGTACTCAGTACTCAGGGGACAGTTCTCAGTACTCAGTACACAGTACTCAGGGGACAGTACACAGTACTCAGTATTCAGTACTCAGTACTCAGTAAATAATAGATTTTGAGATATGGAAGAGTTGAATGTGATTGGGAAGAGGGCAAAAAAGGCTGCCTCGCAGTTGGCCCATTTAAATACAGAACAGAAGAACAGGATCTTGTCGATGGTTGCCGATCTGCTTGAAATAAATACAGACGGAATTCTTGAAGCCAATACTGTTGACCTGGAGCAAGGGAAGAAGATGGGGCTGAAAGGAGCCATCATGGACCGGCTGACCCTTTCGAATGAACGGATCCTGGGTGTTGCAGAGGGACTGAGGGAGATTGTGCAGCTGGATGATCCCATTGGGGAGATCGAGGAGATGAAGAAGAGGCCCAACGGATTGCTGATCGGCAAAAAAAGGGTACCACTGGGTGTGGTGGGTGTGATCTACGAATCGAGGCCCAACGTGACAGCTGATGTGGCCGGACTCTGTATCAAGACAGGGAATGTTTGTGTATTGAGAGGCGGGAAAGAGGCCTTCAGGTCCAATAATGCCATTGTAAAAATCTTCCATGAAGCCATAGAAAGCTGCGGACTGGATCCGAATATGGTACAGCTTGTACAGGATACGAGCCGCGACAGTGCCGTGGCCATGATGAAACTGAACGACTACCTGGACATCCTGATTCCCAGGGGTGGGGCGGGACTCATACAGGCTGTGGTTCAGAATAGCACTGTACCCGTAATTGAAACCGGAGTCGGCAACTGTCACATCTACGTGGATGAGGCGGCCGACCTGGAGAAGGCAGTACCCATAGTCTTTAATGCAAAGACCCACCGTCCCGGTGTTTGCAATGCTGCGGAGAGTCTCCTGGTTCATGAAAAGGTTGCTGCACAGGTACTGCCAGCCATTGGGAAAGCCCTTGCTGAGGCAGACGTGGAGATCAGGGGTGATGAAACCACCTGCAGTCTGATCCCTGGTGCCAGTCCTGCAGTGGAGGAGGATTGGGGCACCGAGTACCTCGACCTGGTCATCAGTTCAAAGGTGGTGGGTTCCCTTGAAGAGGCTGTGGAGCACATCAATGAATATGGTTCAAATCATTCGGAAAGTATAGTCACTGAAAATTACAGTCACGCCCAGTATTTCCTCGACCGTGTCGATGCGGCGGCTGTTTATGTGAATGCCTCAACCAGGTTTACCGACGGATTTGAGTTTGGGTATGGTGCCGAGATCGGGATCAGTACCCAGAAACTGCACGCCCGGGGCCCCATGGGACTGAAGGAACTTACTACAAACAAATATGTGATCTATGGATCAGGTCAGATCCGGAAGTAAGTCATCGTTCATTCAATAATTCTCTGGTATAGAGGGTTTCAATTTCACATAATTTCAAAGCCCTGTTATAGATGTAGACCTCATCGATGGCTCCGTTAAAGGCCCCTGTAATGATCGATCCGGGGTGATGGGCGCCAATATTTACCCTGTTGATCCCGGTGTTGAAATTACCATCGTTCATTAAAGTCGCGCTTGCCTTCCATTGTCCGTCGATGTAAATCTGCATGATTCTGTCAGCATCTATCAATGCTGTATAAAAATGCCACGACCCATCGCCCAGGGAATCGGCTTCGACCTGGTAAAGCGCATTTTCGGCACTGCTCCTTAACACAAGCCGGGTCTTCCCATTTTCCTCTGCGGTAAAATGAATAACTACAGGTGCAACTGCAAAATGATCACGCTGCTCAAATAGAGTATTGCTATGCAAGAGGGCCTGGCTTTGTCCGTCAATTCTTGCCCACATACAGATGGTAAATTGTTTTTCTGTGATCAGGGCCTGGTTGTCGTTCAGGATGATGTTATCATCGATCCCGTCAAACAGAAACGCCTGGCTCGAATTGTCGACCTGGTCTTCCGTCGGAACCGGCCCTTCAACCATTGTAGGGACATTCATCCCGCTTTTATCCTCAGCGGTCCCGTCCATCGGGAGGTAGAGGATCAGTTGATCCTCCAGGTCAATTTCTTGTGCCTGTATCTCCTGAAGCCACATCGTAGAAGCGCCTGCTGCGAGAGTCATGAATAGAAAATTCTGTAAGCTTTTTGTTTTCATCCTGCAAGAGATTAATTCCGTTTCAGATATACAGGTCCTTTGTGATTCCCGTTCTGACCTTGTGTGGTCAGGACATACCAGTAGGTATCTTCAGGAAGAGGATTCCCGTCCATATCTGATCCGTCCCATTCATTGTTGTAGGCATCGCTGGAATAGAGTTTCAGACCCGAACGGTCATAAACCAGGAGGGCGCTGTTGGGGGGCAATCCACTGATCACGAAACGATCGTTGGTTCCGTCGCCATTGGGGGTAAATACGTTGGGAATCTTAAAATCACCCGGCAACACGGGATTGTCTTCGAAAGTCAGTATGAAGAGCTCATTGGCGGGGCATCCGTTTGATGAAGAGGTGACTGAACAGGTATAGGTCCTGGAATTATTGCTGTTAACCTGGGGCGAGCGGCAGTCGTAGCAGGAGAGGCCTGTGTTGGGAGACCAGGTGTAGCTGTAGCTTTCGCTGGCCTCGATGATAATGGGAAGGTCGGCTGTGCTGAATGTTTCATCAAGCATAATGTTAGCATCAGGAGCTAGATAAGAAAGGATCATGTTATCGACCAGTATATTCCCGTTTAGGGCGCCTGCATCTTCAAATGCCACTTCAAGAAGCAGGTAATTAACTTCAATTTTCGGTTTGATGATAAAGGAGCTGTTTTCCCAGTTCACATTTGTAACCGGACCGATCTCAGCAAGCAGCACTCCCTTTTCTGAGCTGATGCTGCTTCCAAACACCTTCAGGTTTACCGTAGCCCGGTAGTGAATGAATCCTTCTCCCCAGGCGTAATGGCCGAGGTCATCCCTGGAGGCCAGATCCATTGAAAGGGTATAGCAACTGCCTGCAACCAAAGGCTGAGTTAGTTGGGTCTGACAGTTTTCAGGGATGTTTGGAGTGGAACTTAAGGAGCCATGGGCAACCAGGGTTACATAAGTATCTCCATCAGAAGCAGTAAAATCATCACAGGCGAGAGGTTCAGTATCAGGAGTACTCTGGTGATAGAAAGGACTCCAATCAGGAGGTGTCAGGGCAATCCCACTGGGACCACCCTCAAATGATGGGTTTGAAAGGTACTGTGCTGAGGCGAGCACTGGAAAGAGCAGGAGGAGGATCAGGATTATATCTAAGCTTCTTTTCATTCTGTTGGTTTACTTTCCTGCTTAATATCCTTCAAGGCCTCTCATGCCAAGGTTTATACCCACATGCAGACCGTGACTTCCGGCACCGTACCCAACCACGCTGGAGAGGTTCGCCTCAAACTGATATGCAAGGTAGAAGTGGCTGATTTTCATGCCTGCTGTAAGTGCCAGGGCCTGATAGGAGCGGTAGGTGAGGGCGATCCAATGAATGTGCCGTAGGTACAGCTTGGTACTGATATCATATTCAAGGCTTTCATAATCGAGGTACCGGAAGTGCAGCGATGGCTCAATTTTAAAGTTCTTCATGCTTCTGAAAAGGTAGCCTGCTTGAAGGATATAATCCTGCTTGACATTCTCTCCCGGTTCAAGCTTATTCTCCAGGGGAATCAGGTGATTGACTGCAAAACCGGCGAAGTATTTAGCCCCGCTGAGGAAGATTCCCACGTTAGCATTGAAGTTGTAATAGGAATCACGGATGGTTTCCAGCAGAGGATCACCAGGTGTTATGGGATCCCAGGAAGATCCATCAATCACTGTTTGTTCGACATTCCCTGATAGACCAAATGCCAGGCTGGATCCTGATAATTTGATGTGGTATGCATATGCCAGGTTTAATCCCCTGGAACCAACCTGTCCGTTCTGATCTGCATAGATACCGAATCCCAGCCCTATTCTCTCCTTTGCCTTCAACCGGGAATTGTTGATCATCATCTTGGGATTGTAATAGTCAAAATTCCCCATCCTCAGACTGGTGCTGGCAAGCAGAGTTGAGGGAGACTGATTAATGCCAAGCCACTGTTTATGGTAGGAGAGGGCAGCAACCGGGATGAACTCGCTGCCCGCAGTTGCCGGATTAACCATCACCGGGTGGATGTGATGGTTCCGGTATATGATATTATGCTGCGCCGTTAGGAGGAGGGGCTGGAACAGAAGAAGAACAACTGCGGATACCTTGATTATGTTGTTGTAGTTCAAATCCCTTCCGTTTCTCTTTTTTTAGCTCTTCTTACTTTCTTTAATGTTCTCAATAAAAACATCAAAAAGATGTGCCGTGTCGGTTGGTCCGCCTGAGGCTTCAGGGTGGAACTGTGTGGAAAAGAATGGTTTTCCCAGGTGCTTCATACCCTCATTGGTATTATCGTTGAGGTTGATGAAGAGGGGTTCCCAACCTTTGGGAAGGGTCTTGTTGTCAATGGCAAATCCATGGTTTTGTGAGGTGATATAAGCTTTGTCGGTGCCCACTTCAAGAACGGGTTGGTTGTGGCTACGGTGGCCGTACTTCAGTTTGTAGGTATCAGCTCCGGCTGCCAGGGCCATCAGCTGGTTGCCCAGGCAGATTCCGAATATGGGTGTATCCGATTTATAGGCCTCAGACAGGGCTGATATTGTTGCGGTGCACTGCTTTGGGTCGCCCGGGCCATTGGAAATAAAGAGCCCGTCATACTCCTCCTTGCTGATATCGTGGTTCCACGGAACCCTTATTACAGTGGTATCCCTCTTAAGAAGGTAGCGTATTATGTTGTACTTCACCCCGCAGTCGAGCAGCAGAATCCGGTATTTTCCATTCCCGTAAATCTTTTTTTCCCCGATGCTCACACTGGCCACCAGGTTGTCTTTGTTGGGATCAAAAGTTTCCGGGACCTTTTCCTCGAAGACAATCTTACCCAGCATGGATCCTTTCTCCCGGAGGATTTTCGTGATGCGTCTGGTATCCACATCGAATATGCCAGGGATCTTATGCTTCTTCAGCCAGTCCCCCAGGCTCTGTTCGGCATTCCAGTGTGAATATTCGAAGGAGTAGTCAGATATGATCAGGGCAGAAATATGCAGCTGATCCGATTCAAAGAATTTGAATAAATCATTTTCAGAGTCCTCCTTTGGAACACCATAATTGCCCACCAGGGGATAGGTGAGGACCAGGAGCTGGCCCTTGTACGATGGGTCGGTCAGGCTCTCGGGATAACCGGTCATTGCCGTGTTGAATACGACCTCCCCGGCTATGCTTCCCTCGTATCCGAATGATTTCCCGATGAACTCTGTACCGTCCTCTAGGATTAATTTAATGACTTTGGCTTCCATGGTGTTAGGGCTTGTTTTTTGATTCTAAAGCAATCAGGTTATTGATGATCTGTTCGGCCTGTTCCGGGGTGACCCGTTTGGCAACAATTTTTTTGTCTTTGTCCAGAATAAACAACTGGGGGTAACTCTGGAGGTTGTAGAGCCTTCTGAAGTCGTTACTGTACGGGCTCCAGCAATTGACCCAGTCATAGAGTCCATACTCATTTACGAAATCGACCCAGAGTTCTTTTCCCTCGATGGTATTGATTACATGAACACTGATCACTTCAACACCCTTATCCTTCAGTCTTGAGTGGAACTCATACAGTGCCGGCGTGGATTTTTTACAATGGCTGCAATCACTCTCCCAGAAATAGAGGATAATAAAGGAGGCATCAATGTCATTGGTGAAGAAATCCTCCCCGATATGAGGGTCCTTTTTGATAGCGGTATCCTGCATTGCCATGTGAAAATGGTCAGCTGGAATTCTTCGCATGATCAGGTTGGGGGCCTTCTGCCCGATCAGCGTGGGTTTATTCATATCCAGGTTCTCTTTGAGCTTGCTGATGAATTCAGCATTGCTCCAGGAGGCATCGGGGATGTAGTAGTACTCCGCAATATGGAAATAGACTGCATCCATGCCCATGAATTTACTCTCTGCAAAGTGGTTGAAGAGTGTGATGAGAAGATAGCGGTAGAGGTTCTCATCAATTTTTGCACCTTCCAGTAGATAATCCGCAGCTACAATCAGTGAATCGGGATGCTGGGGCACAACACTTCCAATGTACCTTTTAATCTTTCCCTCATAAAGGGGTGTGTGAAGTATCCTCACATCAAATGGATCGAAGCGGTCCAGGAAGTGCTCTTTCCGGTAAAAAAAGCGGATCGAGTCATCATGCTTCCTGTTTCCGTTGAGAAACTCTTCTGGAGGAATTGGTTCCCTGGTGGCTCCGATGAATTTGGTGACAAAAAGGGGAGCATGTTCCGATTCAAAATCATCCATGTAGGCCTCCATCTTCCGGTTGATCTTCTCTACCTGCTTTTGTACCCTGGCTGAGTCGGCTGAGTTTGCAGCGGAGGAAAGTCCGACCTGGATCTGGTTCAGCTCAGTTCGTTTTTCCTGGAGGAAACTTTTATACTCCATGAACAGGCTGTTGTCTTCCGATCCTGAAATATCAATGCTTGCTGCCAGGTCAGCCGAATCCGCCTTAATGGAAAAGCTCTGGTCGTCGCCAATCAGGAAATCAAAGTACTTTTCGGGAGAAATATATATCAGGTAGAGGCCTCCCTGGAAAGGTGTCTCATCTTCAAAAATCCCGGTCCCGTTTTTATTAAGGATCAGGGTGTCCTTGGGAACCATCCGGGAGGTGAAGTATTCACCAAGGATCAGTGTGTCGCCTGAAAGGCCCTTAATTTCTATTTCAATCCGGTAGCCCTGTCCATATAATCCTATGGAAGTCATTAGGATAAGGCTTGAAAACAGGGAGAAAGCTAAATGGCGAATGTGCATAAAAAGCTGCTTTTTTGAATCGGACAAAGTTAGTGATTCTATTTTAAATTGAATTGTTCAATCATCGTGCCAATCATTATCAAAAATCATTAACTTGTTTCTAAAAATATGTATTCACTCCTTGAAGCCAGGAACCTGATTGATAAGCACATTCAGACCTTCTCTATACCCGACAATCCACCCGAATTGTATGAGCCGGTAAGGTATGTACTTTCACTGGGAGGAAAAAGAATCAGGCCTGCCCTGGTGCTGCTTGCCTGCGACCTCTTCTCGGGGGGAGTAGAATCGGCCCTGATACCTGCCCTGGCCATAGAGGTTTTTCACAATTTCACCCTCTTGCACGATGATATCATGGACCGCTCGGAAATGAGACGTGGGAATCCTACGGTACATATCAAGTACAATGAGAATGTAGCCATCCTCTCCGGAGATGTGATGTCAATTCTTGCAAGCCGGTTGATGAACCAGAGTCCCAGTGTGGTACTTCACACAGTCCAGGATATTTTTACCCGGACTGCCATGCAGGTTTGTGAAGGACAGCAGTATGATATGAACTATGAGGAGCACCTTACGGTGAGCGAGGAGGAGTACCTCAATATGATCGAATTGAAGACCGCGGTATTGATCGCTGCAAGCCTGAAAATCGGCGCCATTCTGGGCGGTGCGTCCGAAAAGGATGCAGAAGACCTCTATGAATTTGGCTGCAACCTGGGGATCGCATTCCAACTGCAGGATGACTTGCTCGATACTTATGGTGATCAGGATGTGATCGGGAAAAAACGTGGAACCGATATCATTGACAACAAAAAAACCTTTTTGATGATCAATGCACTTGAGAAGGCAACTCCAGCTCAAAAGGAGGAGCTGACCGGCTGGCTGACCAGGAAGGGGTTTGATCCGGCTGAAAAAATTAGCGCAGTTACCGATATCTTTGACAAACTGAATATCCGGAAGCTTACCGAGAGACGCATCAAAGATTTTTATACTGATGCCCTGGCCAGCCTGGAACATCTGAACAGGCCCGATGACCGGAAGGCGGAGCTTTTTAACTTCGCCTCATACCTGATGGCCCGCCAGAGGTAGCTGCTATCCCAAACCCAGTTCAAGTATTAAATCGGTCTGGTTAAACTTCTGGAGGAGGGTCCTGAGTTCTTCCATCTGGAAGAGTATCTCATTGGTCTCTCTCTGGATAGAGTTTTTGTGGCGCGGTTTCATGGAGTTATAGTAGACGTACTCCTCCGAAAGGGCATTGTAGTGTTCCTTGAGGATGGCATTTGCCTTCCCGGTCTCACCACACAGGTAGTAAGCCTCAATCACCCCTTCATGATGGATCAGCCCTCCTTTTCTGTCAGGAAGCGTAATGCCCGATATATACTGATCGTATGGCAGAATACTCGCGGGTGCAAGTTCCATACAGCGGTCCAGCACACCAGTCGCCTTCTCCGCCTGGCCATCCTTCAGTAGTTGCATGGCAAGTCGCGTATAGAGACTTCGGAACCTGATTACCGAAAGGGTGCGGATGGTGTAGTAATCCAGCTGCACATCCTCCTGGTTCATCCTGCCCCATTCAAAGGTGTTCATCAGCCGGTGATAGAGTGTATCAGTATCAATACTACCCATCTCCAGGATGCTTTTGTACTGGGTTTCCACCGGCACAACCCGGTAAGCCAGTCCTTCGGTCCGGTAGAAGCGTTCCAATCCGAGCGATCCGCTGAATCCGCCCGATGTATAGTAGATTGGACGCTTCCATTTGTTGCTTCCAAGAATATCCAGTTGGGCCAGACCGCCCTTCATGATCTGCTCATTGGGTTTCAGGGTGAACCTGATTTCAGGGACTATCTTTCCCTCTTCGCCCGGTCGCATGGTACCGTTGGAAACCACGGTGGCTGAATCCACAGGGAGGATCAGTCTCTGCGTGGGGATGAAATCCACTTTTTCACCGGAGCGAAGTGGTAGTTTTGTCCTTGGATCATCGCTTTTAACAAAGGTGAGAAGATAATCCACAGGTGCCCAGCCCTCGTTTTCCCTTACATAAATGGAGTTGTTGGTCCCGTTCCTGTATTTGCTTTCCGGCAGTGTAAATTTCAGCGACTCGGAGCTGTAGTTTTTCCAGCGCATCTGATCGATGTACCAGTCCATATTGAAAAGCATCATGTTCACGATACGAACATCCTCCCGGATCCCTTCCACATCCTGAACGTACCACAGGGGAAAAGTATCATTGTCACCCACAGTGAAGAGGATGGCATCTTTATCGCAGGAGTTCAGGTAGTTCCTGGCAATATCCCTTGCGGTGTACCTTCCCGAACGATCGTGATCATCCCAGTTTTCCACTGCCATAAGCGCCGGAACCGCCAGGAGAGAGAGAGCCACAGCGGCAATGGCCGATGGATTTTCCTTTAGTTTCGAACGTAAAATCCTGTAAATCCCTGCTACCCCGATACCGATCCAGATTGCAAAGGCATAGAAGGACCCCGCATAAGCATAATCCCGCTCCCTTGGTTGGTAGGGTGTCTGGTTTAGATAGATCACAATGGCCAGGCCGGTGAGGATGAAGAGACTCATGACCACCCAGAAATCCCGTACATTTTTATCCAGATGAAAGAACAACCCGATTAAACCGAGCAGAAAGGGGAGAAAATAGTAGCGGTTTCGTGAGGGATGATCCTTCATACTCTCAGGGAGGTTTTTCTGGGGGCCAATCCGGGCATCGATAATGGGGATTCCGCTGATCCAGTTGCCGTGAAGTACGTTTCCGTGCCCCTGGATATCATTTTGCCGTCCCACAAAATTCCACATGAAGTACCTCAGGTACAGATGCCCCACCTGGTAGCGGAACATGAATTCAATGTTATCCATGTAGGAGGGATTGTTGGGATCCTTGATGGACCCAAACTCCTGGTAGGCCTGCCTGTGATTGGCCTCCCTGCTGTACATCCTGGGAAGAAGCACCTTGCTGCCTGCCATGACCAGTTCAGGTTTCCGGAAAGCCATCTCGTACTCATTTTTCTCCTTGTCCAGGACATAAACCGGTTTCTTGTATTCAATATCCTGGACTTCGGCATTGTACAGGTGCCCTACGATCAGCGGCCGGTCACCATACTGCTCCCTGTTGAGGTAGGAGAGCAGCGCGAAAACGTTTTCGGGACGGTTTTCGTTCATTGGCGGAGCTGCCAGAGAGCGGATCATAATCAATGCGTAGGATGAGTAACCGATCAATATTACTGTGATGCAGATCAGGGCAGTGTTCCAGAGTACGCTTTTTTTCACATACTGGGTACGGTAGATACCGAAAATCAATGCTCCCAGCAGCAGTGCCAGGTAAACCATCAATCCTATGTTGTAATGAAATCCCAGCGAATTGGTGAATAGTTTCTCCACCACGGTTGCTGCTTTGACAATTCCGGGAATAATCCCGTACATGATCAGCAGAAGGATTGCCATTGAGATACCAAGGGCATAAATGAGTCCTTTTCGTGAAACCTGGTATTTTCTGAAATAGTAGACCAGTACGATGGCGGGGATGGCCAGCAGGTTTAGCAGGTGAACCCCGATGGAGAGGCCAATAAGGTAGGCGATCAGGACCAGCCAGCGGTTGGATCCCGGCTCATCGGCCACGTTTTCCCATTTCAGGATAGCCCAGAATACCACGGCGGTAAAGAGGGATGATGTGGCGTAAACTTCACCTTCAACTGCTGAGAACCAGAATGAATCGGAGAAGGTATAGGCCATGGCACCCACAAAAGCACTTCCGAGGATAAGGATACTGTTATTAACCATCTTCTTCAGAAGGTGTGAGATGGTCCAGAACAGAAACAGGATGGTAAAGGCACTGGCAAATGCTGATACAGCATTGATCATTTTTGCCACCTGGTCGGTATCGGAAGTAAAAAGCGAAAAGATACGCCCGATGATCAGGAACAGTGGTGCTCCCGGGGGATGCCCCACCTGCAATTTATAGGAACTGGCAATGAACTCACCACAATCCCACAGGCTGACTGTGGGTTCAAGAGTGAGGAGATATACGATGAGGGCGATGAAAAAGCTCACCCAGCCCAGGATAAGATTTTGTTGCTTGAATTGCATAGGATCCAATTGATCTCTTCGGGTTTTGACTGGCACGAATTTAAGACTTTTTTATTTGAATTTATTGACAGAATCAAAAATGGAGTCTATATTTGGGGTTCATTAAATGCAACGCCATGGGTGTTAAACCGATTAATGATCCTGATCAGATTCTTTATACTGACTATCCTGAGTTTGAGTTCGAGCTTGCCAACATAAGAGAGCCTAAAACTTTACCTCCTGAAAACCAGAACCTCATTGTAGGACTGGATAAACGTAAAATGGATGGTGCCACCATCACCTACATCACCGGTTTCGTGGGAAGGCGTATCGATTTGCTGATAATTGAGGATGAATTACAAGGGGTGTGCCATACCTGCGGATCATCGAAGATGTATGATATCATGTTATACGGGGATGTGCGCAAGCGTGCCTATGCATATCTGCGTTCAAATGGTTACCAGGTAAAATTTGCTGAAAACTAACCACCTATTATACCTTTTTTGTCACAAAAGCAGGATGAAAGCCATCCTGCTTTTGTTTCTACCTGCCGTGGTGACGGGTCAGTTCTACCAGTGGGGCCAGGATGCAGGAAAGCTGCGCTGGTACCAGTTCGAAACTCCCAATTACCAGGTGATTTTTCCAGAGGGAGTGGACAGCCTGGCCGAAGCCTTTGCCTACCGCATTGAATCCTGCTACCCTTTCCTGGGCAAGGCTCTGGATCATAATCACAGTCACATGCCAGTGATTATACACAACCAATCCAGTTTTTCAAATGGTGTATTCGTGTGGGCCCCAAAACGGCTTGAGATATTTACCAACCCCGATCCCAACAGTTATAATCAGGATTGGCTTACCCAACTTGCCCTTCACGAAGGCCGCCACGCAGTTCAGATTGACAAACTCAACCAGGGATTCAGCAAGGGTCTCTACTACCTGGGGGGAGAGCAGATGGTGGGAGCCATGGCAATATTCCTTCCCTATTGGTACCTTGAAGGAGATGCGGTGGATTCCGAAACTAGACTGTCAGCCAGCGGACGTGGCCGGCAGCCCTCCTTCGAGATGGAGTTGAAAGCACAGATGCTTGAGGCAAATCGTGTCTACTCTTTCTCAAAGGCTGTCATGGGTTCTTTCAGGCACTATATTCCCAACCACTACCAGCTTGGCTATCTTATGGTGAGGCACGGACGCCGGAGTTATGGGGACAGCTTCTGGATCGATTTTCAGAACAGCGCGGCGCGTAAACCTTTCCTCTTGAATCCGACCCTGTTCAGCATGAGAAACTATGGGCTCAAATCCAAAAAGCAATTCTACCGGAATGCTCTGGATGAGTACCGGGAGCACTGGTCGCGAACCGATTCAGCGCGGATTCATACACCCTATTCAGAATGGAACATTCAGAGTGGAGGCCGGGAGAGCAAGCATTTCACCAATTACAGGCATCCTCACCCCATATCTGATTCTCTCTTAATTACCTTCAGGAGCGGGATGGACCAGATCCCGGAATTCATAATACTGGACCAGAAGGGGAGGGAGAAGAGAATCTTCCGGCCCGGATTCATGAGCTCGGGCAGGATAAGTGTATCGGCCACTCATGTGGTGTGGGATGAGTTTGTCTCCGATACACGGTGGAGCAACAGGAACTACTCTGTGATACGAAGCTGTGAGATTGCCTCCGGGAAGGTGAAGACACTGGAGAAGAAGACCCGGTACTATTCTCCTGCTGTATCAAACGACGGATCGAAGGTGGCTGTTATCGAGCATACTGATTTACAGCGGTTCAGCCTGGTGATCCTTGGGATGGACGGAACCGTACTCAGCAGGGTACCTTCACCCGGGAACCTCTTTATTCAGCATCCTGCCTGGATGAATACTGACTCCTCCATTGTGCTGGTCCGGTCGGTCGAAACCGGGAAATCATTGGTATGTTACAACCTGGGGTCAGGATCATGGGATCATCTTTTTGATGCCGGGGAGGATGATATCTCCTTTCCGGCGGTGGCTGGGGAGAGGATCTTTTTCAGTGGTACATTTTCGGGGATCGACAACATTTATTGTTATCATGTTCCCATGCGGGAGAGCTTCCAGGTAAGCTCTTCCAGGTTTGGCGCTTTCCATCCCCGGATTTCGGCCGATGGGAAGAGGCTCTACTATTCCAACTATACAGCAAAAGGTTATAAAATTGCTGAGCTACCTCTGGACAAGGCTATGTGGAAGCCCTTAGATGAGGCCAGAGACCACACCGAGCAACTGGATTATGATCTGACCACCGTGGTGCAGGGAAAGGGCGATACCAGCATCCGTGACACCACACACGTCCGAAACAGCACCTCCTACCAGGTGAAGAGATACTCAAAGATCGCTCACCTGTTTAATATTCATTCATGGCTGCCTCTCTATGTGGATTACATGAATCCCGACCTGACAATTGCACCAGGAGATTTGCCGGTCAGTTTGGGAATGTCACTAATCTCACAAAACCAGCTGAGTTCAGCCGTGAGCCAGATCGGCTACGAGTACAGCAAGGGATATCATATGTTTCACTCGGGTATCCAGCTTAAAGGTCGCTACCCGGTTTTTAATCTCTATTTCGATTATGGAGGCGAACCTGATATAATTCTTCTGGATCAGGAGGCAGATACGGCCATGATGCTTCCCCAGGATATTTCTGTTACCGCACAAGTCTACATCCCTTTTCGATTGAATACCGGGAAGTTCCTGACTCTGCTTCAGCCACGGATCGACTACCAGTACAAAAGAGATCTTCAGTTTATTGAGGAGGAGGACAGCTATCGCCCTGGTGGGCATTACCTCTATCATAGTTTCTACGCTACCTCCTACCTCAGGAAGGGTACCCGGGATATTTTACCCCGTATTGGATTTTCGGCTTCAAGCGGTCTCTACCATTCTCTGTTTGATAACAGGGTCTATGGTGCAGTAGCGATTGATGGAATCACAGCCTACCTGCCGGGCTTTTTGAAACATCAGACCCTCAGACTATCCCTTCAACACCAGAGGCAGTATCTGCTGGATCAGGCCAGGCCAGCCTTCCTGAACCTGATGACCATGCCCCGCGGTTATCATGGAGTATTTGGCAGGGTGCTGACCAGGTACAGTGCCGATTATGTTTTTCCTTTCCTTTACCCGGACCTTGAGCTTACTTCTCTTCTTTACCTGAAACGAATCCGGGGAGGTATATGGGCCGATCATCTCAGGGGAACCGATGTGATCATCACAGAGCCCTCCAATCGTTATGAAAACCGAAATTACACCACCATAGGGGCCGACCTCCTGGTGGACCTTAATCTATTGCGAATCCCCTTCCCGATATCCACGGGATTAAGGTACATCTTTAAACCGGAAACTGGGAGATCAATGATCGAGTGGCTCTATTCCATCGAAATCAACTAATTTTGCAGCAGGATGGAGGAGCTTTTTTCATACGGCCGTCAGGGGATAAAGAAATTTTTCAGGAAAAACCTGAATTCGATTCTCTATACCCTCATTTTTCACCTGGTGGTGCTGATTGTTCTTCTTTTTTCACGGGTTGAGGTCATGAAGCGGGGCCTGGAGATAGGTATAAATCTTGAGTTCCAGGAAAAGACCGTTGAGGATTTCCTGGACAAGGAGGAGATAGATGTATCCGCAGAGTGGCTCGAAGAGGTGATGCGTCAACGTGAAGCTGCAAGTAATCGTGCAGTTAATGTGAATGCGGAGGACCAGTTCAGCCAGGATATCTCAACAGATGATTATGTGAATGATCTGCTCGATCAGATTGAACAGGCTCGTAACCAGGAGGACAGGGAGAAACTGGAGGAGCTGCAGGCCATACTTGCATCAGCCGATTATGTACCGCCTGCAGAAGAGTCGGACGATGAGGAGCAGGGAGAGTTCACCGGCCCCACCACTATCACTTACGAGTTTATTGATGAACCCCTTCAAAGAAAAAAGGTTGATCTGACCATTCCGGTTTACCGCTGCCAGGGATCCGGCCTGGTACGGGTGGCGATCACGGTGGCACCCGATGGCACTGTCCTCAATTCTGAAATTAAGGGAGCCATTGAGGGTACTGACAAGGTCTGTTTTGCCGATGCTGCCCTCTCTGCTGCCCGTTCATCCCTTTTCCGGATTGATATCTCTGCCCCGGCGAAGCAACGCGCCATAGTTACTTACTCTTTCGTGGCACAGTAAACAGCTGCTTTCCCTGTAATACTCCTTATGCTTTTTTGCTGAAGAGACTTTCTGCTGATACTGCAATACCATCCAGATCCTGGTCAAGCATGCATCTGAAGTGTTTTTTTGGACATCTCTGGTGCCCGATTTTCGAACAGGGCCTGCATTTCAGGTTGGGGACCTCAAAATTGACCGATGAGGGATCGGCCCGGTAGGGATACATTCCGAATTCGGGAACAGTGTTCCCCCAGATGGTAATGATCTTTTTACCCAGAGCCGCTCCAATGTGCATCAGGCCGGTATCGTGGGTGATCAGTACCCGTGATTGCTCCATCAGGAAGGCTGACTGGTGGATGGAGAAAGCTCCGCATCCGTTTACAATCTGCTTTCCGGGCAGGGCCTTCACCACAGATTCGCCGGTTTCACGGTCACCGGGTCCACCCAGGATCATCACCGGTACCGATAGCTTTTTACAAAGTGCAATCAGCGACTCAGGGGGTAATTTTTTGGTCTCATGCTGGGCTCCAATTGCCAATGCAAGATATCCGTCTGCAAATCCGGGGTGAAGTTCCGGAAGTTCTACCTTCCCATCTTCTGGAATGAAATAGTCCAGTCCGCCGTCATCCTGTTCATCAATGAACATCCTGATGGTCTCCAGGTTCCTGTCCACCATATGGATAGCGGGAAGCCGGTTGATATTGAAATTCACATAGAGCCATTTCAGGGCATTCAATTTTTTCACTGAGAAATCCATCCGCTTCAGTCCAAGCTTGATCCGTGCGGTACGGGTGTTGTGGTGCAGATCGATGATGTAATCATATCCCTCCTTCTTCAAAGTGTGGAGGCAGGATTTCATATTTCCGTCAAAGGAGTGCACCTTATCCACATAGGGATTGGCATCGAGAAGAGAGGTGTAGGATTCTTTTGTCAGGAAATGGACTTCGGCGTTTTCAACCTGTTTTTTCAGGTGCCTTACAACCGGTGTGGTAAGCACAATATCTCCAATGGAACTGAAGCGAACAACAAGAAATTTAACCATTTATACAAGGTCCTTGAAGAAGAGCAACAGGGCCAGCCAGTATTCCGAGTGATTTTCGGTATCGCTGTTTAAGGAGATGGTGCCCCTTCCGCCTTCTCCCATCCTGGGTTCAAAAGTTTTAACGTAGTCTTTAGAAACCCCTGATACGATCTCTTCTACATATGGAAATTCGGACAGGCTGGATGATACGAAAATTGGTTTTCGAAGGTCGGTAATGGTATCGCGAATGCTTATTTCGGGAAGGAAATATTCACCTGGGCTCAGAGCCACCACGGCCCTGACAAAATTATTTTCCTTTGCTATCTTGAGGCAGAGGGAGCCATTGATGCCGCTGCCAAAAAGGACCACAGGCAGTTTGGATTTTTCATAGGCGAAATTGACGGCTGCCAGGATATCTTCCTCCACGTTGGAGATTCCAAGTTTACAGCGACTCTCCCTGCAACGTTTGACCGATTCGTTGGAAACAAAATTGTCACTCCCCCCGTTACGGATATCAACAGCAAGGCAGTTGTAATCCATTTTACAGAGCTTCCGGGCAATTGTATTGTACTCTCCCCGGCTCGACTGCTGTTGGTGGAAAAGAATGATGTAGGGATTATCCTGCTCGATTATATACTCATCGGCTGTGAGCAGTAGGCCGTCGGCTGATGAGAAGCTAACTTTATTATTCCTGACCACGTTGTAGGCTGAAAGAATGACAACCAGGAACAATAAAGTAATGCTTATAACAAGACTATTTCTTAGCGTTTTCTGCAAGAACAATAATTTTGTTGTTTTTTGCTTCAACTACTCCTCCATTCACGTCGAAAAAGGAAACCCCTCCCTTAAGATCGACGATTTTAATACGACCCTGTTCCAGGGTAGAGATTATAGGGGCATGATTCCGCAGGATCTGGAAAGATCCCTTGGATCCGGGAACCTGAACAAGGTCCACCTCCCCTGAGTATAACTCCTGATCCGGTGCAATGATCTCAAGCAACATACCTCTTAAGATTTGGTTTCGGCAATCAATTTCTTACCCTTCTCAACAGCCTCCTCAATGGTTCCCACCAGGTTGAAGGCAGCCTCGGGATATTCGTCCAGTTCACCATCCATGATCATGTTGAATCCTTTAATGGCATCTTCAATATTGACAAAAACACCTGGTATTCCGGTGAATTGTTCAGCAACGTGGAAGGGCTGACTCAGGAAGCGAGAAACCCTCCTGGCCCTGTGAACAACCAGTTTATCCTCTTCAGAAAGTTCATCCATACCCAGGATCGCAATGATATCCTGAAGTTCATTGTAGCGCTGGAGCAGCATTTTCACACGCTGGGCTGTGTTGTAGTGCTCATCGCCTACCACATCGGCTTTCAGGATCCTGGAAGTTGAATCCAGCGGATCAACAGCAGGATAGATACCAAGGGAGGCAATTTTACGGCTGAGAACAGTATTTGCGTCCAGGTGTGCAAAAGTAGTTGCCGGAGCAGGGTCGGTCAGGTCATCAGCAGGCACATAGATGGCCTGGATGGATGTGATGGATCCTCGCTTTGTAGAAGTGATCCGCTCTTGCATGAATCCCATTTCGGTGGCCAGTGTAGGTTGGTACCCAACCGCCGATGGCATCCGGCCCAGAAGTGCTGATACCTCGGATCCGGCTTGGGTGAAACGGAAAATGTTGTCAACGAAGAAAAGGATATCCCTTCCACCAGACTCCTCGTCACCGTCTCGAAACGATTCTGCAACGGCAAGTCCTGAAAGAGCTACGGTAGCACGGGCTCCGGGAGGCTCATTCATCTGCCCGAACACCAGGGTGGCCTGTGAGTCGTCCAGTTTCTCATGGTCAATCTTACTCAGGTCCCAGGATCCCTCTTCCATGCTCTTTTCAAATGCTTCTCCATATTTGATAACACCCGATTCGATCATCTCCCTGAGAAGGTCATTCCCTTCCCTGGTCCGCTCTCCCACACCAGCAAATACAGAAATCCCTTCATATTTCTTTGCAATATTGTTGATCAGCTCCATGATGATCACGGTCTTCCCAACTCCGGCACCGCCAAACAGACCAATCTTTCCACCCTTGGCATAGGGCTCCAGGAGGTCAATTACCTTAATTCCGGTGAAGAGGACTTCAGTCTCGGTGGAAAGGTGTTCGAACTTGGGGGGGTGGTTGTGCACCTGGTATCCGCCACTCTTATCCACTGCACCAATTCCGTCAATGGCTTCACCAATCACATTCAGGAGGCGGCCTTTAACATTATCACCTTTGGGCATCATGATGGGATGGCCGGTGGCAACAACTTTCAGGCCACGTTGCAGACCGTCGGTTGAGTCCATGGAGATGGTCCTGACACTGCTTTCACCAATATGCTGCTGGACCTCAAGTATTATTTTCGTGCCGTCGCTTTTTTCAATTTCCAGTGCTTCGTTGATATTGGGGAGCTCGTTCCCGGTCTCTTCAAAACTCACATCAACTACAGGTCCGATTACCTGTATGATTTCTCCTATAATCTTTGACATTAAAAGATATTGTTTGTGTGTATTATAAGTCTTTCTTTTAGCTAATACAAATTTAGCACTTTTTTAATAAGTTGATGTTTACAATGGTTTTATTGTTTTAAGTTTGAAACAATATTGTTTATGAACCGTAGAATCAAAAACGAATACTCGAAAACAGCCCGTGTGAAGCAGATCCAGTTAAAATTCGGATTGATTGTTAGCCTGTTGGTTATCACAGGTATTAGCAGTAATCTATCAGCCCAGATTTATAGGATGGGTGCAGGCCTCTGTTTTGCCTCAGGATTCCAGTATAATTCAACCGAGATGGGGAATCCCGGTCTGAAAGTGAAAACCTGGATTGCACTTGACCCGAAAAGCACCATTCACATTGTGCCCACAATCACCGCCTTCAACCGAAATATACTTGATGCTGGTAACTTTTCACTGACCAACTACATGTTCATGGGGGACCTGGACGGGCAATACATGGTTCTTAAGGAGGGAACATTGAAGATTGTTGTATTTGCAGGTGGAAATCTTACCTACCTGAATTCGGTTGTGGCCCAGACCGATCCTAAATATCCCATTCCGGATTACGCCCCTGATAATGAGAATGTTTTCGCAGTGGGAGGCAACTTGGGGGCAGGCCTTGAGTTACGGATGGGCTCAAGGTGGGATATGAATATTTCGACGAAATACATCCTGTCAAAATATTCACAGTTCATTATCTCTGTCGAAGGTGTATATTACTTTAAAAGCCGGCGCAGAGCATACCGGAGATGATTTTTTTATATCTTTAGTCATTGTAAATGAAGCAATCACAATTATGGCAAGCTTAAGTTTTTTGCTGGGGATGATCCCCGCCACAGAGAAAGTAGAATCGGCCGATGATCAGTTAAGGGCAGATTTCCAGGCCTTCAAGGATTATGAAAGCTCCGAGGAGTTTAATCGATACCTGGAGCTTGAAAAGGAGGTAAAATCCAGCAATTTCCAGTTGCGGAAGAAGAAGATTAAAAAATCCGAATTTAAGGATTCGGAGGAATATCATAATGAGACGGAATATCGTGTTTTGAAAAAATCGGAAAAGGTTGTCTGGTATTTTAAAACAAAGAAGAAGTACCCCTTTAAGGAGATTGAGAAGTGGGACCTCACTTTTGATGAGAAATTCGACGACAGCAAGCTTGACACCTCCAAATGGATGACCCGTTACTACTGGGGCGACAAGGGAATGAATAGTTCATTTGCCATGGAGGATGACAAGAGCTTTCCCACAAATGGTGATAACATAGAGTTCTACGATAACAAGGCAAGAATTGTAACTAAGGCTGTTAAAACTGAGGGACCTGTGTGGAGAGGCCACCAGGGTTTTGTGATGGAGGAGTTCGATTATACCAGCGGTATGATCAGTAGTGCTCAAAGCTTCAGGCAAAAGTTTGGCATCTTCAAGGCCAAGGTTAAGATGGACGCCGGAACTGTGGCCCAGGCGTTCTGGATGGTGTCCGACGGCATGCTCCCCCACGTCGACGTGGCCAGGTTTGAAAATGGAAAGCTCCACTCAAACTACTTCTGGGGCAAGTCCGGCTCCCATCACAAATCGATATCAAAAACCAGCGGTTCAAAGTATGCCGATACATACTTCATATATTCACTGGAGTGGTCGCCCAACAAGCTGGTCTGGAAGATTAACAACAAAATCTTCAAAACCCAGTCCTCGGGAGTGCCCCAGGAAGAGATGTATATCAACTTCTCGTCCAATCTGAAACAGGATGCCTCCGAAAAAGGGCTCCCCTCAGCTATGGAGATCGATTGGGTAAGGGTGTATAAGATAAAAGAGAAATAGTACAGTACTCAGTACTCAGTAGACAGTGCGCAGTACTCAGTACTCAGTACTCAGTAGACAGTACACAGTGCGTAGTGCGCAGTGTGAGGAGATTTTGACCCCTTCCGGAGATTCGGGAGGGGTTTTATTTTGCATTTATTGTATTTTTCTGACGATATTTCTATTGCTGAACACATAAACAACAGATATGAGAAGAGTTGCTATTACTGTTGGCCTGGTATTGCTCAATGCAATTTCCTACACACAGGACCGTCTTACAGGGGAACCTTTTGCCACCCGATCGGAAGTAATTGCCAGGCACGGAATGGCCTGCACAAGTCAGCCGCTAGCCACACAAGTTGCTCTTGACATCCTGAAAGCAGGAGGGAATGCCATTGATGCTGCAATTGCAGCCAATGCTGTACTTGGACTTGTGGAGCCTACCGGGAATGGAATCGGGGGAGACCTGTTTGCCCTAGTGTGGGATGCAGAGACGGAACAACTATATGGTCTTAACGCCAGCGGGAGGTCGCCACGTTCACTTACCCTTGACTATTTTAAGGAGAACGGATATGATAAGATTCCTTCTCATGGGCCGCTTCCTGTATCTGTCCCGGGCTGCGTGGATGGATGGTTCGAATTGCATGGAAAATTCGGATCCATGAAGATGGAGAAGGTTCTGCAGCCGGCAATTGATTATGCAACGGAGGGTTTCCCTGTCACCGAATTGATCGCCTATTACTGGGCTGGCGGGGCCAGAAGTCTGAGCCGGTTTCCTAATGTTGCTGAAGTATATATGCCAGGAGGAAAGACACCTTCCAAAGGAGAAATCTTTAAAAATCCATACCTGGCAAATACTCTGGGAAAAATTGCAAAAGGAGGCCGTGATGCTTATTATAAAGGGGATATTGCCCGGACAATTGATGCATTTATGAAGGAACAGGGAGGATTTCTCTCCTATGATGACCTGGCAAATCACACTTCGGAGTGGGTCAAGCCGGTAAGTACCAATTATCGTGGATACGATGTGTGGGAACTTCCTCCAAACGGACAGGGAATTGCTGCGCTTCAGATATTAAATATCATGGAAGCATACGACATTGCTTCCATGGGTTTTGGAAGTCCTGAATACATCCACCACTTAGTTGAGGCCAAGAAGCTGGCCTTCGAGGACCGGGCCAGATACTATGCCGATCCGGCTTTCAATGACCTGCCGGTGGATAAGCTGATCTCAAAGGAATACGCCAATGGCAGGAGGGAGCTCATCAACCCGAAGCGCGCTTCCCGAAACCTGGATGCCGGCGAGGTAGAGCACGGCAATACCATCTACATGACCGTTGCTGATGAGAAAGGAAATATGATCTCTTTGATACAGAGCAACTACCGTGGACTTGGATCGGGGATGTGTCCCCCTGGACTCGGCTTTATCCTGCAGGATCGGGGAGAGCTTTTCACCCTTGTGGAGGGCCATAACAATGTTTATGAGCCAGGGAAAAGGCCCTTCCATACCATCATACCTGCTTTCATTACAAAAGAGGGAAAACCATGGATAAGTTTTGGTGTGATGGGAGGATCCATGCAGCCACAGGGGCATGCACAGATTGTAATAAACATGATCGATTTTGGCATGAACCTGCAGGAAGCAGGCGATGCGCCACGAATCCGCCATGGAGGTTCGTCCCAGCCAACCGGCACAAAAATGACGGATGGAGGTATAGTATACCTGGAGTCGGGAATCCCCCACAAAAGCATTCGGGAACTCGTTCGCAGGGGACATACGGTACAGTATTCTCTTGGTGGTTATGGCGGTTACCAGGCCATTTTATGGGATGAGCAAAACGGAGTCTATTTCGGTGCCTCAGAGTCAAGGAAGGATGGGCAGGCAGCAGGGTATTGACAGAACACAGTACACAGTATACAGTGCTCAGTACACAGTTCTCAGTACACAGGGGATAGTGCTCAGTACACAGTATACAGTGCTCATTGGACAGTGCACAGTACACAGGGGACAGTACACAGTGGACAGTGCTCAGTACACAGTACTCAGTACACAGGGGATAGTACACAGTGGACAGTGCTCAGTACTCAGTGCACAGTACTCAGTACATAGGATGAGATGGATGGGATTACGGGGAGTATAATTTTATGATTTAAGTATGGGATTCAGTCGATTTGAGGATATTCTGGCCTGGCAAAAATCTAAGGATTTGACGCTAAATCTCTACAGGCTGTTTTTGGGAAGTCGGGATTTTGGATTTCGGGATCAAATTCAAAGGGCCTCAGTATCTATCATGAATAATATTGCTGAGGGATTCGAACGGCAGACTAATAAGGAGTTCAGGCAATTCTTATATATAGCCAAGGGTTCTTGTGCAGAAATTAAATCCATGCTGTATTTGGCACTTGAGCTTTCCTATTTGAAAATGGAGGAGCATGATTTATTAATGAATGATACTGTGGAGGTCAGCAAAATACTAACGGGGCTGATCAAGTCTCTCGAACAACTTTCCCCTGCGCACTGAGCCCTGCGCACTGTCCCCTGTGTACTGCCCACTGAGCACTGCATACTGTGTACTGCCCACTGAGCACTGTGTACTGAGTACTGTGTACTGCCCACTGAGCACTGAGAACTGTGTACTGCCCACTGAGCACTGTATACTGAGCACTGAGTACTGTGTACTGAGTACTGAGTACTGTGTACTGTCCCCTGAGTACTGAGTATTGTTCTAAAAAGGCCAAAAACGGGGAATGACCAGCAAGGAGATGATTAGTGCCAGGATGTTGAGCGGCAGGCCGATCTTCCAGTAGTCGCTGAATTTGTAGTTGCCAATGCTCTGGACGATCAGATTGGTCTGGTAGCCGATGGGTGTTGAGAAGCTGGCTGAGGCAGCTATGCAAATGGTGATGAAGAAGGGTTTGGGATCAACACCCAACTGGGTGGCAGCAGCGTAGGCAATGGGAAAAGTGATGGCTGCGGCAGCGTTGTTAGTGATAATCTCGGTGAAGATGTTGGTGATAATGAAAATGGCTGCCATGACACCGATGGGGCCGAAGCGCTGGGAAATGGTGATGGTGTTTCGTGCAATGAAATCAGCTGCCCCGGAATTCTGGAGGGCCTTGCTGATACCGATGGCAGCAGCGATGGTGATCAGGACATCCCAGTTGACGGGCTTGGTGTATTTTTTTGGAGTGAAGATCTTCATCAGGGCCATCAGGACTACTGTGACTGCGGCGAAGAAGAACATGTCATAATGGTTCTTGTCGTGGGTGGGGATATACCTGCCAAGGGTGGCACCGGCGATCATGAATGTGACCAGGATCATGGCGATCCACCTGCGGCGGCGGTCCTTGGAATCATCCATTTCACCAATTTCAGATGCCATGTAGAAGACACGGGATTCGCCCCAGTACCTGGTAAAATCATCGGTGGTCAGAAGCATCAGGTTGTCACCTGCCTTCAGCTCCAGGTTTTCCAGGTTGGTTGTGATTCGTTCACCATTTCTGTGTACGGCCATGACTACGGCATTATAGTGGCCGAAGAAATCGAATTCGCCAAGGGTTTGCTGAATGCCTGGGAAACGGGGGGCGATCACCACCTCAACCTGTTTCAGGGAATTTTTCAGGAATTCGGGATTTACATTTTTCAGGGCATTCAGTTTAATTCCGGTCGACTGGGTAAGGTACCCCACATCCTCTGCACTTCCTGCCACGATCAGCTTGTCATCAGCTTCAAGGGTGAAGGGGGAGTTGGAAATCCGGATCAGTTTACCGGCCCTGAATACTGTCCTGACAGAGAACTCGGTCAATCCAGGCAGGCGTCTTTTTTCAATCTCCTTGCCGATAAGGTTACTGTTTTCAGGAAGGTAGAGGTCAAAATAGTACTCCCTGGTGTCGTTGGGAAAACTGAATCTTGGAATTTTTTCACCCGGGAGCAGCCTGTTGGAGAAGAGGTTCATGTAAATGAATCCGAAGAATACAATGAACAGTCCTACCTTGGCCAGTTCAAACATGGTCAGTCCGGCCATTCCCCTCTCCAGCATCATTCCGTGAACCAGCAGGTTTGTGGAGGTCCCGATCAGCGTACAGGTTCCGCCGAAAATTGTGGCGTAGGATAAAGGAATCAGGAATTTCTGTGACGGGAGGCTCATCTTGTCGGCCCACTTTTTCAACAGGGGTGCGAAGATGATCACTACGGGTGTGTTGTTCAGAAAAGCAGATATGGCCGAAACGGGGATCATGATCTGCATGAGCAGACGGGGAATTGGCTTTCTCTTTTTAGGCAGGATTACCGCACCAAGCCTGTTGAGAAATCCTGATTCTTTTACACCTTCACTGACCAGGAAAAGGAGGGCCACGGTGATCATACCCTTGTTGGAGAAGCCGGAAAGGGCCTCTTCGGACGAGAGAATGTCGAAGACCAGGAATATAACAAGAGCAGAAAACAGGATGAGTCCCGGTCGTAGAATCTCCTTTATCAGGGCGATAATCATGAGCAAAATTATGCCCAGGGCAATATATCCTTCAGCGGTCATTTTTTAATCATTCGTCTCCGCCCACTCGGGCAACGACCCGATGGAAGGTCTCCGGCCGTAGAAAACATCGTCCAATTTAAGAGCCAGATGTCGGAAAACCAAATTATTTTTTATTCCCCTCCTAATGAACCGGTGGAAACAATCGTTACGATGACTAAATGGGCATACAGTCATACAGCGTCCGCAATCGGTTCCCGAGATGGTCCAGAAGTGGTAACATTTCTCCGAATTGATCTGCCATCGGGAGGCCCCTTCAGTCTTTTTTTGTGGTCCGTCAGGAATGGCGGCGGCCGGACAGTTATCAACGCATTTTTTGCAAAGGGCACAAAAGTGCAGGGTAGTCCGGTCGGGTTTGCAGGGTGACTGTATCACCGGCATATTGGTGCTCACTACGGAGATCCTCACTCTCGGACCCAGGTCAGGGGTCATCAGAAGTCCCATCCGGCCAATTACGCCCAGTCCGGCATCAACGGCCACAAGCGGACAAATCAATTCGTAGTTGCCATCGATATGGGCAGTCGCTTCATAACCCAGTTCCCTGATGAAAGCGGCCAGTTTGAGTGCCAGTACGCCTGACCGGAGGTACTGTTCGGACGATTCCATAACAGAACTTCCCAGGGGAGCTGCCTGCATCATATCGTAATCCATCTCCACTGTGATGGCGATGGCATTTTCATGCAATTTCAAGATGGGTTCACCAGCATCTGAACCCCGCCCCTTGTGAGAATAGAGGTGGTAATCTCTCAGGGGTGTGAAGCCAACACTGTGAGCGCCCGTTTGTTTCATCCACTCGGAGATGAAGCGGGTTGTTTTTTTCGGGTTGAGCTGTTCCGGCTTCGGATTTGATAGGTTTGCGGATTCCTGACCGGAAGACTCCGGGGTTGATTGGTTTGGGATTCCGGCGTCAGCCTGGTCCTGACCATGGGTCAGGTTGCCCAGAAAATCGATCACCTGGAAATTGGAACGGGCAGCAGCAAAGGTAGCCGCATGATGGTACTTTGATCCGGGTGAAAGGAGGCCGGGTGACTGGCGGGATTTGTCATCAGCCTTTTTTCGTTCCGGGTATTTTGAATAGTAATCGGTATATGCTTCCGTACTGGGGGTCAGCAATCGTCTGGATAATACGGCGTCGGCTTCATGAACCCTTTCTGACGGTGGGGTGTAGCGATACGACCGGGCTCCCCTGATGGGTAAAAACAGGACCAGGACAAGGGCCGAGATTATGATGATGATGAGAATTACCAGGTCCATCTGATATCAGTGTATATGCTGCAATAGTATAAAAAAAAGAGTAATTTGTTGGATGAATCATTGGAACTGTTTCATGAAAAAATGCAGATATGCTATTTTCCTGGTGCTGATAAGCCAGGTCTGCAGTGCCCTTTTGGCCCAGGATGGGTTTAGCGATAAAACCAGGGCGCTCTATATTCTGGACATCTCCAAATATGTCAGATTTGATGAGTCATTCAATGACCGGGAAGAATTTGTCATTTCTGTACTTGACCGCGATGATAAACTCTATTGGGAATTGGAAAGACTTTCAGAAATCAGGAAAACCATACAGCAGAAACCCATAAAAATCCGTTTGTGTGCAAGGCGTGAGCAGCTGGAGAGCAGTAGTGTGGTCTTTGTGAACAGTTCGGACGGGTATTCAATCGGGCATGTGGTTGACCTGGTGCTGGGCGGGAATACCCTGTTGATTTCGGAGGGCTATCCATTTAGGACCTCCATGATCAATTTCGTTGTTGTGGATGGAAAACCAAGGTTCGAAGCGAACCAGGTGCTGATGAACCAGGAGGGGCTCTTTGTTAGTGAACTGTTCCTGGCACAGGCTGTAAAAACCCTGGAGGACTGGGAGTCTCTGTATGATGATGTTGAGGATGAATTGCAGATTGAGAGAAGCATTACCGAGCAGCAAAGTGCCCTAATTGACCTTCAGATGAATGAAATCACCAGGCAGGAGGAGTTGATAAAAGAGAATAGCCTGATCCTGGAGGAGCTGAGAGGGGAGGTTGAGCAGCGTGAAAACGAGATTGAGAAAAAATCGGAAGTGCTGGAAAAGCAGGAGGGCGAAATTGGGGGACAGAAGCAGACCATTCGGGAGCAGGTGGATGAAGTCCGCCGGCACAGAGAGACCCTGGCTGATCAGGAGAAGAGGATCAGGGAGAAGGAGATTTCCATTCTCAGAAGCGAGGAGGAGATCATGAAGCAGGATCAGAGGCTGGGAGCTCAGAATGAAAAAATCGTTCTTCAGGCGGAAGCTATCCAGAAGCAGAAGATCATAATTTTGGCTGCGGTTATTGCACTGGTGCTGGTTTTTGGCCTGGTCTACTTCATATGGAGAAATTATCGAAATAAAAAACGGGCAAACAACCTGTTGAGGGCGCAGCGCGACCAGATATCCTATCAGAAGAAGCACATTACCGACAGTATAGAGTACGCCGAGAAAATCCAAAGGGCCATACTACCTGCTCTTGAATTATTCAGCGATCAGATTGAGCATTTTGTATTATTCAAGCCAAGGGATATTGTTAGCGGGGATTTCTACTGGGTGGAAGAGGTGGACGGCAGCCTGGTTATAATTACAGCAGATTGTACCGGGCATGGGGTTCCTGGTGCATTTATGAGCATGTTGGGAGTCAGCCTGCTCAATGAAATCGTGATAAACAAGAGGATTACACAACCTGATGAGATTTTAAATAGGCTCCGGTCCAAGATCATCGAAGCCCTGAAACAGGAGAAGGGAGGAGTTATGAAGGATGGGATGGATATGACGGTTTGTGTACTCAACCGAAAAAACAGCACACTGATGTTCAGCGGGGCCAATAATCCCCTCTATCACATCAGGGACGGTGAGCTGAACCAGATTAAAGGAGATAAGATGCCAGTGGCCATCCATATAGTCATGGAACCCTTTACCCTGCATGAGGTGAAGCTGCGGGAAGGAGATGCTTTTTATACATTTTCTGATGGGTATGCTGACCAATTCGGGGGAGCGGCTCAGAAGAAGTTTCTAGCAAAAAACTTCAGGAAACTGCTTCTTGAGATCCAGGGAAAGCCCATGATCGATCAGGGATTACACCTTGATCAGACCTTTGAGTCGTACAGGGAAGACGTGGAACAGATCGATGATGTGGTTGTGATTGGGGTGCAGTATTAGTAGCAATCCCAGTATGTAGTGATGCCGCCGATGGTATTGGGATCAGAGTCCTTTTTGTCCTGAAGATCCTCACCGCAAAAAGGCAGAGGTGTACTTCGGGTTTCATTGTCGTCAGCGTCAATGGTCACCATTTCACAGGTTCCACACTCTTCCAATAAATCACAACTGGTTGTCAGGCAAGTCATTCCGGCAAAAGCCAGGGCAATATGTAATGCTCTTTTTTTCATTAAGTTGTGTGTACTTTCGATTCAAAATTATAACAAGTTGAAGGATATGCAATATTTGCGGCATATTATTATTTTTAAACTAAATTTTATTTGACTGGTTTTGGCCGGAAAAAAGCGAAAAATATGGAAGTTGTTGGGGTGGATCCTGGGCGGATTTTTCGCGTTGATTCTGCTGATTACCCTTGTTTTCTATCTGGGGCGGGGAGTAATCATGAAAAAAGCCCTGGTCTATCTGAATGAAAACCAGCCGGGAGAGGTACATATGGGCCAAATGAACCTGATTCCCCTGATGGACTTTCCTGCCGCGGTGGTACAGTTGAAGGATGTGTCCTGGTACGAAAAACCGGTACGGTCCGATTCCCTGCATCAGGAACCTATTCTCTACCTTCATGAATTATATGTCTCACTTGATATCGTTGAACTGATCAGGGGGGATATCAGGGTTGAACAGTTCCGGCTGGAAGATGGTTTTGTCAGAATTGAGGTATATGCGGATTCCCTGATGAACCTGGAAAAGGCTCTTGGGATGAGATTTGGGGATGAGCCCGGGGAGGAACCGGAAGATGCCGGTTCAGCTGATTCCACAAGGACCATTGATATGGAGAAGATTGAAATGAAAAATATCCTTGCTCTATACCATGATCTTACCACTGGCGACGAAGTTAATATCCAGGTAAACCACCTGGAAAGCCAGTTCAGCTACCTGCCGGAGATTATAAGTGCGGGCATTGAATTAAATATTGATATAAATAAGATTAAGTACCAGACAATCAAAGTAGAAAGCAAGAGTGATATTCGGTTTAATAGTCATATTCAGTTTAATCCGGAGAGCAAAAGTGTCGAAATAAAACCAAGTGCACTATCCATTGCCGGACTTGAACTGGAGACATGGGGGATGTATGAGTTCCTTGATGAACCTGGGATTAGTATGGCCTTCCGGGCCACAAATACCGGGTTGGATGTATTGAATTTCCTTTTCCTTGGCGTTCTCGATCTGGATGAGATAGAACAGATCGGATCCGGCTCCATTCATCTTGACGGGAGCGTGACCGGCAGTTTGGGAGAACAGCTTCCAGTGATCCGTGTGAATGGAAAGGCTCAGGGATTGGGTTTCAGGATAAAATCCATCCAGAGAGATATTAAGGATATTTCATTTGCGCTGTATGCCACAAATGGGGCAGAGGCAGATTTCAGTGAAGGGCTGATTGAGTTGAAGGGTTTTTCAGCAACATATCCCGAGGGAACCTTGCATGGTGATATCCGGGCAACGAACCTGGTTACACCTGAGATTGATCTTGAGCTGCGCGGTGAGCTGGATCTTACGGGCCTGGAGCGGATGATTGAGTTGGAAAAACTGGAAAAACTGGAAGGGCATGTCCGGCTTGATTGCAGTCTCGGTGGAGTTATTGACCGCACCACCGGTGAGTTTCTGGATGAAGCCGGTTCAGTAACTGTATCAATGGAAAATGCTGGACTAATCTACGGAAAAGATACGCTGAGTGAGTTATATGGAACCGTCTTTATGGATGGAGATCTGATTGGGGCCAGAGGCCTTGGGCTGACCTGGAACGGCAGCAGTGCAGAGATTGAAGTAAAAGTTGAAAACATCCTACATTATCTTTTAGATTATGAGAGAGATGTGAATATTGAAATGGCCCTTGCGTCAAACCGGATTCTTCCAGGAAGGCTTACCAGCGATACAGTAATTGTCGGGTTGTTGGGTGAGGAGCTGAACAGATTGCACTTTAAGGCGGATGCCAGTATAAGCAATGATGAACTGGATGCGTTTCTTGATCATGACACCCTTCCGGAATTCAACTTTAAACTGGATAGTTTTGGGATCGGATTGGGTGTGTATGCTGATATCTCTGATGTGAGTGCATCACTCACTTTTGACACCGATACCCTGTCGCTCCACTATCTGAACGGGAACATCGGTAGCAGCGGATTCTCTTTTTCAGGAAAAGTGGTTAACCTGGAGGCACTTATGAACAGCGATAGCGGTGAGATGGTGGGTTTTGACTACAAGCTCACTTCTCCCATGATGAAGGCTGAGGACCTGCTCATATACAAGTCACGGTTCCTTCTGCCTGAAAGCTACCGGACCGAGTATCTGGAGGATTTTCACCTGGAGGGTTCCGCCTATTTTCCAGTGGAGGGTATTGTTTATGACAGCGTGGATCAGGATTTCGGAGTTGATATCACAGACATGGGATGGCATTTCAGGTACTACCCTATGGCCATCGATTCTTTCAGGATCAGGGCACAAAAAGAGGGGGATAAACTGCTAATCGATAACCTGGAGGGAAACATTGGGGAGAGTAATTTAAAGTTGAGTGCGTTAATAGGGAACTACGCCGATTCATCCCTTGAAAATCTTTACGGGAATTTGGAGCTTCATTCAGACCTGCTGGATTTTGACAAGCTGCTTAATTACCAGCTCCCCATTGAGCTGAAGGAGTCGCCTCTTCCGGATTCTGCTGTTTCTTTGGCTTCTGCAGTTTCTTCAGAGTCACCAGTTTCAATAGTTTCCGCTTCTTCCGCTTCCTCAGTTTCCGCAACCTCCGCCACTTCTGCTGTTTCTTTGGCTTCTGCAGTTTCTTCAGATTCCGAGGAGCCGCAGCGTCTGGATCAGATGGAATTTCCCAATTTCAATCTTAACCTGGATATTGGTGAATTGCGCTTTTCTGGAAATTCGCTTTATGATATAAAGGGTGCGTTCAGGTCAAGCATCGATAAGATCTTCTATATTGATAGCCTGGATGTTTCTGGTGAGAGCGGGGGAGGCGTGGAGCTTAGCGGGGCGTTTATACTGACCGATCCTTTGTACAAGCTTAGCATGCAGATGCAGATGAAAGAATTCAATATCAACGACCTGAATTTTGCGATGGGGACGGGTGAAGAGACCTATTCACTGAAGGA